>JACNKZ010000069.1 GCA_014381785.1 Kiritimatiellota bacterium
TGGGAAACCTCGGCAGCGTTTCCAACGCCTGCAAATTTATGGAGCTGGACGCGGAAATAATCTCCGCGCCCGGCCAGCTTGATACGTGTCGCGCAATGATCCTGCCCGGCGTCGGCGCATTCGGTGACTGCATGGCGCATCTTGTTGAGCACAACTTCGTGGATGCCATCCGCAACTGGATCGATTCCGGCAAACCGTTTATGGGCATTTGCCTCGGCCTGCAGGCGCTTTTCCAACGTTCGGAAGAGAATCCCGACGTGGAGGGCCTCGGCATTTTTGAGGGAACAGTGAAGCGCTTTGACCTCGCGCCCGAGCTGAAGGTTCCGCAGATCGGCTGGAACGCGGTGAAGCAGGCGCAGCCGGACTGCCCGATGTTTAACGGCATCGACGACGCCTCCTATTTTTATTTTGTGCACTCGTTCTATGTGGCGCCCGCCGATGATTCCATCGTGGCGGGACAGACCAGCTACGGCATCGAATACTGCTCGGCCGTCTGGAAGGACAACGTCTTCGCCGCGCAGTTCCATCCCGAAAAAAGTCAGGCCCGCGGTCTGCAAATGATCAAAAACTTTGGGAACCAAAGTCATTAAAGCAGGAGTTGATTTTATGATTACAATTATTCCAGCAATTGATTTGAAGGGCGGCAAATGCGTGCGCCTGAAACAGGGGCTTGCCAACGAGGAGACGGTTTATTCCGACTCTCCGGTGGACATGGCCAAGCACTGGGAAAAAGAGGGCGGCGAATTCCTGCATGTGGTCGATCTCGATGGCGCATTTGAGGGCCGGCCGGTTCATTTGGAACAGCTGAAGGCGATTTGCGAAGCGGTGAAGATACCGGTGGAGATCGGCGGCGGCATTCGCACCGACGAAGATATCGAAAACCTGTTGGCGACCGGCGTGACCCGCGTGATTCTCGGTACCCGCGCCTGCGAGCACCCTGAAGAGCTGGCGCGCCTGACCGCAACATTCGGCGGCGACAGGATTGCGGTCGGCATCGACGCGCGCGACGGCAAGGTGCAGACCAAGGGCTGGGTTGAAACGACCGATGTCAATGCGGTGGATCTGGCGAAGCAGGTTGATGCGGCCGGCGTCGGCACCATTATTTACACCGACACCAGCCGCGACGGCATGATGGACGGGGTCAACGCTTTTGAAATGGGCAAAATCTGTTCCGCCGTTAAATGCGAAGTGGTTGCCTCCGGCGGCGTCTCCAGTCTGGAAGATATCAAACGCCTTGCCGCGCTTAATTGCGCCAATTTGACCGGCGCAATCGTGGGTAAGGCACTCTACGAAGAGACCGTCACGGTGAAGCAGCTTAAAAAAGCGGCCAAATAGAGCCTTCCGGCTGCTTTTTCCAATCCTTCGAAAAACCAAAATTTAACGCATTTTACCTTGAAGGGGCGGGGCCGAAACGCCATATTGCGCCGCTCTAAATCAGGAACAGGAATAGAAGCAATAACCAGAGGGCAGTACCATGGCCAGACAAGTACCTTTATCTAAAGTCCGTAACATCGGAATCATGGCGCACATCGACGCGGGGAAAACCACCGTGTCGGAGCGTATTCTTTATTACACAGGCCGTTCACATAAAATCGGCGAAGTGCATGACGGCGCGGCGACCATGGACTGGATGATTCAGGAGCAGGAGCGCGGAATCACCATTACTTCCGCTGCGACCACCTGTATGTGGAAAGATCACATGATTTCCATCATCGACACCCCCGGCCATGTGGACTTCACCATGGAAGTGGAGCGCGCGCTGCGCGTGCTCGACGGCGCGATCGCCCTGTACTGCGCGGTCGGCGGCGTTCAGCCCCAGTCCGAAACCGTTTGGCACCAGTCCGAGCGCTACGAAGTTCCGAAGATTGCTTTCGTGAATAAAATGGACCGTATCGGCGCCGATTACTTCGGCGTGGTCGAAGGCATCCAGAAAATGCTCGGCGCCAACGCCGTGCCGGTTGTGATTCCGATCGGCGCCTCCGATGAGTTTATCGGAGTGATTCATCTGATCACCATGAAAGCCCTGATCTTCAAAGAAGAATCTCAAGGTGCCGAGTGGGATGAAATCGAAATCCCCGCCGACCTGCTCGAGTCCGCCAAAGAGTGGCGCGCCAACCTTGTTGAAAAATGCGCCGAGCAAGACGAAGAAATGCTGGAAAAATTCTTCGCAGAGGGCGATCTGTCCGAAGACGAAATCTGGAAAATCCTCCGCAAAGCCACCTGCTCGCGTCAGGTTGTGCCGGTGTTCTGTGGTTCGGCCTTCAAAAACAAGGGTGTGCAGCAGGTTCTCGACGGCGTCATCAAGATTCTTCCTGCCCCGAATGAAATTCCGCCGATCATCTGCACGAGAGATCCGGAGAATCAGCGCAGAGTGAACGACGATGAAGTGTTCTCCGCGCTGGCATTCAAAATCATGACCGATAAGCATATGGGCAAGCTGATTTATCTCCGCCTCTATTCGGGCACCATGGTCGCCGGCACCACGATCTGGAATTCCACCCAGCAGAAGAAGCAGCGGATCGGGCGTTTGTTGCGCATGCACGCCAACCGCCAGGAAGCGATCGACATGGCCGTCGCTGGCGACATTGTTGCCGTCGCCGGTCTTACCGACACGAAAACCGGCGATACCCTCTGCGATAAAGACAACGAAATCTTCCTCGAGTCCATGGACTTCCCGGCACCCGTGATCAGTATTTCCATTAAGCCGGAATCCAACGCCGACAACGAAAAGCTTGGCGAAGCCCTGCATCGTCTGGCGGATGAAGACCCGACCTTCACAGTTTCATTCGATCATGAAACCCACGAAACCGTTATTGCGGGCATGGGCGAACTTCATCTCGAGATCATCGTCGACCGCCTCAAACGCGAATTCGGCGTAGTCGCTGAAGTTGGCCGTCCGGAAGTGGCCTACCGTGAAACAGCGACCTGTTCGAGCGACGGCGCTTACAAGCATTCCAAGCAGTCCGGTGGTCGTGGTCAGTTCGCTCACGTCAAAATGGTTCTTGAGCCGCGTAACCCCGGCGAAGGATTCGAGTTCATCAACGAAGTCGTGGGGGGACGCATTCCGCAGGAATATATTCCTTCTGTTGAGAAAGGGGTCATTCAGGCGCTCGAAGCCGGTCCGTTCGCGGGCTACCCGGTGGTCGATATGCAGGTTCGCCTCGTCGACGGGTCCTACCATGACGTTGACTCCTCCGACTTCGCCTTCCAGATTGCCGGACGCCAGGGCTTCAAAGCGCTTATGCTGCAAGGTCAGCCGGAGCTGCTTGAGCCGGTCATGTCGATCGAGATCACCACGCCGGACGAATACATGGGCGCGGTTAACGGCACGGTTTGTCAGCGTCGCGGACGCATTGAGTCCATGGACGAGCGCGGCGGAATGAAGATTGTGAAGGGCATGGTTCCGCTGAGCGAAATGTTCGGTTACTCCAACACCATCCGCTCCCTCACGCAGGGACGCGCCTCCTTCAGCATGACGTTCGAGCGTTACGAAGCCGTGCCGTTCTCGATTGCTGAAGAAGTGGTCAAGAAACGTCGTGCAGAAGGAAAAGTTCGCGGCGGCGAAGAATAAGCCGTTTCGACCGACACAAAAAGCCCTTCGACAGGGCTCAGGACAAGCCGCGCTGGATTTCCGGCGCGGCTTTTTTGTTTTTAGCGGCCTTGAGGCCGGGGCGGGCTTTGCGTATAAGAGACCACATGGAATTTATAGCCTTTGATCTCGAAACCACCGGCATTCAGCCGAAAACCGATGCCATCGTCGAAATTGGCGCCGTGCGCTTCGATGGCTCCGAGCCGGCTGAAAGCTTCTGCGCGCTCATCAACCCGGGTCGTCCGATCCCGCCGGAGGCATCCGCGGTGAACGGCATCACCGACGAAATGGTCGCAGGGAGTCCGGCGGTTGAATCTGTGCTGACCGATCTTGCGGCGTTTTGCGGCGACCTGCCGCTCGTCGCCCACAACGCGCCGTTCGACTTCAAATTTCTGCTCAGCGCCGTGGAAGCCCATAAGGCCAAAGCGCCCTCCGGCGTGGTGCTCGACAGTTGCGCGCTGTCACGCATTGTTTTCCCCGGCATGATCAACTACAAGCTCGGCACCCTTGTGAATCATTTTGGATTTCCCGCCGGTGATTTTCACCGGGCGGAAATTGACAGCGTTCACTGCGGCCGTCTTTTCGCGCACATCGTCGAATCACTCGAAAAGGGCGGACAATCCGCCACGGTTCCCGCACTGCTTGAGCTCACCAAACAGACCCTCATGAAATTTCCGCAGTACGCCAATCAGTCTCAGCAGCTCGGTCTGTTTTAAAGAGCGGGTGTTGGATTGCTGGAAGTTGGGATTGTTGGTCTTTTTGCAGAGGCGACGCTTCGCAGACCTCCGATCCTTTTAGACTTGGCACGTTAACGCCGATGGCGCTATGAGTTTCCACGGGTTGGAAACACTTTTTAATATGCCGCTTTCTTGCGCTAGTTCTTTTGCATCGCTAGGATGCGCTCATGAGCCGCCGAGCATTTTTCTTGAGCCTGTTGTTCTGCATTTTGCAGAGCGCCGGCGCATTTGAAGAGGAGCTTCGGTTCATCACCGGCCTCACGGAAGAGGGGTTTCCAAAACTAGCTGAAAAGGCTCTTTCCCGAACCCTGGCAAAATATCCGGAAGCGGCGGCCGCCGCGCCCGAACTGCGCATCCGAATCCTGATCGCCGACAAAAAATTCACCGAGGCGCTAGCCAAAATCCCCGCTCTCGAAAACCGGGCACCACTTTGGCTTTTCCTGGCCGAAAGCGCCGAAGCGGCCAATCGCAAGCCTGTCGCCGAAGCCGCTTACGAAAACTATTTTAAGCTGGCCGCTGACCCGGACGATCAAGCCGTTTTTAACTATGGCGGCCTGCTCGAAGAGCAGGGGCGTTTTGCGGATGCCATTGCATTGTATGAGCGCGCCGATTCGCGTCCTGTGAAAGCAAAACTCGCCGCGCTGCTGGTGGAAAAGGATCCGGATCGCGCATTGAAACTCGCCGAAGAGGTGCAGCTCGGCGGGCTCGACCTCTGGTTCGGCAGCGCGGTTGTCACCTGGTCACAGGTGATGATTTTCAAAGGCGAATGGGACGAAGCGCAGACCGTTCTCGCAATGCAGCTCGAACTGCTCAAGCAGCTCGAACAGTCACTAGAAGCGCAGGGCCAGCCGGTGTCGCTCGTTAGTCCGCTTTCTGGCGCCCGCTACTGGTTGGGGGTCTGCTACGAACACGAAGGCAAAAAGGCCGCCGCGCTCACGCAGTTCTATAATGTTTACGCCAAATATGGTGACAGTGAGTGGGGCCCCAAAGCGCAGGAAAAAGCGCAGGCGCTGAAAGAGGAATTTGAGGCGCAGGGCAAAACCGTAAAAATCGATCTCGGCGCCAACCTCGCCAAAATGGAAGAGAGCACCTTCCGTGTCGCCCGCCGACTTTTCTTTGATCGCCAGTACGCCGAAGCCGTTCCGGCATATCTCGACGCGCTCAACGAATACCCCGAAGGATCCGAATCCATCACCGCCTTGCGCGAGCTTTGCGTCAGCGCCATTCAACTCGACGACACGCTCGGCGCCAAAACCGTCGCGGCGTATCTCGCCGAACGCTTTCCCGCTGAGCCAAAAGCGGGCGAGGCGCTGTTTGCCGCTGGTAAAGCCGCGCTCGACAACCAGCAGGAACCCCTCGCGTGGTGGATCTACGACCTCGCCATCGAAGCGTTTCCCGCGCACCCGAAAACACCCGCCGTTCTTTACTCGCTGGCCGGACTGAAGAAGGATGAAAGCTACCTTTTCAAAATCGCGGAAAAATATCCCGATAGCACCTATCACGCCCGCGCGCTCGGGCGCCTCGCCTGGAACGCCTACGAAGACGAAGAGTACAAAACCGCCGCCGAACGTTTCGCCTCCTACGTCGACACCGAAACCGACTTGCAGAAACAAACCCGCGCCCGTTTTGCCTACGCTGAGTGCTACCGGAACTTGGAATCGTGGGGTGCAGGCTCAGCCTGCTTCCAAACATTGGAAAAATCGATGGAGACGGCCGCGAGCAGTTTTGGCGTTTCGAGCGAAACGCTTGAATTCAATCAGGCGTATTGGGAGAAGAGCATCTATTACCAGGCGGTCTGTCAAAAAGAACTCGGCCATGCGGATGAGGCCGTTGAAACCTGCGACCGCTTCCTCGAAAAATTCCCGCAGTCTGAAATTGCGGAGCAGGTGCAGTTCACCAAAGCCAAGACGCTCATCGAAAGTGAACGGTTTGCCGAAGCTCTGGTTGCGCTCGAGGGTCTCGCCGGGAAATTTGCCGAGCCCGCTGGGTACTACCGCGGTCTCGCGCTCTACGAAACCGGCGCGTACGAGGAAAGTTTCCAAACCCTGGAAAAATATCTCGTTAACTGGCCCGCCTCGGCCTTTACCTACGAAGTCCTGTTTGTGCAGGGTCGCGCTTATACCGCCGTCGGCAGAACCGATGATGCCATTCGCGCCTTCGGTGAAATCATGAGCTTTGCGTCCGATGACGAGCTGCTGCACCGCGCGAGCCTTGAGCTCGGCCGCGCCCAAACCGACCCGTCAGAAAAGCTGGCCTCTTTTCAACGCGTCGCCCTGCTGGCTGAGCCGGAACAATATGCTGATCTGATCGCGCAGGCGTTATTTGAAAGCCTCCCGCTCTATTTGGAACTGAACCGGCCCGACGATCTGCTCGCCGACGCCGACCGTCTGACCACGGAGTTTCCAATGTTTGGAACAACAGAAGAGATTAATGATTTAAAAATGAAGGCCGAACAATTGAAGAAAGATTCAACCACAGAGGTCACAGAGGCACAGGGAAAAGAATAAGCTCTGTGTCTCTGTGTTCTCTAGTGAGCACAGCGAACAGGTGGTGAAAAAATGAAGAGAATCTGTTTATTAATTATGTTTCTAGCGAGCGGCGTGAGTGCGGCGCCATTTGTGATTAATTCCGCAGGCAAGCAGGTGGACGGGTCGGCGATTCAGTCCGCGCCGGACGGGACCGTTTCGCTGACTACACTCAGCGGGCAGACGCTGACCTTTCGCAAGGGAACTTACCGGCAGGCCTTCGCCGATAAACCGAAGGAGATGGTTCGGGTCGAGGAGCTGGTGAAGCAGAAGAACCTCATTGCGGTCGTGGAGATTCTGCGCCGCGTGAAAGAGGAGTATCAGTTTCTCGGCTGGGATCAGCGTGCCAGCCTGATGCTTGCCCGTGTCTATCTGCCGATGAGGCAGTTCGAGGATTCCGCCCGCGAATATGAAGAGCTGTTTGCGGTGCAGCCGAATTTAAAAACGGTTCCCAAAGAGCGGGCGAATTATATGCAGGCGCTGCTGGGAGCGGGCCGCACCGAGGAGGTCGCCAAAATGATTGATGAAGATATTGCGTCCGGCTCGCGCGAGGCTGCTGCCCGCGCGCAGGTGGTGCGCGGCGATATGAAGGCCGCGGGCGGGCAATACGAAGAGGCGCTGCTCGATTACCTGCGCACCGCGATCCTGTTTAAAGCGCAAACGGCTGTTCTGCCGGAGGCGACCTATAAAACCGCGCTGGCGCTTAAAAATCTGAACGACCCGCGTGCGGCGGAATATTTTCAAAAAGTAATGGATGAATTCCCGAAGTCGGAATTTGCGGAATTGGCAAAAGGAGAGATGAAATGAAAATGAAATGGATTCTAATCGTTTTAGCGATCGCGACGCTGAGTGTCTGTGCGCAGGACGTTGTGATGAATGACGCGGCGGTTGAGGCCGAGGCGCTTGGCAGCGGGGATGGATTTTTTAACGTGGTGGCCAAGGGCGGATTTCTCGGCATTGTGCTCTGGCTGGCTCTGGCCGCACTCTCGGTCGCGGGCACGCACCTGATCGTCGACTCCTTTTTGAAAATCAAAGAAAGCCGTATTATTCCTGAGGGGCTGACCGACGGGGTTCGCGCCGCGCTGGATGTCGGCGATTTTGAAAAAGCCAAGCAGCTGTGCGGTGAAGAGCCGGGCGCGCTGGCGAACATCCTTTCGGCTGGCTTCAGCAACAAGGACGACGGGGCCGAGGATGCGGTTGCCATTGCCGCGGAGCTGGAGAGCGAAAAAATGATGCAGCGCGTTAATTACCTCAACGTGGTCGGCAATCTGGCGCCGATGCTCGGACTGCTCGGAACCGTGCAGGGGATGATCATGGCCTTTGCTACGCTCGGCACCGAAGCCGGTGCGGCCAAGAATGCGATGCTCGCCACCAACATTTCACAGGCGCTTTACACGACTGCCGCCGGACTGGTTATCGCCGTGCCGGCGCTCGGCTTCTTTTCCTTCTTCCGCAACCGCGCCGCGAAAATTATTCTCAATATGGAAGCGCTCACGATGGAGTTGATGAAAAAGGTGCGGAGATAAATCGTGGCCCGTTTTAAACAACCGAGCGGTCACGTGAACATGACGCCGATGATCGACGTTGTGTTTCAGATGATCATCTTTTTTGTTTGCACGGTGCAGCTCGAAAAGGAGGCAATCAGCGAGTTCATACTGCTGCCGGACTCGCCGCATGGACCGATGGTGACGGAGGCGAAAGACCCGCGCACGATTACCATTGAAGTGGACGACCGCGGCCGCATCTTTATTGCCCGCACACCGCTTTCGGAAGCCAAACTCCGCAAGGTGCTTGCTAAAACCGTGGCGGATTACGGCCAGTATGGCCCGTCCATTCCGATCCGCATCCGCGCCGATGGCGGCGCAGAACACGCGGACGTAAAACGCGTGCTGGATGCCTGCACCTCCGCCGGCCTCCACAAAATCAGTTTTGTAGCCACGAAGGATAGAGCGTAGGGACTGGCAGAACAGGAAAGGAGTTTTTAGACGGGATTAACAGGATCGACAGGATAGAGAGAGAGCAATATCCAGTACAGCAAAGAAATTATCATAAACCTAAAGGAGGTTGAAACTGGATCATCAAGAAACAACAGAGAAAGTTATTGGCTGTGCATACAAGGTCTACAATGAAATGGGATTCGGGTTTCTGGAATCCGTTTATGAAAAATGCCTAATGATAGAGCTGAAAAAGGTCGGGCTTCAGGCGGAAGAGCAGGCTCCTATTCATGTCTTTTATGACGGGGAAAATGTGGGGGATTTTTTTGCGGATATTATCGTCGAAGGAAAAGTCATTTTAGAGCTCAAATCTGTGAGGCGTGTTATACGGGCCCATGAGGTTCAATTAGTAAACTACCTGAAAGCAACTCAAACGCCTGTAGGACTGATTCTTAATTTTGGAGAAGAGAAGGTAGAGGTAAAACGAAAGGTTTTGAATTTGTAATAATGAAATCCTGTCGATCCTGTTAATCCTGTCTAAAAATAATTATGCGGAAGAGAAGAAAAAGAGAAGCCGAGGCCGAAATGGAAGTTTCGATGACGCCGATGATCGACGTCGTCTTTCAGCTGTTAATCTATTTTTTGGTGACGTTTACCACGCCGGATGTTTTGGCGCATCTCGACATTTCGCGGCCCGCGCCGGACTCTTCGCAAACGGAGCAGCGCACGCCGCCGAAGATGATCCGCGTTAATATTTATGCAGATGGCTACAGCCTGAATGGGCGTGCGGTTTCGAAGGACGAGCTCGAGCGGATTTTGACTCGGCTGGCGAGCTTCAGTACATCGCAGACGGTGCTGATCACTTGCGCGGGAGAATCCGAACACGCTCGGTTGGTCGATGTGCTCGATATTTGCGCCGGGAGCGGACTGAATAAATTATCGGTGGTGAGCGCGGAATGAAAAAGAATGGAGCATTGGATTTTTGGAGGAATGGAAAGTGGGACAGGCTTCCTGCCTGTCTGCGGCGAAAGAGCTTTGCGGGAATAGACAGGCAGGCCCGGGCAATAACGCCCGCGAAGTGTCCTACATGAAAATGAAACCGATCAGAAAAATAATAGACCGCTTCGGCGGGCCAGCGGTATCGATTGCGATTCACGCAATCATTATTGTGGTGTTGGTGAACGTGGTGGTTTTCCAAGCCTTGGAAACCGGACGCGAGGTCGAGGTGCAGGTGGTTGAGGCGGATGAAAGCCCGGAGCTTGAGCAGGAGCTGCAGAAGCTCGACGAATTGCCGCCGGATGAAAATTTGATGGTGACCGATGAACCGGAGGCGCTGCCCGATGCGCCGCCGGATGATTTTTCAACCGACTCGATGGATCTGGCCGGGCTGGCGGTTAGCGCGGCTGATTCTCCGCTGGTGATGAAGGGGCTGTTTGCGGGCCGTATGGATGCCGCACGTTCCGACCGGTTGAACAAGTTTGCAGGAGGTTACGGCGAACAGGTCGAGGCCTCGGTGGTGCGCGGGCTCGAATGGATTGCTGCCCAGCAGAACGAAGATGGCTACTGGGGAGAGGTTTCGCGTTACAATAAAACGTGGCACACGCGCAAGTGGACGGCTTCGCTCGAAAACGAGCAGCGGACGGTTCGCCTGACGTCTCTTTGTCTGCTGGCGTTTCTGGCACACGGCGAAACCCCGCAGTCGCCGGAGTTTGGCGGCACGGTGCAGCGCGCCATCGAATACCTGCGCGCTCAGCAGCACCCCGGGACCGGCCTGTTTGTGCCGATGGCGGAAAAGCACCCGGAGAAGGGCGGCGAGGACCTCGGCATCTACGCCCATGCGCAGGCGACCTATGCCTTGGCCGAGGCGTATGCTCTGACCCGCGCGCCCGCGCTCAAAAAACCGGTTGAGCGCGGCCTGCAGGTGATTATCGACGGTCAGCTCGAAAGCGGAGCGTGGGGCAACTGGTATGTTCAGGATATTTCCGACTCGTCGGCGACCAGCTGGCAGATTCAGGCGTTTAAGGCGGCCGCGGCCGCGGGGGTTCGCATGGAAGGGCTCGATGAGGCTATGAAAAAAGCAATTGCCGGCGTGACCTACCTCTATAAGGGCGAGGGGGAGTGGTACTATCGCAAAGGGCCGCCGATTAAAACGTGGAGTAGCGGCGGGCCGATCATGAGCGGGGCGATGGTTCTCAGTCTTCAGCTTCTCGGCCTGCAAAACGATCCGATGGTGCTGGCGGGTCTGCGTTATATGAACGACTTCGGCGTTACGGAGTGGGACAAGGCCTGGGCGAACCCGATTAACAAAAGCCTGCCCGCCACCTACGAGTGGTATTACAACACACAGGCGGTTTTTCAGCGCGGCGGCTCGCGCTGGAAAACATGGAACGCCGATTTCGCGCCGATGCTTATCGGCCGCCAGCAGGCGGAAGGCTGGTGGCGCGGGCCCGGACAGGAAAGCGGCGAGGAAACGATTTATTCCACCAGCCTTTGTACGCTCGCGCTGCAGGTCTACTACCGCATCCTGCCCACCTTCCAGCAGGTGGAAACCAAAGCCCCCAAAGTGACCTTTGACGACGACGTCGTCATCACGATCCTGTGATCGTTCCAAGGTTTGGAAGAGAAGAGGCCTGATTCTCTGCGCGGGCTTAGGGAATTCTTACAAATACGCCATCGGGTCGCGCTTGGAGCAGCCAAGGCTCCGCATTTTCAACATAGGTCTCGCCGGTGGGCTCGTTCCCCTGGAGCAAATCCAGAAGCCGTGCTCCCGCTAGATGATGACACACGATCAAGATCGTCTTGTCGCCGTCTGCCACGCGGTCCGTAATCATCTGATAGGCTTTTTGGATCTGTAACATGCCATCGGCATAATTCTTATCCGGCCATTCATACTCCAAGGTTGAGTCTTTGTCCCTGAATGCGAAATGGTCTTCATCTTCGAGCTTGATCGGTTTTGTTAGGGGCAGAACGACACCGGGGTCGTCAATTGTATACGTTGGTTTGTCTATGTGTTCTTGCCAACAGCATTCCGTTAACTCCGGCCAGATTTCAGCCACACGACCCGGTTGTGCCTTTAGGTAGGGAAGGATCGTGTTTTGTGTTCGCCACGTGGGGCTCACGAAGATTGCGTCAAAATCGATCCCCCGAAGCTTTCCAGCCAGATCTTTTACCTGCTTCTTGCCAGCATCTGAGAAGGTAGATTCCGTATAGGTTGAATATTCATGGGTTAGATTTGCGACGGTTTGAGCATGGCGCACGAAAACGATGTTTGCTGTCTCTTTATTGATTTTTGAGGCCAGCGCAGATTGGGTCGCCGCTGAATCTTGGGGATCGGTGTGTGTCGCCCGTACAGGAGCGCAGCTGGTTAGGAGGACAAGACAAGAGATCGATACCCAAGATAGTTTTTTCAACACGTAAACCTCTGTTTTCTTTATATGATATTGCTGTTCGCGGGCCCATGCGCGGGCCCGACCGAACCCGGAGCGTAGGAAATCCGTTACATTACGTCAAGCTGGCAGGCCTCGACGACGACGTCATCACGATTCTGTGATCGTTCCAATGTTTGCCGCTCCACCTCGTTCTGTTGCCGGCGCAATAACGCCAGCCTCCCTGCCCGCAGTGCTACGCACAGCGTTGCAGGCGGGTTTCGACTTTCGCCTTTGCACGACTCCGGCGCGACAGGTCGTCTCGGGTGGAAAGTCCGGGCCCAGTTTGACGCCGTTGGCATCATAAACTCCCGAGGGTTTGTTAGCCTTTGCGCCTTCTCTCGCGGTGTACTCAACGGGTTAGCCCGGCCAGCGGGGTAACGTTTTACCGGATTCCCAAAAAAAGGGGCGGCCGAGGCAATGAGCCCGGCCGCCCGTCTTTTCCCGTTAAGGGAGGTTGTTAATTAGTAGGTGTCGCAGGTTTCGACGTTCGCTACCGCGTCGTACGTCAGTGAGGCGCCGCTCACATCATCGACACAGAAATCGAAGGCCACCGTGCTACTCGTGACGGACGTAACGAGCGTTACTGAACCGTTGGCGTCCGTGGTGCCGTTTACGGTCTGGTTATGACTGCCGCCGAACGTGCCGGTTACGGTTGCGTCTGCAACGGCTGCGCCGGCAGCATCGACGATGACTACGGTCGCGGTTGCCGCTATCTTATTTCTTGTGCCTGAGGATCCGGGAACGATGGAATCGACGTGCGCTACCACGGGGTCTCCGCCATCGATGGAGGAACCGCCGAGGACGGTGTATCCGTTATCGTAAATGCGGACGTAGTCGATTACATATTGAGCCGGGAAGGACGCGGTGATTTCGCTAGGTGTGAAAATACCTGTCACGCCTCCGCCCACGGCCATATTGAGGAGGAGGAATTGCGGCAGGTGGAATTCCTCCGCATCATTTGCAGGGTCGGAGATATCGAGCGAGAAAATCAATTGGTTGTCAATGTAGGTTGAAATCAGGCTCGGGGTCCATTCCATACGATAGATGTGGAATGAGCCGTTCAGGTCGGACGGGGACAGGTAGGACCCGAAAGCATTTTCGTACTGGTTGAAGAGTTTCCAGTGAGACCCTGCTACAACATACCGGTTAACGGTGCCGTCCGCTATTGCGCTTGCGAATCCCATTTCCATGATGTCGAGCTCGCCGCAATTGGGCCATCCGGCAGTCGAGAAATTACTGCCCAGAGTCCAGAAGGCAGGCCAGAGACCAGCGTTCAGATCAGGAACCATGATCCGGGCTTCAAGTGTGCCGTATGTGAATGAGAGCTTGTTTTCCGTCTTGATCCGGGCGGAGGTGTAGGCTGTGCGGGTCTTTCCTAGTATAATCTCTTGGGCGGTGATGATGAGGGTACCGTTCTCGATCCGTACATTGGCTGGATCGCTGGTATATTCCTGCAACTCGCCGTTGCCCCAGCCGCCAGCGCCGAGATCGTATGACCACACGGCGCTGTCAGGGGCAGTGCCGGAATCGAATTCATCGCTCCAGAGGATCTGGGCCGTCGCTACTTGCGATAATAGGGCCCCGGATATGAAGAGAAGTAATAATTTCAGCTTGTGTGATGATTGCTTGTTCATGTCTATCTCCTTTTTTTGACCTTACAATTACTGCCGATAAAGTGGTCTGCTTCCATCAACAGCCAACAGGGATTGACATTTGTAAGCACGTATATCAGCAGGCGCATTCAAGATGTTTTCTCCCCCACCTTGGTTAGTTGTTGGTTGAACCAATGATACAAGTGCCTCAGTACGCGTCATCACCCCCTTTCGCAACACCCGTACTACGGGCGTGAATATCATTTCAATCATGTATGTCAATATGGGAATCACATTTTTTTATATGCCGTTTCTTATTTCAAAGAGGCGATTTCCGGCTCGCGCTACAAGTCTATTACCGCATCCTGCCCGCCCTCCAGCAGGCGGAAATCAAAGCCCTCAAAAGCCACCTTCGACGACGATGAGGTCATCACGATCCTTTGATTTCCAATGTTTGGAAAGAAGAGGCTTGATTCTAGGCGTCGGTTTAGTAGTTTCTTCGCCTTCTCACGCGGGTGTAGCTCAATGGTAGAGCCCTAGCCTTCCAAGCTAGTTGTGACGGTTCGATCCCGTTCACCCGCTCCAGCCTTCGCTAAAGCTACGGCTGGCACGCCGCTCCTTCGCTAAAGCTACGGCTGGCACGCCGCTCCTTCGCTAAAGCTGCGGCTGGCACGTTGCCTACTTCGTTCGTTACGCGGGCTGATTCATCGCCTCGGCGACGGCGTCGCAGACGCCGGCCATATTGCCGGGGGTCAGGCCGGCGACATTGATACGGCCCGACCCGACGATGTAGATCGCTTTTTCATCTTTCAGGAAGTTGACCTGGTCTTTGGTCAGTCCGCTGAAGGAGAACATTCCTTTTTGCCGGGTCATAAACGAGCAGTCCATCGGGACGCCGCGTTCGGTCAGCCCTTCGGCGAGGGCGGCGCGGGCCTGGGCGATGCGCTCGCGCATGGCGTCGAGCTCAGTTTTCCAAAGGTTGGAAAGCTCTTCACTCTGCAGGATGGTAGTGATGATTTGTCCGCCGTGCGCGGGCGGGTTGGAGTAGAGCACGCGCGCGGTGGCTTTGAGGTGGCTTATGGCGGTTTCAGCGTCGGCCGGCGCGGCGGCCACGGCGGTCAGTGCACCGGTGCGTTCGCGGTAGAGGCCGAAGTTTTTCGAGAAGGAGCTGGCGACCATAAAGTCGGTTTCCGAGGCGAGGAAGGCTTCCACGCCGACCCGGTCGGCTTCGATGCTTTCGCCAAAGCCCTGATAGGCAAAGTCCACAAGGGCGGACCACCCTTTTTTCTGCGCAATGGATGCGACCTGTTTCCACTGGTCGGCTGAGATGTCCACACCGCTCGGGTTGTGACAGCAGGCGTGCAGCAGAACGCAGTCGCCGGCCGGTATGTTTTCGAGCGCGTCAAAGAAGCCGGCGGCGTCGAGGTCTTTGGTTTTGGCGTCGTAGTAGGGATAGCTTTTTACGGTGAGCCCGGCCGCTTCGAATATGTTGTTGTGGTTGGCCCAGGTCGGGTTGCTGACCCAGATGGTTTTGCTACTGAAGTTTCGGAGCAGTTCGGCCGCGACGCGCAGCGCGCCGGTACCTCCGGGGGTGTGGATGGTGGCGGAGCGCTCGCACACGCTGCCGAAGATCATTTTCTGCACTTCGGTTCCGTAGGCCGCTTCGCCCGCGATCGGCATATAGGACTTGGTGTTTTCGGTTTCGAGCAGGATTTTCTCCGCTTTCTTCACCGAGGTTAGAATCGGGGTGTGGCCTTCTTCGTCTTTATAAACGCCGACGCCGAGGTTCACTTTGGCGAATCGGGGGTCATTTTTAAACGCTTCGGTCAGACCGAGGATGGCATCGGCGGGGGCGGCTTCTACATTTTTCCACATGGCGGGTTCTCCGGGTTATCCGTAATACAGTTCAAACCATTTTTTAAGCGCATTGCGCTCCGGCTTCAAGATTCCCATTTCGCGAAGGGCGTTTTCGGGGGAGTCAGAGGCATGGGCGGCGTTGACCATGATGTCGCTGCCGTATTCTTTGCGCACGGAGCCGGGGAGCGCCTTGCTCGGGTCGGTCGGACCGAGGATGGTGCGAATTTTTTCGACGGCGTTTTCGCCGGCATAAATCAGAACCAGGCAATGGGCCGTGCCGTCGGCGTCCAGTTCGGCTTCCGGGACGTCGGGTAGCCACAGGCCGGTCATAAACTGCATGATTTCGTAGAACTGGTTGTCGCCGTAGTCCGGGCCGAGGGTGGCGTTGAGTGCCTGGACGACATCGTCGGGCATGTCAAAATCGAATTCATTTTTGAGCACCGAAAGGGCCCGGCTGACGGCGCGGTCGGCCAGTTTTTCGCGCAGAACCGCTTGAACGGGGCCGTAGAACTCTTTGGCTTCAGCCATGCTCATGCGGTGAACCTGCGCACCGATGATGCGCAGGCCGGAGCGCGAAAAAAGGTCGATGATGTTGCCGGGGCGCGAGCTGGGAAAGCGGAAGTTGTCCGGCTTGATGATGACCAAGGTCTTCTCTGCACCTTTTTCCGGGAGACTCAGCGCATTGCTAACAATGCCGCCATCGGTTTCAGCGTACTTCATCCACAGAGCCAACGTCCGGCTAGCGGATGCCGCCGAGGGAGCCACCAGAACCGCCGGTTCGAAATAGATCAGTTCCCCGTCGTGATTGCGGACATATTCGCCGTGGGTTCCGCGCACGGTGTCGGCCGATTCTTTACTGTCATCAAAGCTTCCGGCGGTTTCGTATATTTTTTGGATGGCATTTTCGCCCTCGAACAGGAGCAGCATGGCGCGGTGCGGCCGGCCGGTGCCGGGCTCCGGGGTGAGTGCGCGCAGGACGTAATCGGCCAGAACATTCCGTTTATCTTCGGAAATATCCGGATTGTTGCGCAAAAGCTCGGCGTATTCCTCGACCAGTTTCTGGCTCGGCCCGAACATGCGGGAAGCCACGAACTCCAGCCCTTCGATACGGCTGAACCGGCCGATGATGCCGCCAGTACGCGATTTGCGCAGCGAATGCGGGGTAATTAAAACAAATCCGAGTTCTTTCGCCATGACAGGTTCCTTTTTTAAGTGCACTCTCCTTTTTACTTCTCGGGGGGAGAAGCGCTAGGATTATGCCCGCTTTCCAAATCGAAAAAACAAAAAACTGCTAAGGATCCTGTGAAAAATCTTTCTGATAAAATTATCAAACGCCAGAGCATCATCGTTACTGAAATGCTGGAGCGGCTTCTGCCGTTTGTGCTGGAGAAGCAGCATCCGGCCGACCGGGTGCTCGCCCAGTTCTTCAAAAACCGCCGCGAGCTCGGTTCGCGCGACCGCCGCTTTCTCTCTGAGTGCTTCTTCTCCTACTTCCGCTGGCTCGGCTGGACGCAACCCCTCGGGCTCACCCTGCTGGAAGCCGCCGCGCTGGCATCGCACCTCGACCAGGACGACGTTCATCCCGCGCTGATTCTTGAAGGACGCGGCTGGACGCCGCTCGGCGGTAAAACGCTCGACGAAAAGCTCGCCGCGCTCCGCGAATGGTTCCCTGAGTTCCAAACCCTGGAAAAAGCGGATCTCGTTTTTCCAAACCTTGGAAAAAAAGAGGAGCCAACCGACCAGCCGCTTCCCATGTTTGGAAAAAGCGTGAACCTGCCGGACGGCTGCGAAGAAAAATTCTACGAAACGCTTCAGACACGCCCGCCGACCTGGTTGCGGTTGCGCAACGACATCTTCAAAAAGATGCTCTCCGAAGCAGAGATTCCGTTTGAACAGCACCCGCAAATGGAAAACACCATTTCGATTCCGGCGGGCCGTTCGCTCGGTGCGCTGGGGCATGGCGGACAGTTCGAAGTGCAGGATATCGCCTCGCAGGCGGTGGTTGCCGCCGCCGCACCGGAAAAAGGCGGCGACTGGTGGGACGCCTGCGCCGGCGCAGGCGGTAAAAGCCTTCAGCTGGCCGACCTGATCGGGCGTGACGGCAAAGTGTTCGCCACCGATGTGCGGCCCGAAGCGTTGGCGAATTGTAAAAAGCGCTCCCGCACCGATGGAATTAAAAACATCCGGTTGCAGGAGCACGATCTCATCAAAAACGATCCGTTCACCAAAGAGTGGGACGGCGTGCTGGTCGACGCGCCCTGTTCGGGATGGGGCACATGGAGTCGCAATCCGGATGCGCGCTGGCGCACCGACCCGCGCGATCCGGCCCAGAAACGTAATTTGCAGGTGCGGATGTTGAATCATGCCGCGCAGTGCGTGAAGCCCGGCGGCGTACTGATTTACGCCGTCTGCACCTTTACCAACGAAGAAACCGCCGAAGTGCTGGAACGTTTTCTGGCGGATCATTCAGAGTTTGCTCCCGAACCGTTCGCCAATCCGTTAACCGGTGAGCCGACGGAAGGCACGCTGCAGCTCTGGCCGTGGGACGGCCCCGGCGACGGCATGTTCATCGCCCGTCTGAGACGAGGCTGAGTTGTTGCTTTCCCGTTGACCGGACAGGGCCGCAAGGCTAAGCTCCTCCTCCATTTTTTATTGAAAACCAAAGAGGTCTGACTATGACAATGATGATTAGCAAATTTCACAAACTGATTCAGTCAAAGGTTGTCTGGTACATTGTGCTCGGCGTGATTGTAATTGCCTTTGTCGGGTTTTTTACCCCGACGATGGGAAACAAATCGGCAAAGAAGAAAGAGCAGTATGTCGGGAAAATGTTCGGGGAGAAGATATCTAGTCAGAAATTGAAGGCCTCCTTCAATCATACCTATCTTTGGGCGATACTCACGACCGGGCGTATGCCGGACATGAACGAGGAAAACAGCCGCGCCATGGAAGAGGGCGCTTGGCAGCGGATGGTTTTGCTGCATAAAGCGGCTGACGAAGCGGTGATTGTCAGCGATCAGGAAATCATTCAGAATGTTCAGCGCATGCCGATCTTCATGAACAAGCAGGGCGTGTTTGATAAGAGAGTTTATGATGCAATCCTCGCGCAAATCGGCATTACCGGGCAACAGGTGGAAAACACGGTTCGCGAACAGATCGCAATCCAGAAGCTGATGTATCGGCCGATACAGGCCGCGCTCATTTCCTCTGAAGAGCTGGAGCGCGCCTACCACATGTACACTGACCGCCTTGTTTTCGATTACGCCGTGTTCCCGCGCGCAATACTGGAGCCCGAGGTGACTGTTTCCCGCGAAGAGGCGGAAGCCTTTTTTGCCGAAAACATGGAAGCGTTCCGCATGCCCGCCAAAGTGCGCGTCTCCTATGTGGAATATCCAGTAGCGGATTTTCTGGCGCAGGCGGATGTGCCCGAAGGCGCCGCGCTGCAGTTCTACAACCAGAATCTCGAGGCCTATCGCATTGAGACAACCGGTGATGTTTCGGTGGTCGAATATAAAGCCTTCGAAGATGTTGAAGATGAAATTACGGCGATCATCGCCGAGTTTTCCGCCCGCCGCCTTGCGGCTGACACCGCCACATCCCTGGTGGCCGACATCGCCCCAAAGGCACAGAACGAGGTGCCGGACTTTAAGGGCGCCGCTACCGCCGCCGGCTTGACCGTCAAAACACTGCCCGCTTTCGGGCCGGATGATGAGCTGAGCGGTATTGATGCCACTGCTCCGTTTAAACAGGCTGCGTTCGGGCTGCAGGACGACATTTACAGCTCCTTCAGCGACGCCGTTGTCGGCAAGGAAAGCGTCTATGTGATTTCGCTCGAAAAGCGCTATGAGTCTTTTCTTCCCGGGTTTGATATCGTTGAAAAAGAGGTGACTAAGGCCGCGCGCGCGCGCGCCGCCGCGGAAGCCGGCGCCGCCCGTGTGCTTGAAATCCGCGACGCGGTTGCCGCCGCGCTCAAAAACGGGAGCGATTTTAAAACGGCCGTTAAGCCATACGGCGTCAAAGTTCAGACCACCGACGAGTTTGACCTGACCTCTCTATCGGAAAATAAGTATGCCGAGCAGTTGGTGCAGGCCGGGGTCAGCACGCCGCAGGGAGAGCTTTGTCAGATCGTTCCGGTCGAAGGGGGCGTGTTGTTTTCCTCTGTTGCTCAGCGCAAAGTGGTCGATGCTGAGATCGGACTGCCCGCGATTCGCAATGAGCTGGTTAAGGGGCTCTCTAATGTTCGCGCTCAGCGACTGGCTGCCGACTGGCAGGAGCAGGTGATGAAAGAGGCCAACGTGCAGATGATGCCACGGTAGGGACGTCCTCTTTTAAGAAATAGCAAACGCCCCGCATCGCGGGGCGTTTTGTTTTTACAAACCTTGGGAAAATCAGCGTTCGTTTTTCCAAGGGCTGGAAACTAGGCGTCGGCTTTGGGTTCTTCCGGCTTCTCTTCTTCGGGCGCGGGAGCCGCGGCGGGTTCCTTCGGCGCTTCTTCTTTTTGCTCTGGCAGGCTTTCGGTCTGGCCGCGCTTGAACTCGTTCAGGCTTCTTCCAAGTGAACGGGCCAGTTCCGGCAGTTTTTTGCTGCCGAAGAGCAATAAGATGACAAAGATAATAACAATGGTTTCTGCGGGGCTCGGCATACCAAATGCGAATGTGTTCATTCTTCGGTTCCTCTCCGTTTGTCGCGTCGTTCAAACAGACGCAGAATTCCTATACAGCATTCATAAAGCAGATACAAGGGAATCGCCATCTGTAGCTGGGTGATGACATCCGGCGGGGTCAGCGCCATGGCCAGCACAAGGATGCCGACAATAACGTGGCGGCGGTACTCTCGCAGCTGCTTGATGGTCACCAGCCCCATGCGACCGAGCAGAATCAGAATCAGCGGCAGTTCGAAGGCGAGGCCGAAGCCAATTAGTAGCTGCATGACGAAACCGAGATATTTATCGATCTTCCAATTGGCGGCAGTGCCGAGGTAGTCGTTGAAATAGAACATGATGTTGACGGCGACCGGCAGGGAGATGAAGTAGCACAGGGAAACGCCAGCGACAAAGAGGATCGCGCCGGCAAATCCTCCGATCATCAGCGCCTTGCGCTCGTTGGGTTTGAGGCCGGGCAGAACAAACTGCGCGATAAAGAAGATCAGCAGCGGCATACTGATCAACACGCCGCCGGCAAAGATAACTTTCACCACCTGCAGGAATCCTTCGACCGGCGAAGTGGTGATCAGCTCAAAGGAGGTATCGCGCGCCGCGGCGGTTTCGAGCAACGGAGCCTGCAGCCAGTTGAGCATCGGGCGGGCAATGGGGATGCATATCAGTGTGCAAACGGCAACGGCGATTAAACAGCGGAACAACATCTGGCGGAACGCCTCCAGATGTTCGAGAAACGGCTGCTCCCGATCTTCAGAACAGAACGTTTCTTTCAGTTTGTGGAACGGGTTTTTCACGGCTCTGGCTCCCGCTCTTCTGACGGCTGGTCTCGGTTGTTTGATTCCTGATCCCTGACTCCTGATTCCTCCTTCTCCTCATCGGGGTAGTCCGCCTCCACATCGTAGGGCTTCTCTTCGGAGAGGCCGGCGTGGATGTCGCCATACATAATTTTATAGCGGAAGCTGGCGGCCGCGCGCTGCATTTTATCGAGCGCGTTATGGATGTTGCGGAAAATCCGCGGGGCGTCTTTGGCTCCGAAGAGCAGAATCAGCACCAGCATGATCAACAGTAATTCGCCGCCGCCCGGCGAGATAAATGCTATTGCGGGAGCGATCATTGGCTAGATGCCCAGGCTGCTGAGCGAAGTCATGATGTTGTTAATGATGGCGGTTAGTTGCGGGTGATGGGTTTCGAATTCCTCCGCCGTGTGTTGTAGGGAGTTGTGCAGTGTTCGAGAGATTTCTCCGGTCTGGGCCAGTGCAGCATCCACATCGCCAGCCAGTTTTTGGAGCTTAGGGTCTTCGGAATTGATCTGTTTGAGTTCATTTTGCAACTCTTCGAGTTCGCGTTTAACCTTTTCGCTCATAGTAGAACCTCCGCTTTCTGCTTTGCAGAATAGCGTGTTTCCAAACATTGGAAAAGAAATATGAGCTCCGACGCCCCACCCGCCCGCCCGCAACACTGCGAGTAGCGCTGTGGGCAGGCAGTGCTGCAACGTTGCAGGCGGGAGTGGGGTTCCAAACAATGGAAAGTCACGCGTCACGCAACATCTGCGTTGCAGGATGTCATCCGCCCCAGACACAAAAAAAGCCGCCCGAAGGCGGCTTTTTAATTGGTCGGGGAGACAGGATTCGAACCTGCGACCTATTGCTCCCAAAGCAACCGCGCTACCAGACTGCGCTACTCCCCGCCGTAAAGGTCGGGTAATATCGGGCAAGCATCGGGGAAAGGCAATATTAAAGAGGCTCCAGCTTGCACAGGCATCTCTTGCCAAGTAGAGTCCTCGCATCATGAGCAATACATTAATTATCATACCGACCTATAACGAGGCGCAGAATGTTCAGCCGATTGCCGCCGCCGTGCTGGATGTCGCCCCCGATGTGCACATTCTTTTTGTGGATGATAATTCTCCCGATGGTACGGGTCATCTGATCGACGACATGGTTCAAAACGATGAGCGTATTCATGTTTTGCACCGGCAGGAGAAAGATGGTCTTGGGCGCGCTTATATCGCGGGGTTTAAGTGGGCACTGGGGCGCGACTACGAGTTGGTCTTCGAGATGGATGCCGACTTCTCTCACAACCCGAAGGATATTCCCGCGATGCGAGCCGCCGCCGAGACGGCCGATCTGGCGATCGGGTCGCGTTATATCGGCGGGGTCCGGGTTATTAACTGGCCGCTGCATCGTCTCTTTCTCAGCCGTGGCGCGGGAATTTACGTGAAGTTGGTCACCGGCTTGCCGCTGACCGACCCCACCGGAGGATATAAGTGCTTCCATCGCCGCGTATTGAAGGCGATCAATCTGGATCGGATCGTTTCCAACGGGTATTCCTTCCAGGTGGAGCTCAATCACCAGGCCTGGCGGATGGGATATAAAATCGTAGAGGTGCCGATCGTTTTCGAGGAGCGGCTTTCCGGACAATCAAAAATGAGCAAAAGAATCATTTTTGAAGCACTTTGGATCGTCTGGCGCCTCTTGTTCCGCGCGAAATTCAAACGTCACCACCCTTGCCTGCAACCGCAAGCTGCGGCGGAATAATGCCAGAGGCTCGGTTCAGGGCTGATCGGCGTAGCGCGTGGCGGAGCGGATGGCGCTCATCACCTTCTCCCGCACCTCTGTAATGCGCGGGTCGTCGGAGGCAAAGGCCGCCCGCACCTCGGCCAGGTCGAGTTCGGCCGGATCTTTCGCCGCCAGCTCTCCGATGAGTTTTGCCAGCTCCGGTTTTTCCAAGCCCTGGAAACGCACTTCCTGCGGAAGAATATCGATCAGCTCCCGATAGCTTTCGACCAACGCGCCGTACTGCTCGTGGGTTTCGTAGCGGGTGAGAATTTTATCGGAAACGGCGTAGTGTTCGTAATTTTTCCCGGCCAGCATCGCCAGGAACGAAGCCGCCAGTTTCTGGGTGACGCCCTCTTCCCCGCCGACCGTTTTACGAGGGAAGAGCCGTTTGGTGTGTTTTTCGACCAGCATCCGCGCCAGTTTCTCGAACTGATGCACCGTTTCAGTTTTCGGCGCTCTGCCGCCGAGCAGGCCGACCACCTCTTCCTGAACCGATTCAATCTCGGTCAGCTTCAGTTCGGGATCGATCACGAGAAACGTGTCGCCGCTTTTTTTATCTTCGTAGACGCGGACCTTGGTTTGGTCATCGCGCGTCTGAACCGCTTTTTCCACTAGAATTTTTTTGCGCTCGAGCATGACCGCCAGAATGTAGATGGCGTTGATGTCGTCGGCATCCTCTTTGGCGATCATTTTGCGCAGCAGACTCTCCGCGCTCTCTTTTTTGACGATCTCCTCGGGCGGCGTCGGCGCGTGATAAATGCTCTTCCACGCGCTGAGGCCGTGGTCGGGGTTTTGCTCCTCCCAGCAGGCGAGAGAATAGTCCTCACGGATGTATTCGCCGTCTGCCAACAGCAGACGGGTCATAATCTCCTCGCCGTCGCCAAATGGTATTCCGGTTCCCGCGCAGACATCCGCGCGTTTTTTGATCTGCCAGTTTTCTTCTTTGCCTGTAGCCATAGACCCTACAGCGTACAGAGCCGGGTCGCTTTTTCAACTCTATTGCACACCGCCGAGCCATTTTAAGTCACGCGCTGCGCCGAACTCTCAGGCCACAGGCGCGGAAGCAAGGCTTGCCGAGCGGAGCGCTTGCGGCCTTTGTGCCGACCCGTTATGCTCCGGTCATTCAAATAATAAAACGGAGTTCTGATGATGAAGGCGGATATCGGGTTAATCGGGATGGCAGTGATGGGCGAAAATCTGGTTCTCAATATGGAGAGCAAGGGCTTCACGGTGGCGGTCTATAATCGCACGGTTGCCAAGGTCGATTCGTTTATTGCCGGCCGCGGCGCGGGCAAAAATTTTATCGGCGCGCACAGCATTAAAGAATTCTGCGCTGCACTCGAGCGGCCGCGCAAAGTGATGATGCTGGTGAAAGCCGGCGGGGCCGTTGACAGCTTAATTGATCAGGTGATTCCGCACCTTGAAGCGGGCGACATCATCGTCGACGGCGGCAACTCTCATTTCCCTGACACCATCCGTCGCGCCGAATATGTGGAAAGCAAAGGGCTGCTCTACATCGGAGCCGGCGTTTCCGGCGGCGAAGAAGGTGCGCTGCTCGGGCCCTCTATCATGCCCGGCGGATCCGCCGCCGCATGGGATGCGGTGAAGCCGATTTTCCAGAAAATCTGTGCGCAGACCGAAGAGGGCGAGCCCTGTTGCGAGTGGGTCGGCGCCGATGGCGCGGGGCACTTCGTCAAGATGGTTCATAACGGTATCGAGTACGGTGACATGCAGATGATCTGCGAGACCTACCAGATGATGAAAGAGGGCCTCGGCCTCTCCAATGAAGAGATGCGCGAGGTGTTTGCCGGGTGGAACGAGAGCGAGCTCGACTCCTATCTGGTTGAAATCACTCGCGACATCCTCGGCTATAAGACCGATGCCGGCGAAGCAGTGATCGACTCTATTCTCGATGCGGCCGGCCAGAAAGGCACCGGCAAATGGACTGCGGTTTCGGCGCTGGATCTAGGGCAGCCGCTGACTCTGATCGGCGAGGCCGTCTTCGCCCGCTGCCTTTCCGCGCTTAAAGAGGAGCGCGTGGAAGCCGCGAACGTGCTTTCCGGTCCCGAAGCAAAATTCGACGGCGACAAAGCCGCGTTGATCGATGACCTCAAGCAGGCGCTTTATGCGTCGAAGATTGTTTCCTATGCGCAGGGTTATCAGCTCATGCGCGAAGCGGCCAAAGAATATGGATGGAAACTCAATAACGGCGGCATCGCGCTCATGTGGCGCGGCGGCTGCATCATCCGTTCGGTCTTTCTCGGCAAAATCAAAGAGGCTTTCGACACGAATCCGGATCTGGTCAACCTGCTGCTTGATCCGTTTTTCAAAGAGGCGGTCGAAACCGCACAGGCCGGATGGCGCCGTGTTATTTGCAAATCCGTTGAGCTTGGAATCCCGATGCCCGCGATCAGCGCGGCGCTGGCCTACTTCGATGGGTATCGCGCCGCCCGCCTGCCAGCCAACCTGCTGCAGGCGCAGCGCGACTATTTTGGCGCGCACACCTATGAGCGGCTCGACAAACCGCGCGGGGAATTCTTCCACACCAACTGGACCGGTCGCGGCGGCGACACCGCCGCCTCAACCTACATTGTGTAGACGAGGCGAGGGGGTGGTAGACGCGCAGGGGCTCGAACCCTGGACCCGCTGATTAAGAGTCAGCTGCTCTACCAACTGAGCTACGCGTCCGTGAAAGGGCGGGAAATCTACTGTGCTGCGCCGTGCGGAGCAATTAAAAAGCATTAGCGGTGATGATGACGGTGGCGAACGCTTTTCCGGGGGTGATGCCGTGAGCGGTGGCGGTGTTGCTGCTGGCTGTTCCCGTGCCGCCGGAGATGCGGATGCCACCAGCGCCCGGTACTGACAAGAAAAACGAAAAAAGAGAGCAGCAACGTAGCGATCAGCGAAAGTCTGACGTGGCTCTGTGCTGCCATATCACCGGGTTCGGCGTTGAGATAGAATGAGAGGGTCAGCATCAGGCCGCAAATGAGCACAATCGTTAGCAGGGCTTTGGCTAGCCCCGAAATGCGCAGGCTGAAGTTGGGAACGCCTCCGTGTTGCGGTAACATAACATCTCTTTCTATACTGTAGTGGCGAATGGGCAAGGCGGGACTCGAACCCGCACGCCGTGAGGCACAAGATCCTAAATCTTGCGTGTCTACCAATTCCACCACATGCCCGGAAAACAAACGCTCACCATAGCGCATCGGCGGGGCGGGGAAAACTCAAAATGAACCCGATGTTTTGTGGCGCCCAGGGTGCGCCTGTCGAATCCTTGGAAAGGGAAACGCCGCCCCATTGATTTGTTCTAAGGGAGCCTCTCTTTCTGCGAGCCGGTGTGCGTGCATGCGTGGTCGAGCCGCCACCTAAAGCGTCTCTCATGATTTTGTAAAGGAAGCATAACGATCTCATTTATGAGAATTTTTTATAAGGGCGCAGAGTTGGCGTAAAAAAACACGGCGTTGTCGCTTGTAGACAAGAAGAATTATAAAAAATGCTATTTCTTTGGAACAAAACCTGCTAAAAAACTAGCGATAGTAAATGCGAGCGGATATAGAAAGGGCGGGCGAACAAATATGGTGATTATGGGAGATAGAGTTCCGATGTTTAAGCTGCGGCCTTATCGCAGCGTACTGGTCTTCGCGATTTTGACCGGCATTGTCGGCGGTCTATTATCCGCTCACTTTTTTGCCGAGGACGCCTACCTTGCAGAAAACCGGGGCGTAATCACGTTGATTTTTACTACCGTGATTGTGATCCTTCTGCTCATTATCGCTTATTCGCGTTTCGGCTTCGGCCATTTGCGCCATCATCGCCCCGGCTACAAGCGCGGGTAGCGCGTGGTTCCGTTAATTATCCGGAAAAGGGAAGAAGTCTGAGATGGTAGCGGAGGAGGGACTCGAACCCCCGA
>JACNKZ010000075.1 GCA_014381785.1 Kiritimatiellota bacterium
TTTGCCACCAGCCCCGGGGTCTTCTTCATTTCGTCATAGAAAAAGGTGTCCGGCCCGGCGGGCGACTCTGCAAAGTAGCCGGAAAATTCACTTGGCTCATTCTTTGTGAAATGCAGTGAGAATGGAATCACCTCGTGCCCGTGCGATTCCAGTAGCGCCTTGACGTTGAACATATACGTCTCCGGCCCGCCGATCTTAAAATAGGCATAATTAATCAGTAAAATTCGCATCAGTTCTCGCTGTTTAAATCAGTTTTCCAACCCTTGGAACTTTCTTGACCTGCATAGCCTCCGGCGGCGCACGGTTCAGCTAATTTTTCCAAAGGTTGGAAATCCTCCCCGGCCGTTGCTGCTTCGTCCGCGCGAACCACTCTCTATGAATTCCCAGATTTTGATTTCTTAAGGACAGAGTTGGTGAAATCAATCAGGGGCCAGAGACGCGGGCGTTTGCCCACAAACATTTCGGCATAAATGATGATAGATGCAAGGACAGACTTCGCATACGCCTTGAGACCACTCTTCGGAAAGGCATAGTCATAGTTACAGGTTTTCCGGCCGACCAAACGTAGCAAATCATAACGCACTTTAATCTGTCTTTTTTTGCGGTTAAGGCTGAACTGCTGAGAACGAATCAGCGGCTCCGCTTCCAGTGCGTGCAGTTCCAGACCGCCCGATTGCATCAACGCCTCAATCACGACCCGCCCCCGCGAGCTGCGGACGATCAGCGAGGAAAACCCTACTTTGTCTTCGTTATAGGGAGGAATATTCAGATCCCCGGTTGAAATATCCGCCAGCTCCGCAAAATGATCCACGCACTGCATACACCGATACGGGATAAAAAATGATTTTAATTTCCGGTAATAATCGTGATACGGAACTTTAATCGTTCTCCCATCCTCATAGGAGGCTTTGAGCGAGCCGGGGCAACCCTCGTCGCGATAAGAAAAGCTGACCATTCCCTTGCGGGGAATCTGAAACCGCCGGAAAATGTATTCTGTGCCCTGAAAGGACTGCAACGCACTGCAGTAAATCCCGATATAGAGCTGAACGGCATCTTTTAACGCTGGAAAGGTCTCTTCGGCCTTTCGAAAACCGTGAATATGACAGGGCAGTCCGACCACAGCCACTCGAAGTTTTTTATCCAGAATGTCGCGGATCACCCCGCCAAGAGCCACCGGACAATACTTGGAGCTTTGCGCCTGAACGACCTCTTCCGGGGTATATGCCAAAACCACTTCCGGTTCGGTACATGATGCCGAGCCGAGCCGAATCACCACCGCCGCATCAATTTTATTTTGCCGTAAAAGCTTTACCACAATCTGCGTAGTCACCCCGCCGGAAGCAGCGTGGAAGCGAATGGGACTGTCGACTGCATTTCCATGGAAAACAGATTGGTACCGTCCAATTTTTGGATCCGTTTCAGCTTCGGGAAAAAGAGCGGTGGACAATCGCGTGATATCCAACTGGTGCCCTGGACAAACCGTATAACAAACCCGGCACCCTTTCGAAGCATTGCATTTTGCGCCATCCACTACCGGGCGAAAAATATCCTTATCCCGCCGAAGCGAGATGGCTCCTGTAGGACAAACTCCTTCACACGTGCCGCAACCCGTACATAGCGAAGCTTTGACAACCCCTCCGATGTTACATCCTTTTTTCAAACTTCGATCCGGGTTTTTCATAGGTTTTCTCTCTTCAAAGCGGACGGCGCATCTCCTTCTCATTTTTCCAGCATCGTCTTAAGCTGCTCCCCAACCTTCAACGCAGGCTCTTGGTAACCGGGCATCTGCCGATCCAACGATGCGCGCAATACAGCCCGATTATCCCATGCCTTTTTAACAAGCGTTTTGATTTCGCCCGGCTCCTTAGTAAATTCGATCACATAGTCGCCCATTTCCAATGTATTTAAAACGCCCTTGGCTTTATGGCTATATCCGAGCAAAACCGCAGGAACAGAAGTCGACAAGGCTGCGATAATCGAGTGCATCCTCGCCCCGACCATCAGCTCACACGATGAGATAATGCCCTTGAATTCGCGCGGGTCATATTCGCCCATCACCGGATAGATTCCTTCCGCGCCATCCAGCGCTTTCAACACTTCCTTAATTGCAAACCGGTCATCGCCACCAAAGGTGCTAGAAGCGCTCACTCCCTTGGGCTTGTACCATTCCGGATAGATCTGATGCGGGATCAACAAAACATTGCAATCAAACTCTTCTTTCAGGAAACAAGCCAGATCGGCAGCGAAAGCGGGGTAGTCCATTCCCTCCTTAATGAAAAACTGATTCATCAGTTGGCTGATATTCAGGCCAATACATTTTTTGTCCGAAGGAATTTTTTCCTGTTTATACAATTCGGCAATCCGCTCCTTATTCGACGGATCCAGTACAAACGCCATATCCGCAACCAGCAAAAGAGGTGAAAGCGTCAAGGCTTGGAAATGATCATACGTAATCGTATCCCGGGCCATCAAAACCTCAAACCCACTGAGACCCGCCCGTTGAAGCTTTCTCAGAACGGGAGTCTTCTCGATTCCAATCGAACTGGGCCAGAGAACCGATCGCGCACGCGCCAGACGGAAAAAGACCGTCTTGCGGAGGATCATTCGCGCGGGCGCACTGATATACCCATCTCCCCAGAGAGAAACCACCACATCCGCATGCTTTGCGGTTCTGTACAATGCGAGCATTGCCTTCACCGCAGATTCGGGACGGGGAATCATAGTGATGTTGAATTTTTCGTTCCGAAAAACCCAGCGATCCACCTCCTGATCCGCGCTAAAAATCTGAATCTCACATCCGGGGAAGGTTCGCTCCAACACCTCTGCCGCCGCAATAATGTAGGCCTGTGTTCCGATACTTACCGTCGGCCCCTTCGAAAATGCATCTAGAAAAATTTTCATCTGCTCTCTCCCTATTTTTCATTCTTTCGCGAATTAACTATGCTTAAAAACCTATCTAAATTTGTTGCCGCTCCACGATACCACAACATTTCCTTTGCCCAGCGAAACCCGTTTTCCGCAATGGATGCTGATTCTTCGGGATGCCTGATCAGCCAGTTAATATTCTTGGCAATGTCGTCGATATTTCCCGGCTCCGCCAGCATGGCTCCTTCTTTGTGCTTTAAGTAGAGTGGGATGTCTCCCACGCGTGTCACGACGACTGGTTTTCTCAAAGCTACATACTCCCCCAGTTTCGTGGGAAACCCCGCATCGGCAAACGTACCGGGCGGGCGGGGCAAAACCAATATATCGCAAGAAGAAAGAAGGCAGTTAACACGGGCAAAAGGCACCATGCCGGTGAAAACAACCCGATCCTCCAGCCCGAGCTCTACCGCCAGCTTTTTCAATCCAGGAAGCAACTCCGGAGTATCCAAACGGTCGCCAATGATGATCAGCTCCACCGAATCGCCCCGTCCATCAACCTGCTGAAGTGCGCGAATCAAATCTTCGCTACCGTTGGTTCGGGTCGGTTTCCCGCAAAATCCAATCCTCACCTTTGCCTTTTTAGGATATTGCAAATCGTCTTCCACGTTAGATAAATCCGGCAGTTCGACAAGAGTCGGAAGAATATAGAGCTGTTCCGGCTTCATTCCTTTATTCAAATAAAAATCATGTAGATAGTGGCTAGGCATGATCAATCCGTCGAACCAGAGATTGATGGCCTTCATGCGGAAAAGAAAATCCCACCACTTGGCTTGCTGATACCATTTTGGGTATGCAATTTGTTTATTATACCATTCGGAGATATACGATACGCACCGGATTCGCAACAGCTTGCATAAACTCAAAATCAAGGCATTTTCAACACCAGACGGATTATAAAGTAGCGCAACATCCGCACGGCCCTGTATTTTTCTGACCCCCATCATCATGAAGGTGGAAATATTCCCGAAAAATGTGTCCGCTCCCTTGAGTAGCATATTTGCAGGGCGCAGCTTCCAACCGCAAAACCGGTAGAGCACTCCGCTTTCCATTCCAGAACGACCGTCGATCATTTTTTCTCCGGCATTCTGGCGACCGCGCTGGAGTAGCACCTCTACCCGCCAGCCTTTTTCGACCAGTCCCATGCCCATTAAGCGTAATAGCTTGGCGCTTGCCGCGCCGTAGGGAAAATCACTACCCGTAATAATCAGCATGCTTTTTTTCATCGATACTCCTTCTGGTATTGCTCCAAGATCGATTGGCCATTGCACAGCGCCAAAACACGCTCGCGCCCTGACTTCCGCACCGCTTTGGAGGGGCGGCGTTTGACGATCCATATGTTAAGCCGATCCGACTTTAGACGAATGATCGATTCGGTTGCGTTCGGGTCGAGCGTCACCACATCGACCGGAAGCCCCTGCGCCAGATGGGCCCGCACCAGATTCACCACAGCCGTTCCGCCGCACAGCTCCGGCATCGGCTGTCTGGGGAACAGTGAGGCGAACAGTTGCGGCTGAAATTCGCCCAGCAGGATGGGTTTTAGGTGTTTCACACGGAATACAGTTGTTTGGTTGTCAGTTGTCAAGTTGTCTGGGGAATATCCCATGTGGGAGCCTACCTTCGCGAAGGCGAACGCGCCCAGCGGCTCGGGGCAGGAGCGGCCAACGCCTCCGGCGGATTCCCGACCTCTGACGGCTGATCTCCGTCTTCTGACCTCTGGCTTTTCTCTGCCGGAGTCCAGACCATGGCGGCCCAGATCCATAAGCTAACCGTGTAGTATTTTGCAAAGAAGGTATCAATCAAAATTGAGCTGAGCAAAAGTGTCAGCATGGCCATTACAAATCCCTCAGCCAGCACTCGCTGAAGTGGCTCCACATATTGGTTTCGAAACAGAGTTAAAACCACCCGCCGAATCGCATATACGTATAGAGAAATATACAACAGGTAGCCGACCGCGCCCAGCTCGCTCCACATTGTCAGAATCCCGGAATAAAAACTGCCGGTGATACTCGTCATGTCCCCCGCTCTGTAGGAGGCGGTATTTGCGACAAACGCCCCGAGATATTCCCAAGCAAAATCGCTCCCGCGTTCCATGCCAACTGCGGACAGTCCATATCCAGGCCCGTTGCCCATTAGCCAAAGAAAGGGCGCCCTTGCCGCATTTTCAACCGTGATCCGGTTAATTAGCTCGATTTTGGGGCCGTGCACAAATCGCTCCCAGCGATCCTCCAAGTTCTGCCTATCAAACTGGACGTCCACGCTACCGGTCGTGAAATCCGTT
>JACNKZ010000007.1 GCA_014381785.1 Kiritimatiellota bacterium
ATACAGCTTGGAGGTGTAGAAGTCCGGGCAGATGCTGGCCGTGAAGAATTTTCCACGACTGTCGTAGGAGAGATGGTAGACATCGAGAATGCTTTCGAACACCTCGTTCCAGGGCGTCGGATGGTTGAGGCGGAAACGAAACGGGCCGAGGTCTTCAACCGAGTCTCCGAAGGCGATATTGACATCGGCAATACGGGCCAGCGCTCGCAGCACCGAACCCACACCGAGATCTTTGTTGATGGCAAGCTCATCGATGATAAAGGCGGGCAGCCCGGGTGCGGCGGTTTCGGCGGCTTCAGGGGCCGGAACCACCGTGTCCGGCGGCAGGTTGGTTTGCGGCTGAGCGGTCTCCAGTTCCGGTTCTGCGATTAATTCCGCCAGAATGTCCCCCTCCTTCACGACCGATACCGCATTTGTATCCTCGGGAAGAGGCGCACTTTCGGCGTCCGCGGGGGTTCCGTCCGAGACCGACGAACACCCCGCACAGAACAGCAAAAGGGCTACAACCAAAATTTTCATAGGAGTTCCTGCTTCTTTATTCATCATCTGATTCCATCGGAAGGATTTTGATGCTGAGCCGCGATTTAAAAACGGCATTGGGATTTTCCACGTCGATCTGTTCCGGGGAGATGGCGCAAATAACCAGCGGGAGGTTTTCAATTTGATCGCCCACTTCATACTCTTCGTCATTGACGAGGGCGATCATCCGGTCTCCATAGCGGATGTAGCCGTTATAGGACAAGACCGGCGTAATGGATGAGAAATTGCTGATCCGCTTCTGGTCGGCAATAATGCCGACCCATTGCCGGGCAAACGGGTTGGACGGAGGGTCTTCGAGCAACCGGTTGAGCGTTATCAGTTCGTGTTTCTTCAGTCCGGCCTTTCCCAACAGCACCTGCTGTTCGTTGACCAGTTTCTCCACTAGAGCCACCTGCTGCCGCGCCTGCGTGTCGTCTGTTTTCGCAGACGATATCAGGTGGTCGGCCAGGAAGATCACCACGGCCAGGGCCACACACGATAAGAAAATGACTTCACGTTTTGACATTACTGAATCGGCACCTTGAATTTAAGTTCCATTTGTTCCGCATCGGGTAGAGCCAGAATAGAGATGGATTCCATCGGTCCGATATAGCTGACGCGACCAACTTCTTTGAGCAGAACGTACAGGTTTTCCATGTCGCCCTGAAAGGTGGCCTGAATGGAAATCTGGTCTCCATCCTGCACGCTGCGGGGGTTAATCTCGACCAGAGCCACCCCATTAGAGGCGGCCAGTTCTTCGACCTGAGCGGGCAGTTCCAGCAGGCGTTCCTCCTCCATGGCGCTCAACGGACTTGCCGGAATGCCCGCATAGGTGGCCTTTAGAATTTTATTGAGCTGCACGTCGAGCGCTTGCCAGAGACTCAACTCTTCCAACTGGACTTCTGTCAGCGAATTTTCCGCATCCTGCCGCCTGATTTTCTGGCTCATCGGATAAGTAAACACAACCGAGAAAAACAGCATTCCTGCCAGAGCGACCGCGCTCCAGAAGATCATTTTTTCCGACAGACCGACCTTGCGGCTGCACCAGGCAAATCCTTTATTCAACGAACTCATTTCTTCCCCTTCTTGGGCTTCGGGGATTCTCCATACACCACATCGCAGGAGATGCGGAACGGCAGCGCATTGAGCTCGGCATACGCCTTAATCTCTGCAGGCGAAACCGGGATTTTCGATACATTTTTGAACAGAGAGGAATTGCCAAGCTCCACCAAAAACTTGGTCAGCAGGGCCTGCTGCCGGAAGCCGTTCTCCACCACAAGTCCCTGCAGTCTCATGGTTCCGACAACCTCTGGAGAGCCCGCATCCGTCGGGGCCAACTCAATATGGAACTGTTCAAGTTTCAGCTCCGGCGGCAACAGATGGCTGAGCTCGAAAAAGCAGCCCTGCAAATAGTAGCGCTCGGCGACGGCATGCAAATCGAGCAGGCGTTTCTGGCTGAGCAGGCATTTCGCCAGCATAATCTCCTGCGTGTAGTGGGTATCATACTCCGCGATCCGCCGCTCCAACGTACGCTTCTTGAGCATTCGAGGAGTGAACAGCGCCAGCTGCAGTGCGAACGTACCGATACAGACAAACGCCAGCACACCCAGCGTCACCAGCCATGCGGTTTTAATGCGATAGGTTCTGCGCTGCTGCTGCTGATCGGCGTGGGTACACAGCAGGTTGGGGCAGAATTGAGTCTTTGCCAACGCGGCGCCTGCCGCCAAGGTGTACCCCATCCCTTTCCCGGAACAAAGTTCGTCCGGGGTTTGGATGCACTCAATCCCGGCCACGTCCAGAATACTCACGGGGAAGCTGTAACTTGGCTTCAAACACGTGGCCAGATTGCGGGCCACAATTCGGGATCCGGCATAGATGTAAATCTGCTGCACCGGGGGAAGTTTCAAGCGGCTCGTGTAGAAGTTGAATGCTCTCTCGATCTGTTTTTGCATGCGTTCTGTAACAAAGGAGAACGCCGACCGGACTTCGAGCGCAAACTGGTCTTCATAGTCATCGGAGTCGGGATCGAGCGCCTGCTCCAAGGCAGGAAAGTCGAGCGTCTGATCGACCATTTTGGAGATGTATTCCAGAAACACATCCTGTCCGCTTTTAAACGTACGGGTGAACGTATACTTTTTATCGTGAACCACCGCGATTCGAAGCTCGTTATGGTTTAAAAAGAGCAGCGCCACTGGACCCGCGGGCTCCTGGACGGCAATCACGTTCCTCAGCGCAAAAAACTCAGGAAAGACGGCGCAGGCCTGGTGACCGGCCGTCTCCAGAACCTCGCACAGCGTCTCCTTCCGTGAAGCCTCCACCGAGAAAGCATGCAGGCTAACCTTGGGGATCGCCGCCGCACTCGGAGCCCCCACCCGTTCGTAATCAAAAACAGAGTCCTCGGTGCCGACGTTCATTTCCTGCCGGAAGGCCATGCCGGCCATTTGATTCATTTGAGTCAACTGCGCGTCGGCGATGGTCAAATGCGTAGTTAAAAAATTCTCAAACCCCGAGGTGAGATAGATGGGGCACTCTGCGGGAGGATCCAGCCGGTTCAAAATCCCACTCATCGCATCCCTCGAGCCGGCATCACCCAGCTTGCCTTCAAACGCAAGCGTAGCTGTCTGACCGACTTCATAACGGCCAGCCTCACAGCGCAAACAGACGCCGTGAATCCGGTTCTCGGCGACGTGCAGACCAATGCTGCTGTTTGAATTGTCTACCTTGCGTTTCATTTCCCGTTCAACCGTCTGTTGTCTTTCGCTCTACTCATACTACTTTTAGAAATTTGTAATGATATCGATTCCATCCGTAACCGTTGCGACCTCCCGGGCCTTCAACAAGATATTGCTCATTCTCTTCTTTATCCGGCTCATATGCAAGGTCCTGTACTGACGTCATATCTTCTTTTTGTCGAACACGCTTGCTGCAGCCGGGGCAACATCCGAATAAGTCCCGGAGCCGTCATAATTCCTCGCTAAAAGATCGGTAATGATGGTGACCGGCGCTCAGGTGCAAGTCGCTGGCTAGACGGTCCTGTGAGGTATTCAGATAAGAGTCAATGGCTGCCATATTTTTCTTTCGGGTTAAAAGTTGATGATAATGACAGGGCCGCCCTCTGAGTTTGTGTTTTCGGTGGTCACCGTAACGTCTGTAAACTCGGCTTTTGTGTTCCCCCATATGCGAAAGCCAACAGAGCCGCTTTCATCTCTGTCGTCATCAACCGTGTAGGCATCAGACCTATAGGTCGCCGTCGTAGAACCGACTGGATGGATTGAACGGTTGGCGCCATCGACCTCAACGAAAAAATCCAACACGGGCGTGCCGTCGACCGTGATTGTATGAAAACTGTTTGAGACCGTAATGGAAATGTTGTGTGGGTCTTTGATATATTGTTGTTTAGTGTCGGGCATCGCCACTTCAGCAATTGTCGTTTCATTTGTTGTGTTATTGACTGCATTGACGAGAAATCTCGTACTTTCAATGTCGAATTGAAAGCAATAGCCATCGATTTGATTGGCGTCATCGATTGTTGCGAGATAATACAAGCCGTATCCGCCACTTGGATTACCATTAACCACCTCGGCGGTGACGGACAGGGTGAAGTTGGTGTATGTATCGCCAAACAACAAAGCTCCATCCTTGCCAGCACTTTGATTGTACATGGTGATTACATCACCATCCTGAGACAGCTTCCACATGGCATCATCCACCGACGTTGCTTCGTTAAAATCATTGGTGGAATAGGTTTCCGTTGAAACCCCATTGGGTCCTCCTGAACTGCTGCCACTCATTGGAATCCTCACATTAAACGGTCGGGTCGCAAGGACGTTGCCTCCCGAGCGCATTTTGCCCAAAATCTTTGCATCGATATAGGTGCTGTTGGTGGTGACCGTGATACTGAATTGGTCTTCATTCAGCATGGTAAAGTTGCTGGCAACTCCCCCCGCAAATGCAATTTGTTTTGTTTGGGTGAGTTTCACAAAATAATTATAACCCGAATCCGCGGCGTACCGCGCGCGCATCAGATTATAGGAGCGACCGCCCGTTACTGCCTGCCCCTGCAGCGACTTCACCATCGCCACGCTCAGCGCCCCGACAACCACCATGGCAACAACCATCCCCAGCAGCACCCCGCCCTTCTTGGCCTGTCGCATCGGCGTCATAATGAATTCCTCGCAAAAACATCCAGCGAGATCACCGGATGATTGGTGTCCACCAACTGAACGTCTATTTCAAAAAGAGAATCCTGGAATGCGGCGGCGAACGACGCCACCTGATCCCAGAACAGAACTCCATTGTATGTAATCTGCCCGTTCAGGAACGCAAACGTCGAATAATTCGTGGTGGACGTCGCCACATCAAAAAACCCGACCCGCAGCTGCCCGGGCGTCGATGCATCCCCATCCACCGCAACGCCCAGAAGCGACGTCATACGCGCCGCCGCCCAATAGGCCTCTTCCGCCGTCTGCTGCTCCACCGCACCCTGCACCGTGGCCACAACCACTCTTGAAAAAAGGGGCGCCGAACCCGCGCCGACGATCCCGATCAGAAGCAATACCAGAATAATCTCCAGCAAAGAGAACCCGGCGCGTGATTCGCTATGGAAGTTCTTCCTCATAAATTTCCGAACACCTTGCTCAGCGACGGGCCGGTCTGGA
>JACNKZ010000073.1 GCA_014381785.1 Kiritimatiellota bacterium
GTCGGATTTGCGGACGATGGCGACGGCGAGGCCGTCGTCTTCGAGGTTGCAGATGGTCGCGCCGTCGGACTCTTCAGACAGTCCGGCTTCGTCCAGTTTTTCAACCGTTGCGGCGAGGTCGTCGTTGTAGAAGCTTTCGCCGCGGTAGAGGTCAAAGGAGACATCGAGGCGTTTGTAGATGCGGTTGAATTCGGCGAGGGTGAGCTCAATGAATTCTTCCCACAGCGCGCGGTTTTCGGCGTCGCCCTGCTGGAGTTTAACGAGCTCGGCTTTGGCGCGGTCGCGCCAGGTGGCGTCTTCTTTCGACAGGTTGTAGCTCGTCACATAGATGCGTTCGAGTTCTTCGACGGGCGCGGTTTTGAGCGCGTCCATGTCGGCGAATTCGCGGTAGCCGAGAATGATGAGTCCGAACTGGGTGCCCCAGTCGCCGAGGTGGTTGTCGGCGATGACGTTATAGCCCAGCGCCCGGTAGAGGCGGTCGATGGCGTTGCCGATGACGGTGGAGCGGATGTGGCCGATGTGCATCGGTTTGGCGACGTTGGGGCTGGAATAGTCGATGATGACGGTCTGGTTTTTCCCAATGTCTGGAAGACCGAGGGTTTTGTCACCCAGCATGGCGGTGAGCTGATCGGCGAGACTTTCATTTTTGAGCGTGATGTTGACGAAGCCCGGGCCGGCGATTTCGATTTTTTCAACGAGATCGGGCAGGGCGGCGTTGTCGACAAAGGTTTGACCGATGGCGCGCGGGTTGCTGCCGAGCACTTTGGCGAGCTTCATAGCGGCGTCGCATTGGTAGTCGCCGAACTGCTCGTTGCGGCTGGCGTTGACGCTTAGGTTGATGCCGGAAAGATCCGCATCGGGAAAGCAGGTTGTGAAGGTTTCGGCGCACCAGTCGGAGAGCAGGTTTTCGATCAGTTGGATTTCTTTTTTCATTAGCAGCTTACTTCACGGGTTCAGTTTTTGCAGAGTGCTTCGAACGGACAGGAACGAATATTCCTCGCAGAAGCGCAGAGCACATGTCCCTGATTTACACACTCTCTGAGTTCTTTGCGTCTCTGCGAGGGAGACTTTTCCTTGTTTTAATTTCCGGCTCCAAAGCAGGCGGGATGGAATCATATTTCGGGAGGCAGTAAAAGTGTATTCGGGATTCAGGATGCGGGATTGCCACTTCGTTGCCGAGCTTTGTTTCGGCCTCCGCCTTCGGTGGTCGGGGTGCGGGATGAGACGAAAGAATCCAACCGCGAATTGCGCGAATGTACACGAATGAGAAACGGGTTCAAAAAACATCACATTAGGTTTGCTTTTAAAACGCATAAAACTAAATTGCCCTCGTGTTGCGGTGAAACGCCGTAAATTTTGTTTATAAAGAAAAGATGGGGAGAAACCAATGGCTGCAAAAAAAACAGCAAAGAAAGCCGTCGCTAAAAAAGCCCCGGCTAAAAAAGTAGAAAAGAAAGCGGTCGCTAAAAAAGCTCCGGCCAAAAAAGCGGTTGCTAAAAAAGCTCCGGCTAAAAAAGTTGTAGCGAAAAAAGCGGTTGCGGAAAAAGCGCCGGCCAAAAAGGTCGCGAAAAAGAAAGCCGCGAAGAAGGTTGTGACCAAAGAGCAGTTTTACTCGATGGTGACGGAAGCTGCGTATTTCGCTGCGGAGAATGACGGTAACAAAAAAGGTTCCGCCGATTACTGGATGGAAGCCGAAGCCGGCGTCTCTTCCAAATTCAGCATCAAGTAAGCCCGCTTGCCGCTGAATGAGAAAGCCGCTCTGCTGCAAAGCAGGGCGGTTTTTTTTGTTCGATTGCGAACCGGGATTAGCCGATGTATCGCCGTTCCAGTAGCGCGTTGATGCTGGTGAGGATTTCGTAGGGAATGGTCCGGCAGATACTCGACAGCTCATTCGCCCAGATGGCATCGTCGCCCTGTTTGCCGATTAGTACCACTTCATCGCCCGCGCTGACTTTTGCATCCGGGCCGACATCGACACAGATCCAGTTCATGCTCACTCGTCCGACCACCGCGCAGCGGCGGCCGCCGATCAGAACATCGCCGCGGTTGCTGAGCGCACGGTTGTAGCCATCGGCGTATCCCACGGCCACGGTGGCGATCTGAGTCGGGTATTCGGTGGTGTGCGTTCCGTAGTAGCCAACGGAGAACCCCGGGGGAACCTGTTTGATCTGGGCTACCTGCGCTTTCCATTGGAGGATGGGTTCCATCTGGAATCGTCCCTTGGGATCCGTCGCGCCGTAGCCGTACAGGTCAATTCCCTGCCGGATGCCGTCGAAGTCCCATTCCGGAAAATAGAGTGCGGCGCGGCTACTGGACAGATGTTTAAAAACCGTCGGGGGAAGGTGTGCCAGCGCGGCTTCAAACCGTTCGGCCTGAATCGTCGCGTCCACCGGATTGTCCGGCTCCACTTTGGCAAAGTGACTGCAAACCCCGGACAGGTTTAAGCCGCCCGCCTGGTTGAGTTCGCGAACGGTCTGTGCGACCTCGTCCCACTGAACACCGAGGCGCCCCATGCCGGTGTCCACCTTGAGATGCGCATCCAGCGTGGTTCCCCGTTCGCGGGCGGCGGCGGCCAATTCCAGTCCGTGAGCAAGGTCGGTGATGATCGGCGTAATGCGATGGTCGAGCAACAGGTCGATTTGTTCCGGTGCAACACGTCCCAGCACCAGCAGGTTGGCGGAAGTAATCTCACTGCGCAGCGCAACGGCTGAATCCAGATAGGCTGTGGCGAACCAGTTGACGCCTTCTTCCGCCGCGGTTTTTGCCACTGGCAGCAGGCCGTGACCGTAGGCGTTCGCTTTCACCACAAAAATGATTTCGGTTTTCCCGGACACTTCAGAACGCAAGGCGCGCAGATTGTCGCGCAACCGGTTTAGATCAACTTCCACCCATGAATGATTCACAATGCCTCCTGCAAAACTCCATCCACTCTAACAACACGCCGCCGGATTTTCCACCTCCGGCAGCGCGTTTCTTTCTGCACAGCAGAAGAGGGGGCGGGTTGAGATTACAAGTGCGATTAGGATTAAGAAGGTGTTTTTCCGTACTCTTAATCTTACTCCGGTCTCTTAGCCTTTAACCCACGCCTTAATGTGGTCGGGAAGCTCGGTGACGGCGGTAACAGTGACTTCGGTGTTCACTCCGCTGGAGGTCGGCACCATGATTTTGTCGCCGGCTTTCGCGCCGTTGAGCGCTTTGGCCATTCCCGCCTGGTTGGAGATGATGTGCATCTGTTCGTTCTGATCCCATTCGCCGAGGATGTAGTAGGTCTCGCGGGTGCCGTCGGCATACTCGAGTTCCACGCCGGTGGCGATGCCGGCGACATCGAAGGGGAAGCCGGCGAAGTCGGTTGCCTTGACGGTGTCGAGCGCGTTTTGAAGCTCTTCGGCCTGCAGGCCGAGCAGGCGCTGACGCTCTTTGGCGTATTTAAATTCGGCGTTCTCGCGCAGGTCGCCGTAGCTGCGGGCCAGTTCGATCTCCTTGGAGTTTTCCGGAATCTGTTTGCGGACGATGTCCTCGAACTGATCCTTGCGGGCCTGATAGCTGTGCTTGGAGGTGATGCGCGGGTTTTTCTCCTTCACCGGCGCACTGGCGGTTTTCTTGAGAACCACTTCGTGCAGATCGGGGGAGATTTTGATGATTTTTGCCTGAAGGCTCTGGCGGTCGAGCTTGCCCCAGGCGGGTGATTCGCTGATGCGGCGCATGAAGTCGCGCTTCTGCGAGTCGGTCATGGCGGCCAGAATGGTTTTGAGCGAGCTGACGCTTTCGATCTGTTCGCGGAGCTGGTTCTGGGCGCGCAGGGCGCCGCCGCCGTGATCCTGCTCAATCAGTTCGATGGTCTGCAGGGCGAGGTCGGCGGTATTGCTCATGTCCCATGCCGCGGCGCGTTCTTTGTTGCGCAGAATCCAGAGCAGCAGAGCCGGGCTGCAGGCGCGGCGGCGGACGGTATCTAGAATCTGCGCGCTGAGCTCTTTTTCGGCCCCGTTGCGGACGAGCGCTTCGATGGTTTCGTTGAGCGCGGTGGTGCCGAATTCCGGCAGGCGGCGCAGCAGGAAGCTGCGGGCGGTTCCGGAGCCGTCGAACAGGCGGTTGATGAACGCCTGCATAAACCGGGCGGGAAGTTCCTCGAGCAGGGCGGGCAGGGTGTTCATTTCCGCCAGCTTGGTCAGTTCGGCGGCGCAGTCGACGCCGGAGGGCTCAACGCCGAGTTGTTCAGCATAAACGAGCGCCTGCGCGATCCAGGCGGGCTGGTTGAGCTGTCCGCCTTTAACGATGAAGGCGAGGCGGTCGGCGATGGCGTCGCGCATGTAGTCTTCGAACTCGTTGATTTTCTGCGCCTGGATTTCCTCAAACTTTTTAAAGAGGGCGGGCACGTCGCTGTCGGTTTTGAGTTTGCCGAACCACTTTTCGTCATAGGTTTTGGCTTTGCGGCGGACGCGGATCGGCACGGTGCGTTTGGTGGGGATTTCGATGAGCGGATCGTTTTTGAGATCTTTGCGCGCGGCGGCCCAGAACTTTTTCCAGCCTGCGTCATCGAACAGATCCGGCACAAAAAGGTCTTCGAGCTGGTTGACGGAAAGTTTGCCGTAGCTGCGCAGGGTGATACGGACAACTTCGCCCGGCTCTTTTTTGAGCATTTCAGCGAATTTTTCCGGCTCGTTGTGGCGGATGGCCAGCAGATGGTCGTCGGTGAGCACGTCGAGCGCGTCGGCGGCGTAGGAGAAGGCGAATTCGTGGTCGCCTTTCTTTTCGAATTCAATTTCGACCTTCTGGTAGAACGCATCGACGCGCTCCACGATGCCGAAGCCCCAGGTTTTGTTGTAGCAGAGCATTCCTTTTTTCATGGCGCGCAGGTGGCGCAGGCGCAAAAAAGCCTCTTCAACGGAAGAGGCTTTTTCGAAAGCAGGGGGGATGAACTTCTGCTCTTTGCGGCTGGTGCTGAGGATATGCAGCAGCTCTTTCTGGGCAATGGCAGGAGAGGTTTCCTGCTTGAGGGCGATCCATTCGTAGGTTGCCACGGCGCCGTCGAGCTGTTTCTTGTCGACTAGGCTGTCCTTGAGCAGTTCGGCCCATTCGAGGGCGCGGACTTCTTTGCCGTTGGCGGCGAGGGCATCAAATTCCTCAATCAGTTCATCGATCGCTACGGTCTCCGCTTCGAGGTGGGCGAGCAATTGTTCTTCGGTTAAAGCCATGGTGCGTTCTCCTTTAAAATGGGCGCAAACCATACGGCGTTCCGGATGATCGGGCAAATCCAAAGCAGAGGAGATTTTGCCTTATTCTGTACGGGTGCGGTTTGCGCCGCCGTTTCCAGACAATGGAACCCATTCCCGCCTGCACCGCGGGCAGGATCCGGGGGCGCAGATTGTTTTCCCAGTTCTATAAAATGTGAAAAAGCGGCGGTTTTTCCAAGGGTTGGAAAAATGCAACCCGGGCGGGCGCTCTGATTGACACCGAAACACGGCAAACGTATAGTCTGCGGCTCTTATGAAAAATGAAATTGAAATTGAAACGCTCCGCCACTCGACGGCCCATGTGATGGCCGCCGCTGTTTGTCGGATTTACGATGAGGTTCAACTTGATATCGGCCCGTCGGTCGATGACGGCTTTTATTACGATTTTGATCTGACCGATCGCATCACACCGGAGGATTTTGAGAAGATCGAAGCCGAGATGAAGAAGATCGTGAAGGAGGACCTTCCGTTCGAACGCATCGAAGTGAGCCGTGCCGAAGCCGAAGCCATGCTGGTTGGGCAGAAGTATAAGCTCGAACGCCTGGCCGACATTCCGGAAGACGAAGCGGTCAGCTTCTATAAGTGCGGCGACTTTTTCGACCTTTGCCGCGGCCCGCACCTCGAAAGCACGGGGCAGATCCGCGCGTTTAAAATTCTGAGTGTGGCCGGTTCCTACTACCGCGGTAAAGAAACCAACCCGATGCTGCAGCGCCTCAACGGCACGGCCTTCACCAATGATAAGCAGCTTAAGCTCCATCTTAAACAGCTCGAAGAGGCCAAAAAGCGCGACCACCGCAAGCTCGGCACCGAACTCGACCTGTTCAGTATTCACAACGAAGTCGGCCCCGGGCTGGTGCACTGGCACCCGAAGGGCGCACGCATTCGTTCGATCATCGAAGAGTACTGGCGTCAGGAGCATTTCCGCAACGGGTACGAAATTCTTTACACCCCGCACGTCGGCAAAGCCAATCTGTGGGAAACCTCCGGCCATCTCGACTTCTACGCCGAGGGCATGTACGCGCCGATGGAAATTGATAAGTCGGACTACTATGTCCGCCCAATGAACTGCCCGTTCCACATCAATATTTATAAATCCGGCCTGCGCTCCTATCGCGAACTGCCGCTGCGCTGGGCTGAGCTCGGCACCGTCTATCGCTACGAAAAAGCCGGTGTGCTCCACGGCCTGCTGCGCGTGCGCGGCTTCACCCAGGACGATGCGCACATCTTCTGCACCCCGGAGCAGATCGAAAGCGAAGTCGCCGAAGTGATTCGCTTTTCGAACTCCATCTGGAAAACCTTTGGATTTGAATCCATCACCGCCTATCTCTCCACCCGCCCCGAAAAAGCGGTCGGCGAGCCGGCGCGCTGGGATCAGGCCACCGTTTCGCTCAAGGCCGCGCTCGAAGCCGAGGGCATTCCGTACGAGGTGGACGAAGGCGGCGGCGCGTTTTACGGCCCGAAGATCGACCTCAAGATCAAAGACGCCATCGGTCGCGAATGGCAGATGAGCACCATCCAGTTTGACTTTAATCTGCCCGAGCGCTTCGACCTCTCCTACATCGGTGAAGACGGCGAAAAGCACCGCCCCTATATGGTGCATCGCGCGCTATTCGGCAGTATTGAGCGCTTCTTCGGCATTCTCGTCGAGCACTACAGCGGCGCCTTCCCGCTCTGGCTTGCGCCGGAACAGGTGCGCGTGCTTCCGCTCAGCGAAGACCAGATCGACGCCGCCGATGAGCTGTGCGCCGAGCTGCGCAAAGAGGATTTCCGTGTGACTGTGGATTACAAAGCCGGCAAGATCGGCGCCAAAATCCGCAACGCGCAGATGGAAAAAGTTCCGTACATGGTCGTGCTCGGAGCCAAGGAAGTGGAGAGCGGCGAGCTTGCCGTTCGCGACCGCACCGGCGCGCAGGAGACAATGACGCGTGCTGATTTTGTTGAAAAACTCAAAAACGCTGTGCACAATAAGGCGTAATTGATCAGAAAGAACCCAGGGGGAAATTATCGCTAATCCGAATTATCAAGGCAGAGGCCGTCCGCAACGTCAGATGGGCCCGAGAATGAATAACATGATCCGCGTTCCGGAAATTCGTTGTATCGACGAAGACGGGGAAGCGTTAGGGGTCATTCGCACGCGTGACGCGCTCGTGCGCGCTCATGAGGCAGGTCTCGACCTCGTTGAAATCAACGCCACGTCCAAGCCCCCTGTCTGCCGGATCATGGACCACGGCAAATTTAAGTATGACCAGGACAAAAAGAAAAAAGAGCAGAAGAAGCGTCAGATCATCGTAAAGCTCAAAGAGGTGAAGTTCCACGTTAACGTGGGCGATCACGACTACGAAACCAAGCTGCGCCACGCTCAGGAATTTTTGGCAGAGGGGCATCGGGTGAAACTTTCATTGATGTTCCGCGGCCGTGAAAACGCGCATCGCGAACTCGGCTTCGAACTGATGAAACGAATTGTAGCGGATCTCGCCGAAGTGGCAGTCGTTGAGCAGGCGCCGCGCCTGCAGGGACGCAACATCTTCATGCTGGTCGTGCCCAAGAAAAACAAAAAATAACGTCCGGCTCCGGACCGTTAAAAAGCCCCTTTTGCCGCGCCCCGTCAGGGGCGCTTCTTTTTCCAATGCTTGGAAAAAAGAAACCCCGCTTTTCCAAACATTGGAAAGCGGGGTGCCCTTGCAACGCGACTTGTCTCGCCGAAGATTTGCGAAGGAGGAAGCGCTGTGCCGCAACGCAGTTGCCTAGTTAATCAGACGGGACTGTCCCGACCCCTTCTCAACGCGGCCGATGATCTTCGGACGGGCTTGCTGCTTTTTAAGCAGGTCCATGGCCGCATCGGCGTCTTTGGCGCGGACAAAAATCACGTAGCCGATTCCCATATTGAAAACGCGGTACATCTCTTCGTGATCGACTTTTCCGGCCTGTTCGATGAATTCGAAGATCGCAGGCGTTTTCCAGGTGGAACGGTCAAAGACGGCATCGACGTTGCCGGGCAGGATGCGCGGCACGTTGTCGACGAGTCCGCCGCCGGTGATGTGCGCCATGCCGTGCACGTTCACGGTTTTCATGAGGGCGACAACCGGGTTGAGGTAGCTCTTGTGAACGGCCAGCAGCGCTTTTTCGAAGGTGATTTTAGTGCCGGGGACGAGGTCACTCAGTTTTTTATTCGCGGTTTCAAAGATAACCTTGCGGGCGAGGGAATAGCCGTTGGTGTGCAGTCCGGTGGAGGGCAGGCCGATGAGGACGTCGCCCTTGCGGATGCTCGCTCCCGTGATAACGTTCTTTTTCTCGACCTGTCCGACGATGGTTCCGACGAGGTCGTATTCACCTTTGGGGTAGAGGCCGGGCATTTCGGCGGTTTCGCCGCCGAGCAGGGCACAGCCGTTTTCACGGCAGGCTTTGCAGAGGCCGGCCACGGCGGCTTCGAACACGTTGGGTTCGAGGGCGGCGGCGCCGAGGTAGTCGAGGAAGAAGAGCGGGGTGGCGCCCTGCACGAGGATGTCGTTGGTGCAGTGGTTGATCAGGCACTGGCCGATGGTGTTGTGTTTGCCGGCCATATGGGCGACTTTGAGTTTGGTGCCGACGCCGTCGGCGCTGGCGACGAGCAGGAAGTCCTTGCCGGGCGACTTAAATAGACCGCCAAAGGAGCCGATTTCGCTGACGACCCCGGGGGTATTGGTGGTTTTGACGTTCTTTTTAATCCGTTTGAGCGAGTTCATCATGATGTCGATGTCGACACCGGCCTGTGCGTATGCGCTTTTCTTTTTTGCCATCTGTGTTTCTCCGCGAAAATGAGTTAAGTGAGGAAATGTATCACGGTGGTTTTTGCGGACAATCAGAAAAAGAGAGCGGTTTGAGCCTGTGGCGGAACGGGACGCTGCAAGGCGTGGATTTCCGGCAGAGGCAAACAGGATAAAAAGCGTGAAGCCAGTTGTTTTTTTAACGGTGCATCTTTATCCTTTTCACATCATGAAGAGATTAGGACGATCTTTAACCTCATTTTTCCAAGGTCTGGCGTTTGTTCTGCCTGCCACCCTGACCATTGTGGTCAGTGTGGTTCTCTTTTTTGTTGCCGGGGCTTTGATTGCGCGGGAAAAGGCGCTGGTCGAGCGTGAAATTCAAAGCAACATGGAGCAGAAGCTTCTGTTGACGGACCTGGCGCTGCATCAGGCGGTTGCGGTGCGTCACAAGTCGGCAATCAGCCATTTTCTAAAGTCACTGCTGGACGACCGGGATATTGTATTTGCCGGCCTGACCATCGGGGATATTGATGCTCCGGAGTTCCAGTGTAATGAGGTGCTGGACGACTTCAAATGGGTGCTGCATCGCAAGGAGGTGGCAAAGAGCCGCTTTATCCAGGGCATCCGGATCATGCAGATCGGAGAGGGGCGGACCGCGGAGATTCGGCTGGTCGCTTCGAACCGGAACGTGTGGGATGCACTGGGTCAGCAGGCGATGGTCATTATTGTGATCACGATTTTGGTGGTGATCAGTCTGTCGATTGCCACCTTTGTGCTGACGCACCGGCTGATTGTCTGTCCGGTTGCCGAGCTGTCCCGGTCGGCGGAAGAGATTGCACAGGGGCATCTGGATGAAGACATCCCGGTCAGTCGTATGAATGAGATCGGCAGTCTGGCGCAGCAGATGGATACGATGCGGCAATCGCTGAAGACGCTGATTGAAGATCTGGACCGGTCCAATGTGGAGCTGGAGCAGCGGGTTGAGGCGCGCACCCATGATCTGCAGGAAGCCAAAGAGGCCGCCGAAGTGGCCAACCTCGCCAAAAGTCAATTTCTTGCGAATATGAGTCATGAGCTGCGCACGCCGATGAACGGGGTGATCGGGATGGCTGAGGTTCTGGCAGAAACCGATCTGACACCTGATCAGCAAATTTCTACCGAGACGATCCATCTTTCGGCCCTATCGCTGCTCAAAATTATTAATGACATTCTCGATTTTTCAAAAATTGACTCCGGGCACCTAGAGATTGAAAAACGGCCCTTCCATTTGAAGCAGGTTGTGGAATCGGTCTGTGAGATGTTTACGCCCGATGCGCAGTCCAAAGGCCTGAAGCTGGAATGCCGTTATCCGAAGGAGGTTCCCTCTTTTCTGACGGGCGACGAGGTTCGTATTCGACAGGTGCTGACCAACCTCGTCGGAAATGCCATCAAGTTCACCCATTCCGGCGGCGTGTTTGTGGATGTGGAGCGAGTGGAGCAGTCGGTGGATTCGATCAAACTGCGCGTCAGCGTGCGGGACACCGGCGTGGGAATTTCGGAGGAGCAACAGGAGTTGATCTTCAACAAATTCATGCAGGCGGATCTATCCACCACGCGGGAATTCGGCGGAACCGGGCTGGGTCTTACCATCTCCCAGCAGCTCATTGAAATGATGGACGGGCGGATCGGGCTGCATAGCGAACCGGGGCGCGGAAGCACCTTTTATTTTGTGGTGACCATGCCGATTCCGGATCAGAATAGGGTGGAGGACATCTCGGTTGTGGGTCCGCGCGCCAAACTGAAGGGCCGGGTGCTGCTGGCAGAGGACAACTATGTCAACCAGATGGTGGGCAAAAAGATACTGACATCGCTTGGCATGACGGTTGAAGTGGTTGAAAACGGTCAGCAGGCACTAGAGACGTTGCGGAAGGATCCGGCGTTTGATTTGGTACTGCTCGACTGTCAGATGCCGGTGATGGACGGCTATACCGCCGCCACTGAAATCCGGAAATTGGATGGCCCGGCCTCTCAACTTCCGGTTGTCGCCATGACCGCGCATGCGATGAACGGTGACCGCAAAAAGTGCATTGCGGCCGGAATGGATGACTACATCACCAAACCGGTCACCAAAGCGATGCTGTCCCGGATGCTGATCAAAGTGCTTGCTTAGCCCGTGAAATACATGGCGCAAAGCCCGGTGACATAGAGCAGGAGAATCAGCACGCTTTCCCACGCCAGACCTTTCGCTTTGCGTTTTTGCCGGACGGCGATCAGCGAAATCAGCGTCATGGTGATGGTGCATCCCCCGATGAACAGCAGGCTGGGGCTGATATTTTCCGGGATATGGAAGGCTTCTTTGGTGTACGCCACATCCGATAGAGCGGTAACGAACACGTTAAACATGTTGGAGCCGACAACATTTCCAACCATCAGATCGAAGGCCCCGATCCGCACCGCGGTAATGCTGACGGTCAGCTCCGGCAGCGAGGTGGCCAGCGCCAGGAACAGGGTTCCCACAAAACTCTGCTCCAGTCCGGTTTCCTTTGCAATCTGGTCGCCGAGTTGAGCAAGTAGCATGCCGGCGAGGACAATGGCGGCCGCGGCGGCGCAGAATTTCAGAAGAGTCTGCGGGAGCTGGCTGCGGTCGGCGGATGCCGCATCGGCATGGCCGGTGTCGGCATGGTGGGTGCGGAAGAAAAGCACGAGGTAGAGCGCAATGATGACCAGACTCCCGGCATTGAAGTGCATTCCTGCCACACTCACTTGGTTCGGTAGCGTGAGCGTCAGCAGGATCATGCTGATCATCAACAGATAGCGCCGTAGCGAGGCGGTATGGTGCCCGGCCTGCCGCAGAATCCCTTTTTTGAGAAAGATCGTGTCGCACAGCGCAATAATCATCAGGTTGAACAGATCGCTTCCGATGGTATTGCCGGCGGCCAGACCCGGCTGGCCGACCTGTACGGCGGCGCTCAGGGAGGTGGCCAGTTCCGGCAGGCTGGTAATCACACTGACGAGCAGCAGGCCAACCGTTGAGCTGGAAATATTCAGCTGGCCGGCCAGTTTTTCCGCCAGAACCGAAAGCTTCGCCCCTGCGAAGATAATCACAGCAGCGGTTGCGATGAAATATATCCAGACCATTAAGACTCCTCGTTTTGCCTCCGGACAGAGTACACGATTTCCAGGCCAGATGCCAAAGTGTCTGTATCCGGTATATCCGCTGTGTAATGCAAGATTTTTCCTGTTTCGAAAATAGAGGGGGATGTCGTTGACACGCCCCTAGCGGAAGTGATAGAAGCTCCCCCTTATTTTTTATATAGACACATCTGTGCGATGACTTGGGAGAGGGTTTTAAAATGGCTGAAAAGAAGGTTTCGAAGAAAAAAACTGCGAAGAAGGCGCCGGCTAAAACGGCGACAAAAAAAGCGGTTGTGAAGAAGGCTTCGGCTGAAAAAGCCCCCGCCAAAAAGAAAACGGCAGCCAAGAAAGCCCCCGTTAAAAAGGCAGCGGCCAAGAAGGCTCCCGCCAAAAAAACAGTTTCCAACAAGGCGCCGCTCAGTAAGGTGAAACGCATCAAGCGGATCCCGATCGAAACGCTGGAAGCGAAAAACATCAAACCGCGCAAGATTTTCAAGGCCAAAGAAATGGCTGAGTTTAAGGACCGTCTGCTGACCCTTCGCGAACGGGTTTCCGGCGAATACAGCGCACTGTCGCGTGACAACATGGCCGCCAACCAGCGCGACCCGTCGCTCTCCGACCAGGGCACCGACACCTTCGACCGCGAGATGGAACTCAACATGATGGGTTCTGAGCAGGAAGTCCTCTTCGAAATCGACGCCGCGTTGCGCCGCGTCGAAAAAAGCACCTACGGCATCTGCGAACTGACGGAAGAGTTGATTCCCAAGGAACGCCTGATGGCGCTTCCCTATGTGCGTTACACTGTCCAGGCTCAGTCCGAGCTTGAGCGCGGTCGCGCCCGGTTCCGCCCCTTCGGCGGCACAATGCACGGTTAAAACCGGAAGGAGCCTCCCATGCTGGCACTCATCCTGTGTCTGATCGTTGTTCTGCTGGATCAGTTCACCAAGGTATGGGTTCGCTCCAGCTTTGTCTGCGGCGGCGAATCGCTGGAAGTCATCCCCGGCTTTTTCAACCTCGTCTATGTCCGCAATCCCGGCGCGGCCTGGGGAATGCTCGGCGGTCAGCAGGTCATTCTTATCGCCCTGTCGGTTGTCGTCTTCATTTTGTTGGCGGTGTTCCACCGCCGGGTGCTCAATCCGACGCTCGACCACCGCATCGCTCTCGGCCTTATGCTTGGCGGGGTGCTCGGCAACATGATCGACCGCATCAAGCTCGGTTGGGTCACCGACTTTCTCGACTTCCATATCGGCACGCACCACTGGCCGTCGTTCAATGTGGCCGACTCCGCCATCTGCATTGCCGTCGGCATCTATCTGCTTTCCTCCTTGTGGCACAAGAGCCATCCGCTTAAAAACAGTGCTGATGACGACAAATAGCCCCAGCGCTTTCGTTCTTGTTGGCCCGACCGCCTCCGGCAAAAGCTCGATTGCCCAGTTGCTTGCGGAACAGACCGGCGCGCCGGTTGTCTCCGCCGACTCCATGAACATCTACCGCGGCATGGACATCGGCACGGCCAAGCCGTCGCCCGCCGAGCGCGGCGCGGTCGAATACCACGGGATCGACCTTGCCGACCCGACCGAACCCTTCAGCGTCGGCGATTGGCTCAACGCTGTGAAACCTGCCTTGGATGGTCAGACTTCTATCGTTGCTGGAGGAACCGGTCTTTACGTCAAATGCCTGCTGGCGGGCCTCGATGAATTGCCCGCCGCCGACGAAGCCCTGCGAGCCCGCGCCGAAAAAATGAGCCTCGCTGAACTGCAGGCCGAGGCCCGCGCCGCCGCGCCCGAAGCCTACGACTCTCTCGCCGACAACGAAAACCCCCGCCGACTCGTCCGTTTGCTGGAACACGGCGGTTTGCCGCAAAAAGAGAAGGTGGAGCTGCCGACGGTGGTCGGCTTGCATGTGGAGCGCGACGTGCTACACAAACGAATCGCTACACGGGTCGACAAAATGTACGCCAACGGACTCATCGAAGAGGCGCGCGGGTTGAGCGGCCTCCAACTTTCAGTCACCGCCGAAAAAGCCATCGGCTACGCCGAAGCCTTCGCTGTGCTGCGCGGCGGAATGACCGAAGCACAGGCGAAAGAGCGCACCATCATCCGCACCCGCCAGTTGGCCAAGCGCCAGATGACCTGGTTTCGCACTCAGCTCAACGTTGAATGGGTCGACACCGCAAAGTTTTCCTCCTCCGCTAAAGCTACGGCGGACAGGCCAAACCTTGAAAAAATCGCAGCGGAAGTTTCCAATGTTTGGAAACCGGTTCGTATTGCTGTTTAGATTTTTGACAGGATTACAGGATGAACTGGATATCCTGTCGATCCTGTTAATCCCGTCTGAAATAATTGCACTTGCCTAGGCGGCGCGCAGGGTGGCGGAAGCGGTCTGGCGGACGTGCGGCGGCAGGTCGTAGTGATATTCCGCGAATTTCCCGAGCACGCGCTCAATTTGCGCCAGGTAGGCCGGATTGAACGAGGTGTTCAGCACCTCTTCCGGTGAGTCGGCCTGTTGCCAGGTTTTGAGCAGGGCGACGGCTTCCGGCGCGAGCGGGGTGGCGGGGATGCGGTGCCTGCTGGCATAACCCGGTTCCACCAGTCCGCCGTGGTCGGCCGCGAAGCGGTAGGCCTGCCTTCTGCCTTCTGTCTCCTGTCTCCCGTTCCCTGCTTCCTGACTCCTGACCCCTGACTCCTGACTTCTGTCTTCCAGCTGCAGGCGGTGGCCCATAAAGTCGGCGAACTGCAGATCGAACCAGATCAGGAAGGCGGGGTGGCCGCCGTACTCTTCGGCATAGGAGAGCATCTCTTCGAACAGTTCAAAGCGTTCCGGTTCGTGGCCGTGGCGCAGCGAGGTTTTGGCGAACAGCGCGGAGATGTAGCCCGCGCCGGCGCAGGCGCGCCAGTCGGTGCGGAAGGCGGGGCGCCGCTGCAGCATGGAGCACTCTTTGGCAATGTGCATGCCCCGTTCGGTGCGGTCGTAGAAGACCAGCTCACTGGTGGAGAACAGGTCGTACTGCCCGCGGAAGAGACTGTTTTTGCGCTGTTCGCCTTTGATGATGGTCGAGAGCTTGCCGTAGTCCGCCGTCAGCCAGGTAACGATGCGCGAGGTATTTGACACATCGGTGAAGTAGAGCGGAATGGCACTGGTTTTTAAAATGGACATTTTTTAAAAACGGTTATTCGTTATGGGTTATTTGAGATTGGGTGAAATAGCCATTCTTGTTTCTCCTGACCCCTGACCTCTGACCCCTGACCTCTGATTCCTGACCCCTGTCTCCTGACCCCTGTTTCCTGACCTCTGATTCCTGACCCCTGTCTCCTGACCCCTGTCTCCTGACTCTTGTTCCTCATCAGGCGGACAGTGAGGAGATCATCAGGAAGGTGACCCCGTAGTAAATGAGCAGGGCGAAGATATCGTTGGACGCGCTGACGAACGGGCCGGAGGCGACCGCCGGGTCGATTTTTAACCGGTTGAGAATGAGAGGGACGGCCGCGCCGAAAATCGCGGCGAACATCATGGCGGTGAAGAGAGCCAGTCCCACTGAGACGGCCAGAAGGGATGCGGGAAATGCGGTACTGCCGCCGATGACAAACCGGGCCCAGACCCCGATAACCGATCCGCAGATGATGCCCATCAGCATACCGGTGGCCATTTCGCGAAGCAGCAGCCGGTGCAGCGAGTTCGGGTTGAATGATCCCAGCGCCAGCCCGCGGATAATCAGGGTGGCGGATTGAATTCCGGTATTCCCGCCCATCCCCATGACGATCGGCACAAAGAAGCTCAGGGCGAGCACCTCCATCGTGGTGATGCTGTGCATAAAGCCTTTGAGAATCATGCTGGTGACAAACCCTGTTCCCAGTGTGACGAGCAACCAGGGCAGCCGTGCCTTGCATGATGCCAGCGGGGAGGGGTCTTCCAGTTCAGCATCGTCTGAACCGGCCAGTTTGAAGATATCCTCGGAGGCCTCTTCTTCGAGTACATCGACCATATCGTCGATGGTGATCCGCCCGACCAGTTTGCCGACCTCATCAATAACCGGCAGGGAGGAGAGGTCGTACTTGGACATCGTCTGGGCGACTTCTTCCTGATCCGTGTCGTGATGCGCACTAAACAGGTCGCCTTCGGCCAGCTCGCCGAGGGTTTTCTGCCGGTTTTCGGCTTTAATTAACTGCCAGAGTTGAACATGCCCGAGCAGTTTATCGTCAGTATCGGTGATATAGGCGGAATAAATCGGCTCGTCGAGATCGAGAGAGCCGATATGGTCGAGCGCTTCTTGAGCGGTCTTCGAACTCTGCAGCGCGACAAAGTCGGTGGTCATGATTCCGCCGGCGGTGTCTTCGTCGTACCGGAGCAGTCCGCGAACTTCTTTGGAGTCCTCGTCCTCCATCAGTTCGAGAACCTCCTCGCTTCGTTTCTTATCGAGTTCGGCGAGCATGTCGGCGGCATCGTCCGGCGCCATTTCTTCGGCGATATCTGAAATTTGCTCAACGGTTAGCTCTTCAAGAATTTCCGCTTCCGTGGTGTCGTCCAGTTCGGAGAGCACATCGGCCTTGGTTTCGTCGTCGAGCAGGTCAAAGATTTGGTTTTGAATATCGTCGGGCGCGTATTCAATCACATCGGCGATATCGGCAGGATGGAGCTGTTCGAGAAGGGGCAGGAGTTTTTCCCACAGCTCACCGCGAATACAGAACTGGATCTGTTCTTTAATGCGGTTGATTTTGCTCATGGAGTTCTCCTTAAAAGCGGTACGACTGAGAAAGCATCCTAGCTGTAACCTGCTGTCCCGCCAAGCCCCAAAGAAAAAGCGAGCCGCATAGCGGGGGGAGTGGTGCCGGTGCCCTGTTCTACGGCCTATAAAATATCCATAATCCGTCCTCGTCGTTTCCACTGTTTGGAAATAACCTGACAGTTTGATTTTGAATGGAGAACAGCATGGGGTTTTCGAAGGATTTTTTATGGGGCGCGGCGACAGCAGCGTATCAAATTGAGGGCGCGGCGTACGAGGATGGCAAGGGATTGTCCATCTGGGACGAGTTCTGCAAACAGCCGGGCCGGATTCAGAACGGGGACACGGGCGATGTGGCCTGCGACCATCTGCATCGCTACAAAGACGATGTGGCGCTGATGGGCGAGCTCGGGTTGAAAGCATACCGGTTTTCCATTTCCTGGCCGCGCGTGATTCCGCAGGGAACCGGCGCGGTGAATGAAGCCGGTCTTGATTTTTATGACCGCCTGGTTGATGAGCTTCTCACAAAAAACATCCAGCCGTGCGCAACGCTTTATCACTGGGATCTGCCGCAGGCCCTTCAGGAACGGGGCGGTTGGCAGTCTGCGGAGTCGCCGGAATGGTTTGCGGAGTATGCCGATCTGATGGGACGTCGTCTCGGCGACCGCGTCCCCATGTGGTTCACCTTTAATGAAATGACGGTTGTCGTGAATATGGCGTCTCAGATGGGAGTCCATGCGCCGGGATTGAAACTGAATGCCGGAGACGCGCTGAACCTGCTGAAAAATCTGCAGCTGTCTCATGGGCGGGCGGTACAGGTTCTGCGCGAGGTGCTGCCTTCGGAAGCGCAGATTGGTCTCGCGCACTGCGGGGAGGTTCATCTGCCGAAATCGGATGCGCCGGCTGATGTTGAAACCGCCCGCTTTGCCATGTTTGAGATGCAAGGTCTTTATAGTGAAACCAGCGCGCATTCGCTTTATCTGGATCCGATTCTAAAAGGAAAACCCGTAGCCTGGGCCAGGGAATATTTCGGCGAGGGGGCACCGGAATTTTCGGAGGCAGAGCTGGAGCTGATCAGCCAGCCGATCGATTTTCTGGGGTTGAATCTGTATCAAGGCGGTCAGGTGGTCGACGGCCCGGACGGCAGGCCCGTTCCGGACCCAACCTGGAAATCGCTGGGCCGGACTCTCTTTGACTGGGTGGTTACTCCCGAAATCCTCTATTGGGCATCCCGGTTTTGTTATGAGCGCTATCAACTGCCCATTATCATTTCCGAAAACGGAATGTCCTCTCACGACTGGGTGGCGCTGGACGGCGGCGTTCATGACGGCGCGCGGATCGACTTCCTGCATCGCTACCTGCGCGAGCTGCGCCGCGCCGCCGATGAAGGCGTACCGGTGCTCGGCTACCTTCAATGGTCGTTGCTTGATAACTTCGAGTGGGCCGAGGGCTACAAACAGCGCTTCGGACTGATCCATGTTGATTACGAGACGCAGAAACGCACGCTGAAAGACTCCGCGCTTTGGTACAAAAAGGTGATCGCCTCCAACGGCGAGGATCTTTAAGTCAGCACCTCGTCTTCGATCCCGGCCATGTGCTAGCCGATTTTCGTTTCATGTTTATGTTTTTTGACGGGATAACAGGATGAACAGGATTTAAATTCCCCATCCAGTCGATCCTGTAATCCTGTCTGAAATTCCCTTTCCAAATCTCGGAAAATTATTAGCCGCAAAAGAGCGCATAGATCGCAAAAACTTTCCTTTTCCAATGGTTGGAAAATAGGGCTGTTGAGAATGTGGGACAGGCTTCCAGCCTGTCTATCCAAGAAAAGCTGATCCGCCGCAGACAGGCTGGAAGCCTGTCCTACTTTAAAAACTGAAGAACGGGATCGATGAGGTGGTGAAAAGTAACGCCGATGACGTCATAAATTCCAAACCTTGGAAACTGCAAGGTGGAGCGTGATCTCCGAGCACGCTTCAAACGCGACGAGGACGTCGCGTTCCACCATTCGCATTACGATCCGTCAACTTCTTGTTTTTATGCACGTTTTTGCAGGAGCTCTATCTTTTTGAAGATCAGGCAGAATAATTTTTGGGCAGAATGATGATAGAAACGGAGCGAGGCCTGAATCATTCTGCCTGTTTTACTCCTATTTGGTTGCGGTTCACCATGAACGGTTCACCGTGAAGGTTCACCATGAAACGGTTCAATTTGCAGTTTAGTCAGCCGCGAGGCGGTCAGCGCGCAGTTTGATGACGACTTTCTGGACGGGTTTTGAGCGGTCGCCGGCGTTGAGGCTGGGCATGTGGGCGTCTTCAGGAAAGAAGACGATGAACTGTCCGGGTTTGAGCGTCACCCGCACGGGAGCGGTTTCCGGAACTTCGTAAAACTCGGCGTCTTTGTTCGGGTCGTAGGGTTCGCTGACGCTCAGGCCGTCTTTCCGAAAAATTTCAAGGCATTCGGTTCCGCTGAGCAGCACCTGGATGTCGACGTAGTGTTGATGGGTTTCGAGCTTGGCGTCGGCGCGCGCTTTGGTTTCGTAGCAGTTGATGCCGGCGAACAGGTCGTCGCCGTCGAGGACGACTTTTCCGTCTTCGAGTTCCGGAGTGGCGGTGCGCAGGAAGTCGAAGGCTTTGGCCCAGAGGTCGCCGTAGGGGTAGAGGGTGTGGTTTTTGATGGAGTCGATGATCATGTTTTATCCTTTGATTTTCTGCTGCGGGTTGAGGGCGTGCACGAAAATGGCTTTGCCGGCTCGATAGGCGGGGCAGGCACCTTCGCAGGCGCCACAGCCGCGGCAGAGAGCCGGATCGACAACCGGGCAGGCGATGCCGCCTTCCCAGACGGTTTCGATGGCGTTGTAGGGGCAGTATTCATCGCAGACCATGCAGTATTCGTTGTCCGCCCACGCCAGACACTTTTCTTTTTCCACTCGGGCGACGCCGACTTGTCTTCGCCATTTTTCATCGGGGCTGAGGGTGCGGATGGCACCGGTCGGGCAGAGCTGTGAGCAGCGGTTGCAGGATTCTTCGCAGCCGTATTCATTGAAGACGAGTTCCGGCATCGCCAGCTCGCTGAGCGGGCCGCCTTTTTTGACCTTGATGATCTCCACCGGGCAGGCGTCGACGCAGGCGTAGCATCGCGTGCAGGTTTCAGCAAAGTGTTCAGTGGCGCCGGGTGGTAGAACCGACGGCGTCGGGGCACTTTTATTAATGCGCGGAAGAATCACGGCTGCGCCGGCGCCGAGTCCGAGTCCGGTGATAAACTGGCGGCGGTCGCGGCGGAATACGGCTTTGCCGGTTTTGAAGTTGGCCAGATCAAAGCCGTAGCCGAGCGGGCAAAGGTGGGTGCACCAGACTTGCGGCTGAAAGAAGCTGAGCAACAGGAAGATCGGAATCAGCAGGCCGGGAATCCATGCGGCGGCTTCGGTCCACGCGCCGGCGCGGCGGAAGGTGGAGAGCGGGTCGAGCCAGAGCAGGGCGGGCAGGCCGAGCAGCGAGGCGGATATGATGATCCAGAAAATCAGCGCGTTGAGCCGGATCGGAAGAATCCGTTTTTTGAGGCTTACTTTCTGAGGCAGGCTGTAGAGCGTCCCCAACGGGCAGAGCCACTGACAAAAAAGCCGGCCTTTCAAGACCGCGAGCAGCAGAACCGCCAGCGGCGGGATTGACCAGAAGAGTCCTGCATACCAAGTGCGCTGTGCGATGGATTCGGCAAACACAGTCAGCGGGCTGAGCGCCGGCACGAGCCGTTCCATCCAGATCGGCAACGGCCCGCCGATGACGAAAAAGAGCGCGGCCGCCAGAATCAGCAGCCGCACAGAAATTCGAAGGCTTTTGGCTGTAGGCATTAGGCTATAGGCTCCAGATTATCATGTTTCTGATTCGGGCCTCCTGAAGCCCAAAGTCCAAGGGCTAAAGCCTTCTAAACTTTTATGCGCTGAATGTTCATGTTGACGGTTTCGGTTTCGCCAATGCCCATGTCGCGGGCGATTTCTAGATATTTCACCGCATAGGGTGAGTCGTGGAAGAGCAGGGCGGCGACCGAGTCGGCGGCAACCTGATCCTTAGAGAGAATGACTTGCTGCGGGTAGATCATATCTTCGGACGGGCCCTGTGGGCCTTGACTGGTCATGCAGCTGGTGGCGTCGACGATGGCCCAGGTCGGTTTCATGAAGCTGGAGAAGTCGGCGATGCACTGGTGAAGCCCTTTGGCATGCCAAAATTTGCGGCCCTCGGCGGTTCCCATCCAGTTTTTCATGCAGATGGTGAGCGTTCCGCCGCCGTGGTGTTTGGCAATCGGCATGTTGACAATCGCATCGGCTTCCAAAAAGTCACGCGGAATGCGTTCTTTCTTCAGGGTTTTTCCATTCGGGATTTCCACATCCACAAAGGCGTCCTTTTCATTTTTTAAATCGATCATTTTGACCTTGTATTTGTCGGCGACCGCTTGAAGACCGCTGTTAACAAACGTTTTTTCGGCACGCTGGCAGGGCAATTCCGGTATGACCACCGTTACGCCTGACTCGAGCGCTTTTTCCAGAAAAACATCCACCAGCTCAGGGTGCGTGTTGGCCGCCTGTTCCGGGGTGCGGTCCCAGGCCGCGTTGACCTTGAGCGCCACCTTTTTTGCATTGGGTCCAAACCCGCCGTTTTCAAAAATGGTTTTCATGCAGGCTTCCATTAACGCCCGGTTGTTTGCGCCTTCAAAAACCCAGACATCGGTTTTTTCTTTGGAAGCGGCGGATAGGGCGGCTGGCGCAGCAGCCAGCAGGGCGGAGCCGGCGGTTCCGATTTTGATGAAATTACGGCGGGATAGATTGTCCATAGTTTCCTCCTTTGTTGCGTGGGCTGATGCTAGCACAGGAATTTCTTTGGGAATTGCGCTAATTGAATTCGCCTGATAATTTATATCCAGTCTCAACAAGGAGAGCTGATATGAAGGAATGCTGTTCAAAAAACCGTCTTTATTCCTCAAAGGTTGTCGACGGGGTCGAACGCGCCGCCAGCCGCGCCATGTTGCATGCGGTCGGCTTCAAGCGCAGCGACTTTGAAAAGCCGCAGATCGGCATTGCCTCCACCTGGAGCATGGTCACGCCCTGCAACATGCACATCGACAAGCTGGCCGAGGCGGCCGGAGTCGGCGCCGACCGCGCCGGCGGTAAGTCGGTCATCTTCAACACCATCACCATTTCCGACGGCATTTCGATGGGCACCGAAGGAATGAAATATTCCTTGGTTTCCCGCGAAGTCATCGCGGACTCCATCGAAACCGTCGCCGGATGCGAAGGATTCGACGGCTTGGTCGCCATCGGCGGCTGCGATAAAAATATGCCCGGCTGCCTGATCGCGCTGGTGCGGCTCAACCGGCCTTCCATTTTTGTCTACGGCGGAACCATCCTGCCTGGTTGTCATAAAGGAAAGGATGTCGACATCGTTTCTGTGTTCGAAGCCGTCGGCCGCTATACGCGCGGCGAAATCGGCGACCGCGAGCTGGCGCAGATCGAAAAGACCGCCATTCCGGGTGAAGGTTCCTGCGGGGGAATGTACACCGCCAACACCATGGCCTCCGCCATTGAGGCGCTGGGCATGAGCCTGCCGAACAGTTCGTCGCGCGTGGCGGCATCTAAAGATAAAGCCGTCGAATGCCGTGCCGCCGGAGCGGCGGTGCTCAGCTTGATCGAGAAGGGTATCCGGCCCTCCGACATCCTCACGCGCAAAGCGTTCTTGAATGCCATCACGGTGGTCACCGCTCTCGGCGGCTCGACCAATGCCGTATTGCACCTGTTGGCGATGGCGCACGCCGCCAAGGTGAAGCTTTCCATCGATGATTTTACAACCATTGGAAAAAAGGTTCCGGTGCTGGCGGATCTGAAACCGAGCGGAAAATATGTGATGGCCGATCTGGCCGCTATCGGCGGGGTTGCTCCGTTGATGAAGCGCCTGCTCAATGCCGGACTGCTGCACGGCGACTGCCTGACCGTGACCGGCAAAACGCTCAAACAGAATCTGGCTTCGTTAAAAGGTTACCCGCGCGGGCAGGAGATTATCCGTCCGCTGAACAATCCGATTAAGCCGGAAGGGCATCTGGTCATTTTGCGCGGCAACCTCGCGCCCGATGGTGCGGTCGCCAAGATTTCCGGCAAAGAGGGACTGCGCTTTAAAGGAAAAGCCATCGTCTTTGAATCCGAAGAGGAGGCGCTGAAGCGCATTCTCGATGGAACCGTGCAGGCGGGGCATGTGGTGGTGATCCGCTACGAGGGGCCGCGCGGCGGACCCGGTATGCGCGAAATGCTCGCGCCCACTTCCGCCATCTGCGGACGCGGACTCGAAAAGGAGGTGGCGCTGATCACCGACGGCCGCTTCAGCGGCGGAAGCCACGGCTTTGTGATCGGGCACATTACACCCGAAGCCTTCACCGGCGGCCCGCTGGCCATCGTGCAGAACGGCGATACCATCACCATTGATGCTGAAAAGCGCACCATGACACTCGGCGTATCCAAAGCGGAGCTCAAACGGCGGTTGGCGGACTGGACGCCGCCGAAGCCCCGTTATACCCGCGGCGTGCTGGCCAAATACGCGCGGCAGGTCGCCTCCGCCTCGCTCGGTGCCGTCACAGATACTTGATAATGGATTCTGGAATTTTTTGACGGGATAACAGGATAAACAAGATCAACCACCCTGCGACATCTATCTTGAACATCCTGTTATCCTGTCAAAAAAATGTTCCTGCATGGCGGCGGCAGTTTTGGGTTTATTCGCAGGGTTCTCTGGTCTATTCTCTGCCTCTTAATTTTGAGGATTTAGATGAAATACATCAGTACCAGAGGAAAAATGGAGCCGGCGAGCTTCCTGGATGCCGTGATGACGGGGCTGGCGCCTGACGGCGGGCTGTTGCTACCCGAAAGCCTGCCGAATGTTTCGGACAAGCTCGAGGCGTGGGCGCATCTCTCGTATCAGGATTTGGCGTTCGAGGTGATGAGATTGTTTACCACCGATATGCCTGCTGAGGATTTGAAGGCGCTGATCGACAAAAGCTATGCCACCTTCCGCGCACCGGACGTCACTCCCGTTGTTCCTGTTGGTAATGTCCATATTCTCGAGCTGTGGCACGGCCCGACGCTCGCCTTTAAAGATGTGGCGCTGCAGTTCCTTGGCAATCTATTTGAGTACATTCTCGAAAAACGAGGTGGTGAATTAAATATTCTCGGCGCGACCAGCGGCGACACCGGTTCGGCTGCTATCTATGGTGTGCACGGCAAAAAGAACATCCGTATTTTCATCATGCATCCCGAAGGGCGCACCAGCCTGATTCAGGAAAAGCAGATGACCAGCGTGCTCGACGATAATGTCTATAACCTCGCGGTCGAGGGAACCTTCGACGATTGCCAGCACCTGATGAAAACAATTTTTGCCGATGTATCCTTTAAAGAGGAGCATTCGCTCGGCTCAGTCAATTCCGTTAACTGGGCGCGCGTGCTGGTACAGACGGTTTACTATTTTTATTCCTACTTCCGCGTGCAGGAGCGCACCGGCGCCTCCGAAGTGCAGTTTTCGGTTCCGACCGGCAACTTCGGCGACATCATGGCGGGATACATCGCCGCAAAAATAGGCCTGCCGGTTAAAAAGCTGATTCTGGCCACCAACGAAAACAATATCTTGTCGCGCTTCTTTAATACCGGCGAATACAGCCTCGGGGAAGTGGTGCCGACGCTCAGCCCGTCGATGGATATTCAGGTTGCCAGCAACTTTGAGCGCTATCTTTATTACCGCTCCGGCTGTGACGCCGAAAAACTGACCGAAATGATGAAGCACTTCGGTGAAACCGGTTCGCTGCGGGTCGATGGGTCGGACGACCTGTTCGCCGCAGGGGAGGGCAATACCGCCGAAACGCTCGCCACGATCCGCAAAGTTCACGATAAGTGCGATTACACCCTTGATCCGCACACCGCTGTCGGCGTGGCTGTCGCTGAAAAGTTCCAATGTTCGGAAACTCCAACCATTTGCCTCGCCACCGCGCACCCGGCCAAGTTTACTGATGCCATCGAGCAGGCGCTCGGCGAAGCCGCGCACCACCCGGTGCTCGACAAACTGTCCGACGCCGAAACCCGCTGCGACACCATCGCCAACGACGAAGCTGCTATTCGTGACTACCTCGTCGAAAAAACGCGAAGTTAGATTTTGCCGCGGATAAACACGGATTGACGCAGATGGAGAAGGCAGGACGCGAGATCCCTGTCGAACCGGCTTCCAAGGTTTGGAAGGTTGCATGTTCAACGCGAAGCGCTGTGCCGCAATGAAATTGCAAAGCCCGACTGCTCTTGCGAACAGCCGGGCTTCGGTTTAACGGACCCCCTGGGCGGTTAAATTTTTCCGATGAGGTCGAGACCCGGGGTGAGAGTGTCAGCGCCGGGAGTCCAACCGGCCGGGCAGACCTGATCGCCGAATTCGCGTACGAATTTGGCAGCTTGGAGTTTGCGCAGGGCTTCAACCGCGCTGCGGCCGATGCCGAGGTCGTGCATTTCGATGGTTTTCAGAACACCATCGGGATCGATGATAAACGTTCCGCGCAGGGCGAGGCCCGCTTCTTCGATGAGTGTGCCGAAGAGGGTGCAGATTTTGCCGGACGGGTCGGCACCCATCGGGAATTCGACGATTTTGATGGCATCTGAAGCATCGTGCCACGCTTTGTGGACAAAAGCGGTGTCGGTGCTGACGGAGATGATTTCCGCACCGGCGGCCTGAAACTTGTCGTAGAGCAGAGCGGCTTCTTTGAGTTCGGTGGGGCAGACGAAGGTAAAGTCGGCCGGGTAAAAGAGCATAACGACCCATTTTCCTTTATAATCCGACAATTTTACTTTTTTGATCCCTTCTTTGTGGAATACTTCGATTTCGAAATCAGGGACTTCCTGTCCAATTTTTATCATAATGCTCTCCTTGTTAAGGGTTCTTGTTTTTAAATATAGAGTATTACGATAGGGTATTGGGGTGTATTCGCAACCAAAAATTTGCAGAAAAACGGCGGCGGGCTCGCCTGGTTGGCGCGCGCAAAAAGGATGGAAATATTTCATCCAAAAAAGTTGACAGTAGGAACTTTTTCGCTAAAGTCGCTCCCCTTTGTGTGAGATACCAGAGATTGTTTTGGTGGGTTGCGCAGAATAATTTAGAGAGTTGTGAGGGGTATAAAAGGTCTGTTTCCAAGTGTCAGTTAATAAGGGACGGCGTTTTGTACTCTTTTATGCTTTGTATTTTAGAGCGCGAGCCACAAGGGATTTGCCGCCCATGTAGCTCAGTTGGTAGAGCGCATCCTTGGTAAGGATGAGGTCAGCGGTTCAAATCCGCTCATGGGCTCCAGTTGAAGATTTGTGAATTAGAATTAGAATTAAGGATCAGGAGGAATAGTCATGGCTAAAGATAAATTCGAACGGACAAAACCGCACG
>JACNKZ010000074.1 GCA_014381785.1 Kiritimatiellota bacterium
GGTTCACCGTGGCCGCTGTTGACCTCGATCTCCACCGTGTAGGCATCCACACCGTACACCGCACCCGAAAACACTTTCGCCAGCATAAATTTGTACTCCGTACTGATTAAGTCGCTTTTCGGCATTGTGCGGATTGCCATCCACATCGGCAAGAAGGTTTAGCGTGAAAACAGTTTCCAAACATTGGAACCGGCGCGGTCACCGCCCGCACCTACAGATCTGTAGCCACGCACGACGGGCGCGGTTGTCCTGCCCTTGGAAAAAATTCTTCCAAACTTTGGAAGCGAGGGGTAGGGCGACGCCTCCGGCGGAGCCGCCTTTTCAGTTCTGCGGCTCACCGGGACGGTTCGCCCCACCTTAAGAATGCGCCTTGAAAAAGGGAGGGTTTGGCTCTACAAAGCGGGCATGACAACGGTAAAAGAAATCGAAAAAGCGGTTGAGCATCTTCCGCCCAAAGATTTGAACCAGTTCCGCAACTGGTTCGAGGCATTTGAGGCCGCCGCATGGGATCGGCAGTTGGAGGCTGATGCCCGTAGTGGACGCCTTGACCTTCTGGCGAATGAAGCCCGCGAAGAATACAGACGAGTAATTCGCTGATTGATATTCACTTTTCCAACCCTTGGAAACATCCGCGTTGATCCATGTTCATCCGCGGTTAAATCTTCCGATCATTGGAAACCATTCGTGACGATTCGCGGTCAATCCCTAAAAAAATCCACGGTCTTTTTGCAAGAGATGCGGAGGGATTTCGTTGATGAAGCGGGAGGGCTCTAAAAAGATGATGCCGCCGTCGCGCTGGCGGCGCACCTCGGGGCTGCACAGGAAGAGGTGGTCTTCGGCGCGGGTGACGGCGACGTAGAACAGCCGTCGCTCTTCGGAATCCCCCGCCTCTTCGATCGATTTGGTGCCCGGGAACATGCTCTCACACAGGAAGAGCACAAAGACCGCCTTGAACTCCAGTCCTTTGGCCTGATGAATGGTGCTGAGGCGCAGGGAGTCGGCCGGATCGGTGTCGGTTCGTGTGTCGCCCTCCGCATCGAGGTTCGAGAGCAGGGCGATTTCGCTGAGAAACGCCTCGGTGGTTTCAAATTTGGTGGTGAAGTCGATCAGTCCATCGAGATCTTCGGCGCGGTATTTGGAGTTATCAAAATTTTCTACCATGAACTCGTTGTAGAACGCCTTATTGAAACGGTAGACGATTTCGCCGGGGTCGGCGTCGAGGGTTTCTTCGCGGTAAGCCAGAAAGACCGGCTCGATTTTTTTCCATTCGTCGCGCGCGGCGGCGGGCAGGGCGGTTTCAACCTGCATACAGACCTCTTTGCGCTGCAGATTCACCCGTCCGCCGAGGGTTCGGAAAATTTTGAGCGAGGTCTTTTTTCCAACCTTTGGAAAAAGTTCCAACAGACGGGTGAAGGCCAGCTCGTCGCCGGGGTTGACCAGGATCCGCAGTACGGTGCAGACGTCTTTGATGTGCGCCTGCTCGAAGAACCGGACGCCGGAGGTGACGATGTAGGGCATGGACGCGCGCGCCAGCTCCATCTGCAGTTCCATGGCGTGGAAGTGGGAGCGGTAGAGCACGCACATGTCCGAAGGGGAAATCCCTTCGCGGCGGAGCATCTGTACCTTTTCGATAATGTAGCGCGCCTGCGCACTGCCGTCGCGCAGTCCGGCGAGGACGGGATAGGCCCCTTCCGGACGGACGGCTTTGAGTTCTTTCTGGAACTGGTCGGGATTGCCGGCAATCGCCGCGTTGGCGACCTCGAGGATTTCCGGCGTGGAGCGATAGTTGATCTGCAGCTTAAATTCGCGTGTGCCGGGATAGTGGCGTCCGAAGTCGAGAAAGTTGCGGAAGTCGGCGCCGCGCCACGAGTAGATGCTCTGGAAGTCGTCCCCCACCACCATGATGTTCTGATGGACCTTGGCGAGCAGCTCCACCATGCGCGCCTGAATGGCGTTGGTGTCCTGATACTCATCGACAAGGATGTATTGAAACTCCTCCTGATAGAACCGCAGGATCTGTTCGTTTTGTTCGAGCAGCTTCAGGGCGTAGGAAAGGAGATCGTCGAAGTCCATCGCGTTCTGCTCTTTCTTGCGCTTCTGATAGAGGTCGTGCACGCGGATGACATCTTCGAAGTCCACCTCGGTGTGTTCGAAGCGCTCAGCCAGCCCGTCGGCCAGATCGCCCATCTGTCCGCCGATGACGCCGAAGATGCTTTGCAGCACCTGCGGCTTGGGAAAATGCTTTTTATCCATCTTCAGGTCGTCCGCGCAGGATCCGAGCAGCTTTTTGGAGTCGTCGGCGTCGAGGATGGCGAAGTTGTTGTCGAAGCCGACGCGCGGCGCGTGCGAGCGCAGGATGCGGTTGGCGAAGCGGTGGAATGTGCCGCTATAGCCGCTGGTGAAGGGGCGGTTGACCAGCCGTTCCGCGCGCTCAAGCATTTCGCCGGCGGCTTTGTTCGTGAAGGTCAGCAGTAGCATGTTGCGCGGGTCGAGCCCGCGCTCTTTCACCAGCCAGGCCAGACGATAGACCAGCGTGCGGGTTTTACCGGTTCCGGCCGCGGCAATGACGAGCGCCGGCCCGTCCGGAGCGGTGACGGCGGCGTACTGCTCTTCGTTGAGTTCCTTTTTGAAATTCATAGACCGCCGATTAAATCACGGCCGGTTGACGGGGGAAACTTTAAACTACTGAGTGAAAAGTCCCATACCTCTACAGGTACGGGATAATAATATTTATAATCATCTTGTGTTTATATAGTTATGAAAATATATCTCTGATGGTTTTAGCTTAAGCAATGGAGGTTGTTATGGAACTGCGAAGAGGCCTTTGGAAAACGTGCCGAGTGATTGCTTCGGAAACCCGGTTGAAGATGTTGTGGTATCTTTTTGCAGAAGGGGAGTTAACGGTGATGGAGTGCAGCCAGTTTATGAGATTGTCGCCGTCGAACACGAGCTTCCAGCTGAAGATGCTGCGCGAGTGCGGTCTGGTCATTTCGCGTCGGGAAAAGATGGAGGTATTTTGCCGGGCGGAGGCGAACAGCGCGGTGGAGTTTGCACCAGAGGTTCTGGAGGCGCTGAGGAGATGTCATGAGTTGGGTGTTTCTTTCAAAACATTGATTCGTCACGCGACAGCTTTTACTCATGAGCGACGGATCGAAATTTTGCGGGCACTGCGCGGGAGGTCATTGTCGGCGTTGGCGTTGCGGGATGCGACGGGAATGTCATCCTCTGCATTCTGTCGCCATCTGGATAAGCTAATACGGCGGGGTTACGTGAGGAATCTCGACAGGTCGTGTCGCATTGGGATCCCAGCGAATACGTTGGGCCGGACGCTGTTAAAGCTGGCGACTTGATAGGCGAGTTGTTTTTCCAATGCTTGGAAAAAAGACTGAGGCTAAAAATTTTTGAGCACCTGTTTTTCCAATGTTTGGAAGCAGGGATCGGTTATTTTTCCAAACATTGGAAAATCGGCGGCCAGACCGAGCGCGGTGGGTGCGGTGCCGTCGTCGAGAATCGCGTCGGTGATGTCGCGGGCGGTGATGTTGAGCGGGTTGCGCAGCAGCGTGTAGCAGGAGGGGTTTTCGGCCGATTCCGCCACTAACCCGGCTTGCGCCAGCGTATGGATGACGTCGTTGATGAGGCGAATGGGGATTCGGTTTTCTATTCCGTAGGCGATGGTGTCGAACGGCGGTTCGGGAGACTCAAATTTGTCGGTGATTTTTTTCATGAGCGCGACGGCGAGGCAGAGGCGGGCGCGGGCGCTGGGCGTGACGGCGAGGCGTTCGCGGGCATAGGTGCCGGCGTTCTGAACCGAGAAGGCGACCTCCGCGCCCATCAGCAGAATCATCCAGCTCATCTGAACCCAGAAGAGGAAAATCGGGATGGCGGCCAGGGCCCCGTAGATTTTGTTGTATTTGCTGACGCCGACGCCGAGTTTGATGATGCCGTACTGGAAGGCGATAGAGAGCAGCGCGGCGATGAATGCGCCGGTGAAGGCGGCGGAGAAGTTGACTTTGGTGTTGGGTAGAAAGAGATAAACGATGCTGAACGCGATCGCCATTGTGAAGACTGGGACCAGCTGCAGACCGATTTTCAAGAGGGGGCCCATCCATTCCAGTCGGCTGGCGAAGCCCATGATCACCGGCTGTCCGGAGGTGGCGACGATCATCAGAATTGGCGCCGCGACCATGATGACGATGTAGTTGCGGATTTTATCGATCAGGGTGCGCGATGTTTTTACTCCCCAGACCATATTGAATGTTTCTTCGATATTGCTGAGCATTTTGATGGCGATCCACAGGAAGAGGATGGTGCCGATCGAGCCGAGAGCTCCGGCGCTGGCTGATTCCACGGTGGTAATGATGTTGGTAATTGCCTGTTGGAAGGCGTCGGGCATTCCTGCTGTTTTTTCGAGCAGCATCTCACTCGCCCTTTCAAAGCCGAGTCCTTTGGCGATGGCGAAGAGAATGACGAGAAAGGGGACAAGCGCCATGACGGAAATAAAGGTGAGGGCCGAGGCGTGGATGGGGCACTTGTCTTCCTTGAAGCCTTTGATCACGAGCATACACACGCGCAGGAATTTGAGGCCGGCGGCGCGCGCTTTGGTCAGGGATGTCGGTTCCAACTCCCACAGGCCCTGTGAGAGAAAGGTTTTAATTGTGTCGCCGATTTCGCCTGCTTTTTTTTTCATCTTCGCTCTCCTTGTCCGCTGAGGGCACCATAAAGAGCTTCCGGTCGGAAATAAAACCCAAAAACAGGGTTTCACCGAAAGGGGGAGTGTGGCTTAATCGCGCCTCGTTTTCAGAAAGGAAAAAAATGATGAGCGACCAACCCGAAAAAATCAGCGATGTGAAAATGGATACAGCCAACCTGTATCGCGAAGAGGCTTATACCGATCTTAAAACCGGCGGAATCCGCAAACTGGTTCCAATCAAACTGGATGGTTCTGAAGATGAATCCCGTCCGGCGGTATTCAGCGGCCACACGCAGGTGATGAGCCCGCACGGCCCGGTTCCGATTCAGGGCGTAATCGAAGCCAACACTCTTGAAGAAGCTGTGCTCGGTTTCCCGCTGGCGATGGAGAGCGCCATGAATCAAATGGTTGAAGAGGCGCAGCGGATGCAGCGCGAACAGGCCAACAGGATCGTTACGCCTGGCGACCTGAAAAAAGATAACGGCGGCATTATCGTTTAAAACGCCCCGTTGCTTCGCGAAAACCGCCTCCAAATCTGGGGCGGTTTTTTTTTCGGCATACCCCATGCTTTGATTTGATCTCATTACGTATTTTTTAGGGGTAAAAGATACAATAATGAAAGTTTCGGCGTGCACCTGCCACAAAGATGTTTTTGTGCGGAAAAGGAGCGGGGGGATGGGGAATGACCAAGCTAATGGATAAAAATCAAGAAGCTGCTGCGGATGCCTTTTGGATTCGGCCGGCTTCTCATGAGGATGTGCGATCGATGACGCGACTGCTTCAGGAGCTGTTCGCCGTGGAAACCGAATTTGAATTTGACGAAGAAAAGCAGCGTTGCGGGCTCGAAATGCTGCTGGACTCGCCCACGGCAGGCATCTGGGTAGCGGATCGTCGCGGTCGGGTGGTCGGAATGGTGGCCGTTCAGCTCGTTGTGTCCACAGCGGAAGGTGCCTTTTCGGGCTGGCTGGAAGATCTGGTGGTTTCCTCTGCGTATCGCCGGCGCGGACTCGGCAAAGCATTGTTGAAGTCGGCGGTAAACTGGGCGCAGGACCAAGGTGCCTCGCGGATTCAATTACTGGCAGACAGTCGTAACGTGCCGGCGCTGATTTTCTACCGACGGCAGGAGTGGCTTCAAACCAACATGATTGCCCTGCGCCGGAAAGCCTGATCCGGAATCGATCACAAAATCGATAAGGACTGGAGCCTTATTTGGCTGTAAGTAGATTTTTGTTCTGCACAAAGTAGTGCCAGCCGCTCCAGATGGAGAGCGCGGTGACGAACAGCCCGCCCCACCAGAGGATCGTACCGCATTTGTCCAAACAGTGGAAAACGCCGGCGAACAGAACAACGAGGATGAAGACCATCTGCCAGATGGTCTTGTGTTTCCCCCAGATGCCCGCAGCCAGCACGATGCCTTTGTCGGCGGCGAGCAGCCGCAGACCGGTCACCATAAATTCACGGGAGAGAATCAGCGTGACCATCCAGGCGGGCATAACCCCCAACTCGATAAACCCGATGAAGGCGGCGGCGGTCAGGACTTTGTCGGCCAGCGGATCCATCAGCTTGCCGAAATCGGTGCAGCCGTAAACGGTCCGGGCGAGGTGCCCGTCAAGCGCGTCGGTGAGCGCGGCGAGCGCAAAAACCACCAGCGCCAGAATCATGGAGCCGGGGAAGGTGATGCTGAGGCAGACCATTAAAAGAGCGGCCATGCCGAAACGGCTGAGGGTAAGAATGTTGGGTGGGTTCATAGAAAGAGTTTCGGGTTCAGAGTTTCAAGTTTCGAATTTCCAACCTCAGTTGGTTTCAATTTTTCCGGGTTCGGTGAGGTAGAGATCTGGCAGGGGCTCCTCAAGCAGCATGCGGGCCGGTGCGATGGCGGGGGTCTCCGGTTTTTCGACCGCATGTTTGCGCACGCAGGTGGAAACAGAGCCGACGAGGGCCGCCAGCACCAGAAGCCCGGCGATGACCCCGGCGGCCACGCGGATATCCTTGAGCGGGCCAAGGGGCACCTTTTTGATTCCGCCGGAGAGGAGTCCGCCGAGAGGCGCGAGCCAGGCGAACGGGGTGCCGCTTTTTGTGGTGGATCGGTTCGTGTGGTTGGGGAAGATGCGGGAGTCCTGCGTGTTCTGTTCGAGCTGACTGCTTTCGTCGATCAGCCGCCGCGGGCCGCCCGCGTGTTTTTCGATGTATTCGTCCACCAGCGGGGCGGGGTCGAGGCCGAGGTATTCCGCATACAGACGGATGAAGCCTTTGGCGTAGGTCGGGGCGGCCATCACCGAAAAATCATCAGCTTCCATGGCGACAATAATCTTCGTCAGGATTTTGGTCGCGGCAGCCGCCTCGGATTCCGAGGCTCCTTTGGCTTCGCGTGCGGCTTTGAATTGCTGTCCGAGTGTGGCCATGGCGTGCTCTCCTATGCGTCCGGTCTGTATTCCTCGTCATCGTCGGGAAAATCCTGCGGGGCTTCCGCCTCGGCGATCGGTTCGTCCGGTATGTCGCCGGGCTCCTCCGCGGGGGTGTACACGGTGGGGGCATCGGGGATTTCGCCGTCGAGATCCACAAGAATATCGCGCGGACCGGTTTCGGTCGGCGGACCGATGATGCCTTTTTCTTCGAGCAGATCCATGAGGTTGGCGGCGCGGTTATACCCGATCCGCAGGCGGCGCTGCAGCGAGGAGGTCGACGCGCGCTTGGTGGAGCGCAGCACCTCCATCGCCTGTTCGAGCAGCTCGTCGCTCTCGTCGAGCTCCGGCATGGCCGGTTTGTTACTCTCGATCTTCTGCGTGATTTCGGTGATGAAATCGGGCGTGCCCTGCGTGCGGACAAAGTCGGTAACGCGGGCCATCTCTGTGTCTTTGGTCCAGGCTCCCTGCAGGCGGACCGGCTTGCTCCTGCCGGGCGGTAGGTAGAGCATGTCGCCTTTGCCGAGCAGTTTTTCGGCGCCGATGGTGTCGAGAATGGTGCGGCTGTCGTTGCCCTGCGCCACCTGGAAGGCGATGCGGCCCGGGATGTTGGCTTTGATGGTTCCGGTGATGACGTTCACGGACGGGCGCTGCGTGGCGAGGATCATATGGATACCGGCGGCGCGCGAGAGCTGGGCCAGACGTACGATGCACGGCTCAATCTCCTGCTGGGCGACGCCCATCAGCTCGGCCAGCTCATCGACCACAATAACGATGTAGGGCAGCTTGGCCGGAACGTCATTCACGGCGGGTTTGAGTTCGCCGAACATGTCTTCCTGTTTTTCAATCGGGCGCTCGTTGAAGCTCTTGATGTCGCGCACCTTCATTTTTTTGAACAGCGCATAACGTTTTTCCATCTCTTTAATCGCCCAGCGCAGGCCGAGGGTCACCTTTTTGGCATCGGTGATGATCGGCACCACGAGATGTTTAAGGTTTTCGTAGGCTTGGAATTCGAAGGTTTTCGGGTCGACGAGAATCATGCGCATCTGCTCCGGGGTGCGCGTGAGCAGCAGGCCGGTCAGCAGGGAGTTCATACAGACGGTTTTGCCCGCGCCGGTGGCGCCGGCGATCAGCAGATGCGGCATACTGGCGAGGTCGCCGACAATCAGTTTGCCGGACACATCGGTTCCGAGCGCGAGCGGCAGCGCCACGGTGGGATCGTGGAACGCCCTGCTTTCCGCCAGCTGGCGCAGAAGGACCGGCGAGCTTTTGGAGTTGGGAATTTCAATGCCGACCGCCCCTTTGCCGGGAATCGGAGCCTGAATACGAATGCTCTGCGCGCGCAGTGCCAGCGCGATGTTGCGTTCGAGCGAGGAGATTTTTTCGACGCGCACGCCGGGGGCCGGGGTAACCTCGTACGAGGTGACGGTCGGGCCGACCTCAACGTGAGTCACTTCGCCTTCCACACCGAACTGTTCCAGCGTGGCTTGTAGAATGCGGGCTTTTTCGGCTGTGTTCTCGGTGGACTGCATGGTTCTGGCCGGGGGCAGTTCGTCGAGCAGCGTGATCGGCGGCAGCTGGTAGCCGGACTTGTCGACACCGGGGGCGATATTGACGGAAACGTGCGCCAGATCATCTTTTTCCGGCGCGACGACCGGCGCTTTTTTCCTCGCTTCGATTTTAGGAGCCGCCGGCTTCGGAGCCGGTTTGGGTGCGGGAGCCGCCGCCGGAGCGGGCGGGGTGAAGAGCTCTTGCGCTTTTTGTTTGCGGGTGCGCTTTTTCGGTTTAGCCGTTGGCACTGGCGCGGCGACCGGCTCTTCTACCGAACCCTTTTTGCGGTTCACCAACGCTTTCACCTGCGTCCAGAGGAAGATGAACGGCGTGAACGGATGCATGCCGGTTAGTTGAAGAAGGGCCAGCACCAGAACGGTGACAAACACGATGCTCGCGCCGGCATGGCCGATCCAGCTCCCAAGGGTGCGGACGGCCAACAGCTGACCAATCAGTCCGCCGGGGCTGCCGACATTCAGCCAGCCGGCCAACCGGTCAGCCCACTGCCAGGGGAGATATTCAAAAAGTCCGGCCAGCGCAATCAGCCCTCCGGCGAGCCAGCTCCAGACCGGCCAGATCCGTTCATAGGAGCGCAGGGTCATCAGCAGCCCGCCCATCAACAGAGCGAACGGCACCAGATAGCCGGCAATGCCGAACCACATAAACCCGGCGAAGGAAAACCAGACGCCGACGATTCCGCTGGGGGAGAAACTCTCCGGCGGATTGTTAAACAGTGGAACGTATTCCGGCCGGTAACTGAAAAAACAGAAGAAGCTCCAAAAGCAGAGTCCCAGCAGGATAATGCCAAAGGCTTCCTTCTTTGTGGAACGGACGGGTTCAGCGGGTTTTGATTTTTTAGCCATTCCGGCGATTATAGAGATCAAAGCGGGCTTTTGAAGCAAATTAAGCTCTTCTGCATTTGAAAATAACAACCACCGGAATGCGGGCGAGCTGGTCGTACAGCGCGCGCCAGCCTTTGCTGTCGTAGGGAACCTTTTCGAGGATCTCCTTTTTGCTCATGTCGGGGATCGGCAGGGGGGCGGGTTCGAGCAGTCGCTCAATGACCAATCCGGCGTTATATATCCATTCGGCAATCTGTGAAATCGGCCAGGTTTGCGCGGCGTTCATGGTTTTGTCGTCCATCGACATGCGCACATCGGCTTCGAGTTGAAAATAGTCGGGCAGGAAGACGCCGTCCTCCCCGTCGCCGATGTCGAGCCATTCTCCGGCGTAGAGCGGATGGCCGGTGGTCAGCAACAGCGTGCCGCCGAGCTTGAGCATTGCGGCGCAGTCGGAGATCACCTTGGCCGGGTCGGCTGAGAACGGTAATGCGTAAGAGGAATGAATGAGGTCGAAGGAAGCAGGCTCCCACGCTCCCTCTTGCAATGAGTCCATCGAAACGCAGCGGAAATCGACGTTGACGTTTTCTTTGGCGGCCAGCTTGCGGCCGTGCGCGAGCTGTTCTTCAGAAATATCGATGGCGACACACTGCGCACCCTGCTTGGCCAGAAAGATGGAGTTCTGCCCCGCGCCGCAGCCGATTTCCAAACATTGGAAAATTCCGCCGGAATTTTTTCCAATGTTTGGAAGGAGTTCAAGCTGCGAATCGCCGGGCAGGAGCGGGCCGTAGTGGAAGTCGCTGGTGGAGATGCGGGTCTCTTTCTGATAGAGCTCCGCGATGTCGTTCCAGTAGCGCGCGCTGCTTGCGTCGGTGTTGCCATTAAATTGCATGTGGAAAATTTTCCAGACATTGGAACCGGAAAGCAAGCCGCAACACGGCCGGAGGAGGAAATCATCCAAACCCCAGGGCTTTTCCACCCGTTGGAGAATTTCCACCTGCCCGCCCAGGCGGCTTGCATTTCCGGGCCGGCTGAGTAATGTCGGGAGCAACGCGAAAGAGGAGGTGCGCTATGGGAAGTCGTGGAATCTCAATCGTCGGAATGGATGTCAACGAGCTGGTGACTATCCTCAACAAAGCACTCAGTGATGAGTGGCTGGCCCACTATCAGTATTGGGTGGGCTCCAAGGTAGTGGCCGGGCCGATGAAGGACGCGGTGATTGCCGAGCTGGTTCAGCACGCTGCGGAGGAGATGGGACACGCGGAGCTGCTTTCCACCCGAATTATTCAGCTGGGCGGCACGCCGGTGTTAACTCCGGAGCAGTGGTTTAAGTCGACCACCTGCGGTTATGACGCGCCGGAAGATCCGTTTGTGCAGGCGGTGCTGCAGCAGAACATCAAAGGCGAGCAGTGCGCGATTGGGGTGTACGACCAGTTGATGAAGCTGACGAAAGATGCGGACCCGGTCACCTATAACATGGCCCTGCAGATTCTTGAGCAGGAAGTGGAGCATGAGCAGGATCTTCAGGATTTACTGGATGACCTCAAAATAATGCTCAGCCGCTGCCACATGAGCGAATAATCGCACGGCGGGCGCGCGCTAAAAAACCGGCTGGCCGTTTTCGTCTTTTTTATGACGCAAAATCCAGGGGGTGTTGGGGAAAAGGCGTGTTTTTTGCATGAAGGAGAGGACGATGGCCGCCGCCGCCAGTGCCAGCGGAAGAACGGTTCCCGGACCGACGGTTCCTATGCTGAGCACGGTAGAGATTCCCAGCAGCAGGGCCAGCAGGTAGCCAATCAGGTTGAAGTTTTTGATGCCGTAGATCGTGTAGATATGGATGATCACGATCAGCACTGCGCGGGCAGTGTAGGGGCCCGGGGTCTGAAATGCGGGTGCCAGCCGGAGCGCATTGACGAGTGTGAAGACAATCACAATGATCATCAGCGGGTAGTTCAGGTAGCGGTTCTTTTCGCAAGCTTCCGGAAGGGGCCACTGGGCGAGGGCGCGCTCGACCGATGCGGCACTGAACCGCTCTTTCAGGGCGTTGTAGATATCGATTTTGCTTTCCCCGGCTTTGAGACGGGTTTGCACCGCTTGGCTAAGTTCTCTGCGTAGACTCATTGGATCTCCTTTTTATCAATCAGGTTCTGGAGTTTGTCGGCTAAAATCAGAAGAGGGTTTGTGCGTATAAAGTTTCCTTATGAGTGATCGCGGGAGACTAGCAGGAACACTTTATCCTGTCGACGGGCTTTGGCGGTAAGCGCCCCGGCAGCAGAGCGCAGCTCGCTACAGGGCAGGCGCAGGGTGACCATGTCTCCGGGGTTTGCCGCGTCGGTGGGTTCGCCGTCGACGCGCAGGTTTTCGGCGGTGAAGCGAACGGCGCCGGTGGTCGGGCCTTCAATCAGCAGCTGGTCGCCCGGCTGAATGGTGTGTTTGATCAGTTTGAACTCTGCCACGTTGAGGTTGGCAAAAAAGTTGGAGACGGTTCCGATCTGGTCGCGCGTTTCGGTCGCCTGAGAATGGGAGTTACCCGACCATTCGCCGAGCGGTTTGCCGCAGTAGTAGCCGCCGTGCCAGAAGCCGCGGTTGAAGACCTTACTCAGTTCGTCAATCCATGGCTGGCAAGTTGACGGATCGTAGGTTCCGGCGGCGAGGGCGTCGAGCGCTTCGCGGTAGACGCGGGTGGTGACGGCCACGTAGTCGGCGGTGCGCGCGCGGCCCTCCAGCTTGAGCACGGAAATGCCGGCGACGGAAATTTTGTCGAGGTATTGAACGGTGCAGAGATCTTTGGGTGACATGATGTGTTTGTTATCGATCACCAGTTCTTCGCCGGTTTCCTCGTCGGTGACGCGGTAGCTGCGGCGGCAGGTCTGCAGGCAGGCGCCGCGGTTGGCGGAGTGGTTGTTCTGCGCCAGACTCATGTAGCACTTGCCGCTGACGGCGACGCACAGCGCGCCGTGGCCGAACAGTTCGAGCCGGACCGGTTCGCCGGACGGGCCGCGCACATCGTGCTCCTGCACTTTTTTATAAATAGTGGAAATCTGGTCAAGCGTCAGCTCGCGTGCGAGCACGACGGTGTCGGCCCAGCGCGAATAAAATTCCAAGGCTTGGAAATTGGCGACATTGGCCTGCACGGAGATATGCACTTCGAGGCCGAGTGAGCGGGCGGTTTCGATGGTGGCGATGTCGGTGGCGATGACGGCGGAAACGCCGGCGGCTTTGGCGGACTCGCACAGCGACTGCATCTCTTGCATCTCGTTGTCGTAGATGATGGTGTTGAGCGCGAGGTAGCTTTTTACGCCCGCTTCGCGGCAGCGCGCGGCGATGCTCGGCAGATCGTCCGCGGTGAAATCGGCTGAGCGCGCCCGCATATTGAGTTTGCCGACGCCGAAATAGACCGAGTCCGCGCCGGCGTCAATGGCGGCGCTCAGCGCCGCCTGCGATCCGGCCGGAGCCATCAGTTCAATTTTTGATTGGTTGCTCATTACAGTTCCACAGTTTCCAATGTTTGGATAAAATGCACAACCATGAAGGGTCTTAAGAATGTCGGAAGGGTTCTCCTGTTTCAACTGATTGCGTTTTTGCCGTCGCTCGGAGCACTCGCGGTGCGGACGGACGGGTGGTACGCCCAGCTTTCGAAACCGGCCTGGAATCCGCCGCCTGCCGTGTTCGGCCCCGTGTGGACGGCTTTGTATGTTCTGATTGGGCTGGCCGGATATTTTGCGTGGACGCGCGGCGGGCGGCGAGGCCGCCTTACCGTATTTGCCGTGTATGGAATGCAACTCCTTCTCAACGCACTGTGGACTCCGCTCTTTTTTGGACTGCACCGCCCGGCGCTCGCGCTGGCGGATCTGATTTTGATGTGGTTTCTGATTTTGCTTTGCATCGGCCGGTTTGCGCCGCGCAGCCGGTTGGCGGCCTGGCTGATGTTGCCGTACTTCCTGTGGGTATCGTTTGCCGGCGCGCTCAATGCCGCGATCGTCTGGATGAACTGATTGCCCGCTTTTTTCTTTTTCCCTAGGACGGGTTCAGATAGATTTTCGCGCATGTCTGAAAATACAAAACCTGAGTGGACGCCCGAGCTGGACAAAGAAAACTCCTCTGCCGTCTGGGCGCATGTGGTTCCCTTCCTCGCCTGGCTGCTAATGATGTCGCTGCTCGGCGATCCGTCCGGAACCCATTATGCGATCCAGACCGTCGGCGGACTTATTCTTCTTTTGGCGTTTCGTCCGTGGCGCTGGTATGAGCGCCCGAAGCTCAGCAGCCTGCCGCTGGCCATCGCCGTCGGCGTGCTGGTGTTTGTGTTTTGGGTCGGCCTTGAATCGGAATTTTTCAAAAGCGCACTGCCGGGCGTCAGCACCTTCTACGAAAAATATTTTGTCGACCTGATTCATTTCGGAACCCTGCGCGAACCGTTGGAGCTGGGTGAAAACGGATTGTATCACTACGACCCGCGCACCACCGGCTGGCCGCTGTTCTGGGTGCACATGCTCGGCACCACCCTGGTCATCGGCGCGATTGAGGAGTTTATGTTCCGCGGCTTCCTCTATCGCTGGATGCAGGGCAGTCCCTTTTTCAAAAAAGATATCGGTGTGATGAACCCGCTGATGTGCATCCTCGTTGCCATCATTTTCGCCCTCGAACACAATGAGTGGCTGATGGGCTTCCTGTGCGGGCTGATGTTCACCTGGGTGATCGTGAGAACGAAGGACATCTGGGCGGGCATTTTCGCCCACGCACTCACCAACGGCCTGCTCGGCTGGTACGCCGTCCATACCGGCGCCTACTGGTTCTGGTGATTATGAGCGAAGAACTGACACCCGACCCCGAGGTTTTTAAAAAACTGGTCACCGCGACGATGCCGTTTGGAAAATACGCCGGGCAGCGGCTGATTGATCTGCCGGAGCCGTATGTGGTTTGGTTTAAGCAGAAGGGTTTCCCGAACGGCGAGCTAGGGATCTTGCTCGAGACCGTCTACACCGTTAAAGCCAACGGCCTTGAATATCTCTTTCGCCCCGGCGCAAAAAATTCCGAGGGCCGTTAAACCTTTTTGACGAATTCGGACTTCAACCCCATCTGGCCGATGCCGTCCACTTTGCAGTCGATGTTGTGGTCGCCTTCGACCAAGCGGATATTTTTGACCTTGGTGCCCGCCTTAATTCCGGTGGGGGAGCCTTTAACCTTCAGCCCTTTAATAACGGTGACGGTGTCGCCGTCCTGAAGAAGGTTTCCGTTGGCGTCTTTTACTCCGGTCTCTTCCGCTTCAGCTGCGGCCGCGTTCGGATTCCACTCATGGCCGCAGTCGGGGCAGACCCGTAGCGCGCCGTCTTCGTAGGCATATTCAGAATCGCATTTCGGGCAGTTGGGGATGTTGCTCATCATTTCTCCTTGTTCAAACGCGGGGAGTTAAACACAAGCAAACCTGTCGTGCCAGACCAGCGACCAGATAATTAACCGCGAAGGAACACCCCGCTCCGAAGAGCAAATTCGTTACAGTTTCATATCGCGACGGGCTCTGGAGTTTAGAAGAGCGCGCAACATCTGCACGTGGAGTCGGCTCATTTTTGACAGGATAACAGGATGGACTGGATTTTCTAAAGGAGACAGCTCTTGACCCAGCTGATCAGAAAGGGCTCTCCTCCTGATTTACAGGATATTTGATCCTGATCATCTTGTTATCCTGTCAAAAAACTGATCATGAAAAGTATATCCAGATGCTTCTCAAATTGCAAAAAAGGCGCAGGTTATTAGATCCTGATCATTCGGAACCTAGCCTGCCCAGTTTTCGAGGGTGAGGTTGGGGTTCACATCCTCCGGTGCGGCGAAGGGCAGGCCCGCCCGCAGTTTGATGGCGGCGGCCCCGGCGATCATCGCGGCGTTATCGGTGCAAAATTTTGACGTTGAGAGCTTGAGCGGAATGCCGGTTTTTTCGGAGAGCACGGCGAGCTTTGCGCGCAGGGGTTTATTGAGCGACACACCGCCGGCGCAGGAAAAGGAGGCGCACTTATATTTTTTGAGCGCGCGCTCCATTCGTCGGGTCAGCGCATCGGCGACTGCTTCCTGATAGCTGGCGGTCACATCCCGCTTTTCATTCTCGTCTTCGAGTGCGGATGGGTTTTTCTGCAGGTAGTAGAGCAGGGAGGTTTTCAGGCCGCTGAAGCTGAAGCAGAGTTTGCGGTCGTAGGAGTAGGTCCATTCACCGCCAGGGTTGTCGAGTCCGCGCGGGAAACGCACCGCGTTCGGGTTGCCGCCCTCGGCGAACTTCTGAATGACCGGCCCGCCGGGGTAGCCGAGGCCGAGCAGGGTGGCGCCTTTATCGAGCGCTTCGCCGGCAGCATCGTCGATGGTCTGGCCGATCACTTCGTAGTGTCCCGGTTCTTTCATGTAAACCAGACGGGTATCCCCGCCGGAAACCAGCAGGGTCAGCATAGGAAAAGAGCCTTCGAGCACGGGCGGCTCGTCGCCGAGGAAGACGGAGTAGATGTGCCCCTCGTGGTGATTCACGCCCATGATCGGCAGGTTGAGTCGCAGGGAGAGTGCGCGCGCGGCGGAGTAGCCGATCAGCAGTGAGCTGGACAGCCCGGGTCCGTAAGTAACGGCGATGCCGTCGAGATCGTCGAAGGTGCAGTTTGCCTCAGCCAGCGCCTGCTCAATAATTCCCGGCATTTTTTTGACATGGTCACGCGAGGCGATTTCCGGCACCACCCCGCCGTACGGTGCGTGCTTGGCGATTTGCGAGTAGATGGCGTTGGCCTTCACGGCACCATCTTTCACCACGGCCACGGCGGTTTCATCACACGAGCTTTCAATTCCTAACAGGATCATATTTTTAACCACGAATGCACACGAATTTACACGAAAGAGGGCAGATTAGAGGACGATGCGTTCGTATTCCAGCTTTGCGTGTTTGAAGTTGATAATGATGCCAAGTCGCAAGCCGATTATCCGTAGATAATTTAGCATTTGGCCTCGTTCATGATCGGTGATTTTATCGATAACTTTTGTATCGATGACGATTTTATCAAAAGCAATTAGATCGGGGATAAATGTACCTATCTTTTCCTGGCGGTAGAGAATCGGGAATTCCCGTTGTTGTTCGTAGGGGATGTTGTTGTGACGAAACGCAATGGTCAGCGCATTCTCATAGGGCTTTTCATGATACCCGTGTCCCACTTCCTTGAGCACATCCAGCGCGCGCCCAATGATTTGATAGCTTTCCTCTTTAAAGAGAATCTGTTCGTGTGGATTCGTGTCCATTCGTGGTTTGGTTATTTTTTCCACTCCTGAGAGATAATCATTCCTTTGAGCGCGCCGATGGCGGCATCAAGCTGCACGTCACGGATTTCCGGCTCGGTGTTGAGCAGTTCGTCTGTTTCGTCAGGGTCCTGCGCTTCCTGGATGCGCAGCAGGAAGAGATCTTCGGCTGGCATGGTAACGGTGTGATCCGGCTCAATACCGTGGTCATGAATAACCCGCTCGCTCGGGGTGTAGTATTTGGCGGTGGTGAGTTTGACGGCGGAGCCGTCTTCGAGCGGCACAAGACTCTGCACGGAGCCTTTGCCGAAGGTTTTTTCGCCGACGAGCATCGCCCGTTTATGATCCTGCAGCGCGCCAGCCACGATCTCAGAGGCGCTGGCGCTGCCGCCGTTGATAAGAATCACCATCGGGAAATTTTTGGCGGTGTAGTGGGTGAGCCCGTTCGATGTAAACCGCCGGTCTTCTGAGCCTGCTTCGCGGCCCTTGGTGAAGACAATTAACTTGCCGCGCGGCAGAAACAGTTCGGCCACTTCAGCGGCGGAGGTCAGCAGGCCGCCGGGATTTCCGCGCAGGTCGAGCACCAGTCCGGTCAACCCTTCGTCGACGAGCGTTTTAAGCGCGGCTTTTAGATCGGTGCCGGTCGGCTCATTGAATTGGGTGATGCGGATGTAGCCGATTCCATCCTGAACCATTTTGGCATCTTTCACGCTCGCGACATCAATTTCCTCGCGGGTGATGGTGATCTCTTCGACCTTATGAGTAGAAGGGCGCAGGGTTTTAAGTTGCACGTCGGTTCCGGGCTCGCCGCGCATCAGCTTCACGGAATCAGAGAGACTGAGCTCCCGGGTTTCCTGTTTATCGACTTCCAGGATGACATCGCCGGATACAATGCCGGCGCGGAAACCGGGCGTGTCCTCCATTGGCGAAACGACGGTGAGCAGGCCGTCTTTCATGCTGATCACGATGCCGATGCCGCCGAAGCTGCCGGCGGTGTCGTCTCTCATATCTTGGTATTCCTCCGCGTCCATGAACTGGCTGTAGGGATCGAGGTTTTGGAGCATGCCGGTAAGTGCGTGGCGAATCAGGGCGTCATATCCCGCCTCATCCGTGTCGACATAGTTGCGGTGCACCTCCTCGAGAACCTTGGTGAACAGCCCGATTGCCTCGTAGGCATTGGTGAACGGCTCGGACGCGTGCGCGCCGCCGCTCAGGACGATCAGTAAAGACAGTGTGGCGAGAAGTTTACGTTTCATAAGGCTATCCCTTTCCAAAGGTTGGAAGATTTTTACCGTAAAGTTTCGAGCCTTGGAAGCCATAGCATGGCGGCAAGCGGGTTTTTCTGTTATTGAGCGCAGCTGGCCCAGATCTTCTGGAGCTTGCGAATTTCCACTTCCGGGGTTTGGCTCTGCATGATGGCGCGCACAGCGCAGTAGTTTACTGCGCCGGCATTTAAAATTTCTGCCAGATTGGTTTCATCAATTCCGCCGAGCACCACATGGGGCAGGGGCGTGGCCTTGGCGATTGCGCCCGCGCGTTCGATGCCGAGGGCGGGGTCCGCAATGGCTTTGGTCGGCGTCGGGAAAACCGGGCCGATGCCGATGTAGTCCGGCTGTTGCGCAATCGCCGCTTCCGCCTGCTCCTCGCTGTGCGTTGAAAGGCCGAAGATTTTCCCGGGCGCGTCCCAGATTCTGCGGGCCTCGGCAATCGGCATATCGCTCTGGCCGAGGTGCACGCCGTCGGCGTCCACCTCTTTGGCAATGGTCACATCGTCGTTGACGATAAACAGGCTGTCGGTGCCGCGCGTCACTTCGCGGATTTTCGAGGCTTCGGAAACAATTTCATCGCGCGTCGCGCCCTTCATCCGCAACTGGATAAACGGCACGCCGCAGGCCACACCCGCTTTCGCGCACGCGTCGTATCCGACCAAGGGGTCGGTCATTACCATGTAGAGTCCGTAAGAAGTTTTCATGCCATCAAGCATACAGGTTTTGTTGACCGTGAAAAGCGTCCGAAAGCGAAGCGACAGATAATTTGCGAATGCAAATAATGAACGAAGTGAATGATTCAAAATCGTAAAGGTAGAAAGTGGGACAGGCATCCTGCCTGTCTACCCATGCACTGCAGACAGGCAGGATGCCTGTCCCACTTTACCTATAAGCCGCATCCCAGTTTTTAAAGACGGGTTCCAGTTTGCGTTCGCGGAGCATGGTGCAAAAGGTCGTCACGTCGCGGTTGTCGTTCACGTCGAACTGTCCTTCGTCGGAGCCTACATCTCCATAGCCGCCGACGGTGGTTTTACTGGCAACACTCATCTTATTGCATCCGAGCCCGGCCATGCCGTCGCGGAAGGCGGCAGACTCGCGGGTGGAGAGCACCAGCGGGACATCGGGCAGGCAGATGCGGAAGGCGAAGACAAACTGCGCGAGCTGCTGTTCTGAAACCGGATGCGGGGCGGTAAAGCCCCCCGCTTCGTTCTGGATGCGCGGGAAGGAGATGCTTAAGCCCGCCTGCCACCGGGTTTTCTGCAGGTGGCGCACATGCCGGTAGAGCGCGAGCAGGTCAAACTGCGGATCGGCCAGCCCGAGCAGTGCGCCGAGCCCGGCGAAGCGCAGGCCGCCGCCCAGTGCGCGGCCGGGCGCATCGATCCGTTCGAGCATTTCACTTTTCGGCCCCCAGCGGTGCATCTGCTGATAGGTCTGCGGGTGATAGGTTTCCTGATAGAGCGTCACGCCGGTGCAGCCCGCTTCGGCGAGCTGCCCGTACTCTTTTTCAGACATTGGAAAAACCTCGATGGTGACCTTGTGGAAATGGTTCGCGGCCAGCTCAACACATTTCAAAACGTAATCGAAGTCTGCCTGCGGTGTGCGTTCGCCGGTCAGCAGCAGGATTTCTTCCAGCCCCATTTTTTTGAGCGCGGCCAGTTCGGTTTCAACCTGATCGAAGGAGAGCTTGTGGCGTTCGGTGTCGCGATCGGACGCAAATCCGCAGTAGGCGCAACCGCCGGGGCAGAAGCTCGATAGATAGAGCGGAACGTAGAGCTGGATGGTGCGGCCGAAGTGGCGGCGCGTCAGTGCCTGCGCGCGCGCGGCCATGGGTTCGATGAAGTCCGCGGCGGCGGGGGAAAGCAGCGCGGCCAGCGTCTTTTCGTCCGGCGACTCCGCGCCGAGGGCGCGTTGAACCTCCGCAGCCGAAAAGATGCGGTTCAGCCACGGGGACGGGTCGAGCCAAGTAGGGAGAGAGTTGCTCATGAGAGAAATGATGTCAGGGGGCTGGAGGCCACGGCGACTTCGGATTTTGGCATGAGGCCCGCTTGGCGGGCGGCAAAACCGGTTTTAACGCCCAGCGCGAAGGCTCTGGCCATGCCGGACGGATCGTTGGCCGCCGCAATGGCGGAGTTGACCAGGCAGGCGTCGCAGCCCATTTCCATGGCGCGGGCGGCTTCGGACGGCGCGCGCAGTCCGGCGTCGACGATGACGGGAATATTGCTGTCGCGGATGATCAGTTTGATCATTTCGGCGGTGGAAAGACCCCCGCCGGAGCCGATGGCGGCGCCGAGCGGCATAACGGCCGCGCACCCGACATCTTCGAGTTTTTTGGCGAGGACGGGATCGGCCGGGATGTAAGGCAGAACGATGAAGCCGTCAGCGGCCAGCTCTTTGGCGGCGAGATAGGTTTCGATCGCATCGGGCATCAGGTGGTGCGGGTTGGGGTGGATTTCTACTTTCACAAAGGGGCTTCCGCTCAGTTCGCGACCGAGCTGCGCGGCGCGCACCGCCTCTTTGGCGTTCATGGCCCCGGAGGTGTTGGGCATCAGCTTGACGTTTTTGAGTTTGGCGAGCGGCGCGCACAGATCGTCGTCCGGCTTGTCGCGGTTAAAGCGGCGCAGGGCGACCGTCACCAGTTCGGTGCCGGACGCTTCGATGGCCTGAATCATCGTTTGGGTATCCGAAAATTTTCCGGTTCCTAAAATAAGTCGGGACGTAAATTCAACGCCTCCGAGAATGAGTTTTTGAGTGCCGACCTCTGATTTCTGATTTCTGACTTCTGATTTCATATCAGCCTCCTCCCACAAAGGTGAGCACTTCGACGCTGTCGCCGTCGCTGAATTTAAAATTGTTCCAATCCTTGGAAAAAACGAGATCGCCGTTGACGGTGATCGCGGTGTATTCGGGGTTGGCGCCGAGTTCGGAGAGCAGGGCGGCGATGGTGCCGGCGTGTTCGTGGCTTTCGCCGTTAACTGTCAGATTCATAAAATCTCCTATTTTATGAATGGAGTACTGGAGTGGGGGATTGTTGGATGGGTGGGTAACCCTTTCCATTAATCCTGTATTCCATTAATCCATCCATCCGCGTTCTTCATGAACGCAAAAAACTCCCGGCGCAGACGACGGGAGTTTTTAACGTCACTCCCTTTCGCCGGTACTAACCGGATCAGGTTCTGCGGGTATTATCTCAGCGCTCCAAAAAAGAGGCACCCCGGGAACAGGCTTGAGAGGATGCCAAGGTGGGGTGGAAAAGCATAGATCAAAAAAGCGCTTATTTTGTGTTGCGCCGTTCGCTCCGTTTGTTATCTTGCTCGCTCGCTTTTGCCGATGGCCCCATCGTTCAGCGGTTAGGACTCCAGGTTTTCATCCTGGCAACACGGGTTCGATTCCCGTTGGGGTCACCATTCGACGCGCTCGTTTCACTCGCTTGCTCATGGCAGGCCATTCGACCCTCAATTCATCAGCAGGATATCGTTTTATCTTGGCGCGGCGAATGTCCCGGATCCGTCCCGCGTACAGCTGAACGAAGTTTTTTGCACCATTTGGCAGGAATGGGAAATTTTGTGTGATGTCAAAAAAGTGGAGCAGACACTCCTGTCTGCTCATCCCTGCGAGCCAGAAAAGGGCAGACAGGAGCGTCTGCCCCACATAACAAAAAAGCCGCCCCTTTCGGAGCGGCTTTTTTTGACCTGCATAGCCCGCTGGCGACGCAGGTTTCAGGGGTTGCCTGCCCCGAGCGGAGTCGAAGGGGAAGCTTATTTTTCGCTCTCGTGCGAGGCTTTCAGTTCCCGCATCCGCTCCAGGCGTTCCTTGGCGGCTTGCTTCCGCTTGGCGGGCATGGATTTGATCGGCCGCTCTCTGGGAAGCAGTTCGCCTCCGACCACCGAGGCGCCGCCATCCACATAGAGGGTCTGGCCGGTGATTTTTTTGGAGCCTTCACCCAGCAGGAAAACCACAGCATGAGCGACTTCTTTTTTGTCGTTGATGACATCCCACGGCAGCGGGCTCATTTTTTTCCAGACGCGCGCCAGATGGGCGAAGTGCGGGATGGATTTCGCGGCCTTGGTGGCCAGCGGGCCGGCGGAGACCGCATTGACGCGGACGTGCTCGCGGCCGTATTCACGGGCCAGCGCACGCACCAGCGCTTCGAGGGCGGCTTTGTTGACGCCCATCCAGTTGTAGAAGGGGAAGGCAACCTGCGAGGCGAACGAGAGAGTTACGACCGATCCGCCTTTATGCATGTGCTCCTGCCCGAAATGGGCAACCGTCGCCAGTGAGGCGCAGCTGATGTGGAAGCCCTGTTTAATGTCCTCAACCGCATTGGTGTAAATGCTGTCACCCAGGCAGGTCTTCGGGTTGGCAAAGCCGATGGAGTGAACCACGCCGTAGATTTCGCCGATCCCGTTGAATAGGTTGCGGACTTCGTTTTCGACAGTGACATCACAGTAGCGGATGTCCATCTCATCTTTAACTTCCTGGGGGAGGTCGGTGCAGCCGCGGTCGAAAAAGATCTTTTTCAGCCGTTCGTTCTGCACCGTGTAAATTACTTTTCCGCCGAGATCTTCAATCATCTTCCCGGTGGCGTAGGCGATGGAGTCTGTATTCAGAAGCCCCATCACGACATAGGTTCCGCCTTTTTTAATCATCGCTGTTCCTTTCGCCGCCGAACAGGCGGTTTGGATTTAAAAGCGCCGGACAATGCCAGACTCGCTGTGAAAAAAAAGCCTTTTGTTGCTTAAAAATCGACCCGAAGGAGCGGACAGGAGCTGAAGCGGGCTTCTTGAACCGTATTCAGCAGGCCGATCTGCACGCCTTCCAGGCGCGAACAGTGGTTAATTAGGCCGATCTGTACGCCGTGTACGCTCTGGGCGTGGTTGTAAAGGACAGAGGCCTGCACCCCTCTGGCATGTTCGAACACATAATTCCACAGAAGGGAGCCCTGCAGCCCGTTGAGCGAGCCCGCCATGGTACTGGCAATCCCGAGCTGAACGCCGTCGGCTTCGCCGATTACATTCGCCGCGATTCCGGCCAGCTGAAGCCCGCTGTTCATTTCGCCGGCTTCCGCTAAAATCAGGGAGCCTTGAAGCAGGCCGTTGCCTTCCAGTTCGGACTTCGCCATTAGGCCGCCGAGCTGGATGCCTTGGGTGCGCTTGGACCGTGCGGTCAGTCCGCCAAGCTGAATGCCGCGCAGATCGCGCGCCTGGGCAAACAGCAGAGCTAGCTGAATGCCGTTGGCGTCGAGTTCTGCCTCGCTAAAGATTCCGCCGAGCTGGATGCCGCCCAGATTTTCCGCGCGGGCCTCGTAGAGACCGGCTTGCAGGCCGTTCATCCGGGCGTTGTTTTCTACCGATTGCGACAGGGCGGAAAGCCCTCCAATTTGAAACCCGTTAACACCACGCGCTTTGCCGAGCAGGCCGGTTAGCTGCATGCCGGCTACATCTTCTGCATCGGTTGTGACCGTGGCGAACTGGAAGCCGCCCACGTTTTTGGTTCCACTGCTCCAGCCGGCGATTTGAATTCCGCCAAAATGATAGGTTTCTGCGCGATAGAGCGCCAGCTGCAGCCCGCCGGCGTCTTCTGAAGCATTCCAGAATCCGAGGTCGATCCCGTACATATAGCGGTTATCCACAAAATAGCAGTTCAAGCGAAGGCCGTGCACGCCGTACTCTTCCGGGAAGAGGTAGTGAGCTTCATCGACCCCCAGTTGGAACGGGGTGCTTACGTGGGTGATGGTTTCTTCAGCCGGTATCGCTGCAAAAACAGAGGATGCCGCCAGCACGAGAAGAAGGAGCGTCTTTTTCATAATAACGGTTTCTATCACGCTCTCCGTGTGCCCACCAAGCCAAACCTTGAGTGAAGCGCTGTGGATTTCGGGGTTCCAAGGGTTGGGCTCTGCGTTGCCAGAGGGCGATGCAGGTCAAGAAAAGAAAAGGAGCCGCCATGCTATGGCTTCCAATGTCTGGAAAAAATGTGCTAGCTTCGCTCCGGATTTTTCCAAGGGCTGGAAAAAAAGGTATGAAATTTTTCCAATGGTTGGAACTTGTCAGAAGATGAGAACACAAGACACAGATTTTTTGATTGTCGGCAGCGGGCTGGCCGGACTGACGGCCGCGCTGAGCCTCAGTGCTCACGGGCGGGTTTTGCTGGCATCGAAGAAAGAAGCCGAGGAGGGCAATACCCGCTATGCGCAGGGCGGCATCTCCTGCGTAATGGATCCGTCGGACTCCATGGCCGAGCATGTGGCGGACACGCTGCAGACCGGCAACGGTCTTAGTGAAGAAGCGGCGGTTCAGGCGATTGTGGAGGACGGCCCGGCGCGCATTGCCGAGCTGGAGGCGGTCGGCGTTCGGTTTGAGCATTGTGCGGATAAGCCGGAGGAATATGACCTTGGGCAGGAGGGCGGTCATTCGCGCCGCCGCGTGCTGCATGCCGGGGATGTGACCGGCGGTGAATTGAGTGATCGTCTGCTTGAACGCGCCCGAGCCGACAAAAATATCACGCTGATCGAGAATTGGATCGCGATTGACGTGGTGCCGACCGGCTGGGTCGGCCTGCCCGGCGAAAACCGGTGCGTCGGCTGTTATTTTCTGAACAAGGCGGATAATGAGATTCTCGCCGTGCGCGCTTCGGCCACTATTCTGGCGACGGGCGGGCTGGGCAAAGTCTACCTCTACACCTCGAATCCGGATGTTGCCACCGGCGACGGCGTGGCGATGGCCTGGCGGGCCGGCCTGCCCATTCGCGACATGGAGTTTGTGCAGTTCCACCCCACCTGTCTGTATCACCCGGCGGCCAAAACGTTCCTGATTTCGGAAGCGGTGCGCGGCGAGGGAGCCAAGCTGATCGACCGGCGCGGGCATGAATTTGTTTATGACTTTGATGACCGCGGCGCGCTCGCCCCGCGCGACATCACCGCCCGCGCCATCGACTCGGTGATGAAGCGCCGCGGCGATCCGTTTGTTTATCTCGACATCTCACACCGCGACGCGGACTTTCTGCAGCAGCGCTTCCCCACGCTTTATAAAACCTGCCTGCAGTTCGGTTTCGATATGGCCCGCGCGCCGGTGCCGGTGGTGCCCGCCGCTCACTATTCCTGCGGCGGCGTTGTGGCGGATGTGGACGGGACCACCGAAATGCCCGGGCTTTACGCCATTGGCGAGGTGGCCTCCACCGGTCTGCACGGCGCCAACCGGCTGGCGAGCAATTCGCTACTCGAAGCGGCCGTCTGCGGGCACCGCTGCGCCGAAAAAATTGCCAAAGAGTGGCGTGTCCGCCATAGCTCTTCGAGCGACGGCGGAAAAAACAATCCGGCGGACGGGGTTGAGATTCCGGCCTGGACTCCCGGCGAGGCGGTCTCAAGCGAAGACGCCGTTGTGGTGGAGCACGACTGGAACGAAGTGCGCGCCGTGATGTGGGACTACGTCGGCATCGTTCGTTCTGACCGCCGCCTCAAGCGTGCACGCCGCCGTATCCACACCATCCGTGAAGAGGTGGCCCACTATTATAAGGAATATCTGGTGACGGCTGACCTGATCGAGCTGCGCAACCTCGCCGCCGTGGCCGAGCTGATCATCCGTTCCGCCCAACGCCGCAAAGAGAGCCGCGGCCTGCACTATAATGAGGACTGGCCGGAAAAAAATGCGA
>JACNKZ010000076.1 GCA_014381785.1 Kiritimatiellota bacterium
CTTTTCGGTTGTACCAGATCACCGCGAGGCTGACGAAGGGGATGAAATAGCCGTGCGAATAGTCCGCCCCGAATGAAACCGTGTCCTTCCAACGAGCGAACATCCACTGGAAGGCGGAGCGACTGTTCACATTTTCAACCGTGTTCCCCAACAGGTGGAACATCATGAACATCATGCCGATAATCACAGATGCCAGCCCGATCTGAACCAGCTCGGACCGTTCCAGCGCACCCATACGCCACCGCTCGTTCCACACCTTTATAGACGTTTGATTCTGCATAATTCCTCTATCCAAATAGTGACAGATGCTAACACATCACCCGAAAATCAACAATTGTTATCGAGCGGACACCTGCTGAGAAATCCAAGCGTATGTTTGGCGCATCCCCTTTTCCAGGGGCGCCTGAGGTGACCACCCCAAGATGTCTTTGATGTACGTATTATCAGAATTGCGACCGCGGACACCCAACGGCCCGGGAATATGTTTTACTCGTATGTTTTTGCCAGCCACAGCTGCCGTCATTTCAACCAGTTCATTAATCGAAACCCTTTCATCAGACCCGATATTCACCGGCCCCGAAACCTCTGACTCCATCAACCGCCGTACTCCTTCCAGGCATTCATCAATATAAAGGAATGAGCGGGTCTGGCACCCGTCTCCCCACACCTCAATTTCACCCCCGTCCGAAGCTTCCGCGATTTTGCGGCAGATTGCCGCCGGGGCTTTTTCCCGCCCGCCGCACCACGTACCTTCCGGACCGAAAATATTATGAAACCGAGCCACGTGAACTTGAATGCCGTAATTACGCTGATAGGCAAAGTAGAGCCGCTCAGAAAATAATTTCTCCCACCCATACTCGCTGTCTGGATCGGCTGGATAAGCGGAATCCTCGGGCAACCCTGTTTGCTCCGGATCCGTTTGTATTCCTTGAGGATAAACACAAGCCGATGATGAGTAGAAAATATGCGGAACCTTTTGCCGAGCTGCCGCATCCAGAACATTCAGATTGCATAGAGCCGAATTGTGCATCACTTGAGCGTCATGCTCTCCTGTGAAAATATATCCGGCACCGCCCATATCCGCAGCGAGCTGATACACCTCATCAAAACGCTGATCCAGCACGTTATTAACCACTTGGGCATCGCGAAGATCTCCAATTACAAACTCATCTGCAGCCGATACAGAAAAATCATGGGCTTTCACGTCAACACCGCGCACCCAAAAACCCTCGGACTTTAAGCGCTTCACTAGATGGCCGCCGATAAAACCGCCTGCGCCGCAAACCAATACACGTTTCATATTATTCGTCTCCAACCTGTTTCTTAAGCCACCGAAGGTTATGTGCTACCGTCTTGTTCGAGCGGTTCAGCTTCTGCGCATGTGAAAATACCTCAATGGCCTCCTTATACAAGCCAGCTTTGCGGAGTTCGATGCCGAGCTTGCGCCAGTAAAAATCGTTAAAGCGTTTATAATTTGCGGCCTGCCGGAGGAACTCCAGGCCCGCCTCACGGTTACCTGCCGCCAGCTCGGCGCGGCCGAGGCCGTAAACAACCTCTTCTTTTTTGGTATTGTGACGATAGGCTTTTACGAATGCATCCCGCTCCAATTCCGCCCATTTCTGTTTTTCGACCGGATTGAGTTCCTGATAGCGATAATGGCTGTACACCTGCCCCAATCCAAGGGGAGCCGGCCAGCTTTGAGGATCAATCGCCGCACTGAGTTTATAGAGGGGTTCAGCAGAGGTCCGCTTTCCGCTCAACCGCAACCGGTCGCCCTGCACCCGCAGAAAAGCGGAACTCATCACCTGAATAGACCAGACCGCTACAAACAGCAGCAAGATGAAAATCAGGGAGCGGACGATAGAAGGCAGACCAAAGCTGGCTGGCTGCGGCCTGCTGACTACCGGCCTTTGTTTCATGATTGGTGCAACGACGCACCCGGCGAGAAGGGAGAGCATGAGCGCATTGGGGAAAATACGGAGCTCAAAATCAAAAAGACCGTGCACAAAGGTTCCGACCAGTGCGGCGAGCAGTGCAGCGGCGGGCAATGCGTGATATGACCGATTTGAAGTTTTGATCAGCCGGATCAATGAAATACAAATACTCACCAATGCCCCGACAAACAAACCGGCTCCAATCAGACCGTATTCCGTCAGCAATTCGAGAGGTTCATTGTGGGGATGAACCGTCTCTACTCGCACTGCCTGTAACCGTGTGCGATACTCCGGAAAAACCTGTCCATAATTCCCTGGGCCAAACCCAACCAGCGGATGATCCATAAACATTACGCTCGAGTCTGCCCATGTCATCGGCCTGAAATCCAACGAGATCACCTTTTCCCAGTCACCTTCGACGGCTGAGGAGAGCACGCCTGCAACCGGCTGCATGCGGTCACGGAACATTGCAGATCCGGCCCAAAGTCCTCCGATACCCATCGCCATCAGCATGGGCGCAATCACCAGCGACAACAGGAACATTTTGCGGCTTTTGCGCAACATGAATAACAGCAACAACATCCCGGACGAGGCAATCAACCCCAGCAGGCCGGCTCTCGACTGCGTCTGATAAATCAACAAGCCGAAAACCGGAAGAGCGTAGCCGAAGCAGATTCGCCAGAACCAACCGAATTGCGGAATGCACAGGAAAACCAAACAGAATGGGATCCACATCTGAAACAGATGGGCAATGTGATTAGGGCAAATATACGTGCCCCCCAGCCGCTCTCCGTAATGAATATAGCGCAATGTTCCATAAAGCATCTCGGGATTGATCCGATGCTGCACCAGACTGTATAACGCCACGGCAAGCAACAGGGAAAAAAGAGTGCACCACACCGCCTTGCGGCGAGGGAAGCGGGAAAAGATATTTGCGGAGGCAAAGTAAGCTCCCAGATAACATCCAAAACGGAACGTGCTGATTTTCGCGTCATAGGGAATCACCGAAAACGGAATCATTAGTGCGCTGTAGAGCCAGAAAAGGAGCAACCAAACCCCTCCGGGAGGAATCGTATTGTCAGAAGTCATAAATCGGGGCTCGGAGGTCGGCTCCTCTGCCCCCGGCTGTCTTCTGCCTTCTGACCGGCGGCGATACCATACGCCAACTGCCCACGCCGCAACGGCGAGGTACAACAACGCCATCACCGGCGCGAGGAAGGTCATTTTATCCTCCCATACACCGTAGACGGAAAACGATGCGGCGAGCGTTAAAATTAAAACAGTCGCCGTAAATTTTTCTATTTTCAACATCTTAAAAGATTAAAGAACGGAGGAGTTGAGAAGACGGGGTGGGCTAAACAATATTCCAAAAGTCAGGCCGCTGATTTTTGCAGTCAAATTACTGGTTTGCTTCACGTATAGAATCAAACCCAATATATCCTCAAGTCGATTTGTGTTGCTCCTTTTCCCAACTCTGCAGCCTGGCTCTTCACCACGGGCGAAGTGCTAATAGGCACCACTCCCCAACAGGACCACCCGGATCGTCCGGAAAAAAATCACTAAATCCAGCCAGACGGACCAATTGGTCACATAATAGGTGTCCCACCGATCCATTCCGAGCGTGCCGGAATCACTACGACCGGAAACCTGCCAAAGACCTGTAATGCCGGGGCTCACTTTCACCCGCAACCGCCGCGTGCGGGGCTGAAGCTGGTCATGATGATATTGGGGCAGCGGGCGCGGCCCGACCAATGCCATGGTGCCAATTAGAACGCACCAAAGTTGAGGCAGCTCGTCCAATGATGTTTTCCGTAAAATTTTACCGATCAACGTAACGCGAGGATCTTTCTTTAACTTGTAATGCTTTTCCCACTCGGCTTTCAGTTCGGGATCCTTCGCTATTTTCCGCAGAAGAACCGCTTCGGCATCCGGAACCATTGTGCGCAATTTATAGGCCTTGAACCGTTTGTTATTTTTACCGATCCGTTCCTGAGCATAAACCGGCGAGTTGAAATCCTGCAACCAAACAAGAAGCATAAACAAAAGACAAACCGGCCCCCAGAGAGGGAGCGTAAGAACAACGAGCATCCGTTCCACCAGAGTCTTTGAAAACAGAACCATCGGATCAAGCAGATTACGGCGAATCTCCAACCCCAGAATTCCCTGAAGATCGCAGGGTCGAACCCACAGCGAAGGGGCATCTTTCAGGTCCGGGATCAGCAGAATGGTATTATAGGCCTGCAGCGGGCCTTCCAGCAGCTCGATCAGATCGTGCCGCCCCATATCGGGCAGCGCCACCACAGCCACCGGCATCCGACGCGTTGTGTTCCGCAAACCACCCAGTACGGGAAGCCCGCACATCACTTCACGTTGACGGCAGTCATCGCTCATCACAGCCTGCGGAACAAAACCCAACGAACGGTCCGAACGCAGGGCCTGAGCCACAACAGGGATCGAATCCGCATCCCCGTAAATCACTGCAGGAACCCCCCATAGCCCCAACCCGGTCAGTAGCTTCCTGGCGAGAACTCTTCCGAATGGAACCAGCGCTGCCGCAACAAGATACGACGACAGAAAAGTAATTCGACTCCCGTCCGCCGCCTGATTACCGAGAAACAAAAGAACTGCCCCCCCGGCAAAAAGGGTGATCAACAGCAACTCAACGCGTCGCAACTCCTCCACCGCGCCCATACCCCAACCAGGAACCAGATGAGTCAGCCAGGAGCCCACCCACCATGCGGGCAGCAAAAGAAGCATTCGCGCCATTTGTATAGGCACCCCATGCCACAGTAAAAGAATAACGTCCCCGGCGAGCAGAGCCAGAAAGAGCATCAGCCCATCGGCGAAATGCATCATCATGGCATCCGTCAGCCGACGTTTCAAAAACGAACTGGCCCGCTGGACGTCTGCATCAATGGTTATACCTTCGTTGGAACTTTTCATGTTATTTGGAGTTCGGGGTTCAGGGGTCAGAGTTCAGAGTTCAGGGGTCAGGGGTCAGGGGTCAGAGTTCAGGGTTCAGGGGTCAGGGGTCAGGGGTCAGGGGTCAGAGTTCAGAGTTCAGAGTTCAGAGTTCAGAGAATATTTTCACATAGAGGGGCCGAAGGAAATAAAGAAAATTTCTTCACAGCCACCCCCGCCGGTCGTTCAATGAGTACTGAATAAGGCAAAGAACCTCCGAAACACGCCTCACGTTCGACTTCTTACAACTCACAATCCCCCGGTGCCCAGCACATAGACTCCGCCGAAGCCATCCTCATGAACCGGGATCGCCCGCGGGCGCACCTGCATTGCAAACTGCCCAATGAGTGCCGAAGATACAGGGAAACGGTGCGTCATCGAAACCGGGATGAAAAAAACATCGCCCATAAGGAATAGCCTGCCCTGCTCCGAACGCCCTTGCAGAAGGCCTCCGCCAGAAGCCAACCGATCGCTCGCCCAACCATGCAAATATTCAACCTGCGCAGGAGAATGATACCGCAAATAACGCTCAAACACCGGGTTATCAGCCGTTAAAATCACATCCGCCGCCGTTGCGTTCTGAAGAATCCACTCGGCCTTCTGTCGATTATAATCCCCTGCTGGATTCTGGAGTGGACGAATTCCTCCCACGTAATTATGAAGCCCTAAAAGCACAACCAGCAGCGACACCGGCCAGAGCACATTCTGTTCAGAAAGCGGCGCGACAATCAACCCGCAGAAGGCAAGCCAAAACGGAACCAGCCCCATCACCCAGACCTCTGGATTGCCGGGCTCTAAAAACAACAATGCCCCGGCATAGCCACCGAACCAGACAATCGTCACGACTAACGTCTGCCATCCGGCGGCGGCACCCACTCGATCCCGACGTCTCTCTGCGCCGGTTCGAAGCAAAAGGCGCAAGGCAAAAATGGTGGTTCCTAAAAAACAAAAGATCAAAAGAATCATAATCAGCGCAGCAAAAAGAACTGATCCCCTTGAGAGACTCTGCCCCATATAGATCTCTTCCAGCAACATTCTGGACGGGAACAGACGTACCAGGGCATCCCGCACGGCCTGAAAGCCCAACATGAAGTTCGAACTGGCCACACACTGCGAAAACCCGACGAACGCCTTCTCCAAAGAGCTCCAGCTCAAGGATGGAGAAAGTCCGGTCGAGGCAAACATCCGCGACGATTCAAACCAATACACACCGATATAGCCGGACGCCACCACCGCGATCGCAGAAGCCGCATTGATCAGCATGCCCTTCAGGTTTTTTTGAAACAGATAAAAAAGAGGCACCGCCACAAAAACCGGCACACCATTCATCACATGGAACAAAACCGAGACTCCGCACAGAACCCCGGCCAGAGCAGACCAACACTTCGTTTGATTCGGCATCACTGCGACATATAACGCACACAACATAACCAAGCAGGCCGGAACAATCACCTCGGCCTCATTGGCATAACGCCAGAATCCATACGAAAACAGCAACAGCCCCGAACAGAGCAGGGAGCTGACCGGCCGCATCGAAAAGCGGCGGTAACAAAAACGGAAAAACATCAGCACCACACCCGCGCCACACAGCGCACTGATCAATCGAAGCAAGGGATACGCCCGACCGCTGTATCCCAACAACCGCGCCCCGTTATAGATATCCTTCGTAATCACCCCATAAAGCAGATGATGCGGGTGATACAGCCAGTCATGGCCATTATTCTCCACCTGATACGCATACTCAAAAGCATCCTCCGCCTCGGTACGGTTTTCAATATCCGTATTCCAAATAAATAAAAATGCAAAAACAAAAAACAGACTGTATACGATGCGTTTCATAGGGGTCAGGGGTCAGAGTTCAGGGGTCAGAGTTCAGGGGTCAGGGTTCAGGGCTCAGGGTTCAGGGTTCAGGGTTCAGGGTTCAGAGAATATTTTCACATAAAGAGAACCAAGGAAACAAAGAATACTTTCAGACCACTAATTAGTTCTAAATCTTGCCGCTGCGCCAATGAGCGGCGGGAGGTAGGTTTCTCCGGATACTCATGCGATGAAAAAAGTGCTAATCCGACAATCATCACGCCCCAGCGTGATAAATTACGTCGTCGGCAGATCAGTGGTCCATTGAACCGCTCCTTGTCAGTCACTATTTTTGAGTACAAAAATCAGGCTCTTCGTCACCTTGCGTGGAGTTTTTCTGACGGGATTACAGGATCGACAGGATGGCTTTTAATGGAAAAGGTGTATTTCGATCACCAGCCGCTCCCTATTAACTGGCCCTCCATTATTGGCTCTTCTCCTGTTTTATTCTGTTCAAAGAGGATAAAGACGCCCTCTGGCCTATGGTTTAAAATCCTGTTAATCCTGTCCAAAGATTCCTTCTTTATTTCCTGTTTACCCATTCAAAGTGACGAAGAGCCAAAGATTATTTATCGCTACGCTTTCAGGTGGTTCAACTCTTTATTTTCCGCTTTTTTAGACTCACGCCTTGCGCTCACAATCTTCCGTGGACGCGAAGCGCTTCAGCCCCATCAGCTGAAGGAACGATAGCCAAAGAAACCCCGGGACAATCCAAAGATAGCGTCGCCAAAGCCGGCGCGGCTCTTTGCATAAACGATGCAACCACTGCAGACCGGCATTCTGGATCCACTGCGGGGAATCCTTATAATTGCCGGCATGGATATCAAACGCGGCGCCGACGCCGATGAAAATTCCCGCATCCAGCGGGTATTTTTTTGTAGAAAGTAGAATGTTAGATGTTGGATGTTGTTCTCCACTTCCCACCTTCCACGTTCCACCCTCCACACTCTCTTGCTCACCTTCCACATCCCACGTCCCATATCCCACATTCATCTTTGCGCAATGCGCAAACATGAAGCGCTCCTGCTTTGGAGTCGACAGACCCACCCAGAAAAAGTCGGGCTTGCAGGCGGCAACCTGCCGCCGCAGATCCAATTCCTCTTCTTCGGTCAGCGGGCGAAATGGGGGGGCATAGGTGCCGACAATCTGGATTCCGGGGAACCGCTGTTCCAGATTTGCCTTCAGCTTCCGCAGAGTCTCCTCCGTAGCGCCGTACAGGAAATGCGTAAGGCATTTCTTGTCGGTTGTAGGATGTTGGATGTTGAATGTTGGATGTTGTTGTTCACACTCTACCTTCCACGCCCCCCCCTCAACAGTCTCTCCCCTACTTCCCACCTCCGACTTTCTACATTCCACAACTTCTGATGTTGCGGCGCAAAGCGCCAACATCAGATCCGGCCCATACACCCTCCCCATCTTCACAAAGCCGTACTCATGACCCAACCAAACATTCGGCATACCGTCGGGAACCGTCATCAGCGAACGGTTATGAATTTGACGAAGTTGCTCATCACGCTGGGATTCCATAACCCCATGCGCTCCGGTCACACAGACATAACCGGATTCGCCGTTTCGGCGCGCCTCGACAAGTCGCGTCACCGCATCATCCATCGACGTCGCATTCACGCCTACGCCTAAAATATTCACCCTGTTCTCAATATGCATCATTACAAATTTCCGCAAACAGTTTTCTCATCGATTCGCCGTACACAGCCCGGGTATATTTCTCCTCATAAAGCTTCCACCCAGCGAACCCCATCGCAGCCCGCATTTCTGAATTCTCAATCAAGCTCTGGAGTGCGTCCGCATACGCATCGACATTTCGAGATGAGCACAAAAAGCCGGTTTCCTGATTCCGAATAATATCGCAGGGACCGGGCCATACGGATGCCACTACGGGCAGCCCATGGGCCATCGCTTCAATTACGACAACTCCAAATGTTTCATGTTCAAAAAATGTAGGAAAGAAAAAGATGTCGGCTCTGGCATATGCCGCCTGCAAATCGGCCCCGGTCAACACGCCGAATAATTTTACCCGGCTCTCCAAACCATACTCTTCGCGCAATTGAAGGAACCGATCCTGAACCGATGAGGAGGCCCACTCCCCCGCCATGTGCACCTCGAAATCGACCTGGCGATTCATTAACTCCCGAGCCGTCTCCAGCACGTCGAAAATTCCTTTCGACTCGATATGGAACCCCGCAAAGAAAATCCGAACACGGGACGACACCCGGGAGTCTTCCGGAACCGGTTCGATATCCACCCCGCACGGGATTTCATGAATTTTCTGCGCGCCCAGAAATTCGGCATCCTGACGGACAGAAGCTCCAAGGACAATCGCATGCTCGGGAGCGCGCCAGGCCCGTTGGGGAAGCCGCCTGTGCTGCTCAAGAAATTCCCCGATCCCTCTGGCGTGGAAGTGAAACACGGTGCATCCGGCAAACGGACGGCAAAGGGTCAGCAAAACCAGATCTCGCAACACCGGAACCCAGTGCCCCGGGGCCGGAGGATAATAGAGAACCGCACCCGGATGCCTCACCAAAAGGCACAGCGTCCGGACTAAAATCCCGATCAGCTTAAACAGCTTAAGAAAAGATACTTTCTTGTTCTCGGCAATTGTCTGGCTGAAGGCCATCCGGACATGATGAACCTCGAACGACTCTTCCAACACATCCTTCAGCACCTGTGTCATGACGGCCTGCCCGTGATAGGGCGGCGGAGTCTGCGCAAGCAGTACAATGGCACGGGACTTCCGGACAGGATTCATCACAAACGCCCCTTCCAGACCACCGGTGCGCGGGAAACTGAAAAGATTTTCCGGCGGGAAAGGTCGTCCGTGAAAATCGAATAGTCAACCGGACGGCGAAGGTATGCCCCAGAACACAGCTTGCGAAATCTGTGTAAAAACACCCACAGTGGCCTCATCGCTCTCGGAAGCGGCGGCACGCAGGCGGCCATCACCTCCCGCTCGCGAACCGCGTCATCTCGGGTCAAGCTGATGTTTTCACCGCTGTCTGTGAACGTTGCGAAAAACTCGCGAACGATTCCGAACCGAACCCTGGAGCGAAGCATTCTCCAGACCAGGTCGACATCGCCGAGCACTTTCCATTTTGGATCCGGAAAAAGATTTTCTGCCAGCAACACACATCTCCGCAAAAACATAGCCGCGGAAAAAACCGTTAAATGCGACGTCAGCATATGATTTTGATCCGGACGAATCGCGCGGCGGGCGCAAAGCAGAGACCCGTCCGGACGGACAACCAAGACATCCCCGAACAGAACGTCCGCATCCGGATTTTCAGTAAAACAACGGGCTGCCTTCAACAACGTTCCAGGCAAATATTGCTCATCGCAATTCAGCCAAGCAACCACATCCACCTCATCGGATGCCAGCTTCCAACCCTTGCTAATTGCGTCGTACATGCCCGCATCACGTTCAGAAGAGTAGCTGAACGTGTAGTCTGGCGAGTGGCAGGTGGCGGAAGTCCGCTGATCTCTGACTGTTGCTTCGTATTGGCGCAACCAATCGACGGTTCCATCGATAGAGCATGCATCCTGGACATGGTGATGAACAGAGAGCGTTCCGCTCTCGTTGACGCCGTTCAAATTGTTACACCTTGAGGTCGAGTCTTCGTTTAACGAGCCCACGAGCGTTTTAACGTTTTCAACGAGCCCGTCAGGGTGTTTTAACGCTCCGTCAGAGACTTGGTCTTTGACGGAAGCCACGCAGCGCTTCAGATAATCCAGCTGATCAAGGCTTGGGGTAATAATAATAAAATGCATAAAACAGTATCGGTTAACAGACGGCTTCCACATAGAGGGTTTCGTCGCGGTGTTCTTCCAGATCCAGACCTAATTCCTTCCAATTCCTAACCCTGCTCTCATTAAATGAGCAAATCGACACCTCTCGAAACCCAGCCCGCTCCAGCAAGACCGGCAGATTGATCCGATCATACATCCATTGATGCGTTTCTCCCCGTCGCCGGGCATCGCCAATCAACCAAGCTTCCAGTCTGCGCCGAAGTGGTCCCTGTTGGGCTGAGCCGAATGCCTCCTTGCGCACGGACTGCTCAAGGATCCCCGCAACAAACTCATCATGCAGGCCTCTTTCCACATCATCCGAGCAGAACCCCAAATGCGTAACATATGCCATGCATCGCCTTTCGAAATCAGGCACCGCAATGCGATGGATTCCACCCGGCTTTAACACACGCCGCACCTCGGCAAAAAATTCCGGACCCATCTCCCGGTCGAGGTGTTCAAGCAGATGAGAATGATAAACAGCATCAATAGAGGCATCCGCATACGGAAGCCCGCAGGCCATATTATGCACCCGGATGTTGGAGGATAATGACCTGAACTTTTTCAGCCTCTCTCCGCGCAGGACCAACGGTGCCACACGGCGCAGAACTGGATTGCGACGCAGACGCAAATAGACAGACCAATCCATATTGACCACATCTTCATGAGCACAAAGGCTTGTTCCGCATCCAAGGTTTAAAATCATCATTGAAAAATCCTATCCACTGTATTGCGGCGCCGATCCTGATTCGCCGTCAGCGCATCGTCTTAACCTTAAACGTTTTGAGCGCTGACTTTGTCAGCGACATACTCATCATATTGCGCCAAGGGTCGCTTCTCTTTTAGGCGCTGGAACAAATCTTCATAAAACGAGGTGACCCATTCCCAATTGTAATAGTTTTCAATGCGTGAGGTAACTTTGGCGCGAAACCCCTTCGCCTTTTCAGGATGCTCAACCAAATCCTGCATCACTTCGACAAGCGACTCCTCTAACCGCTCCTTGTCGAAGAAACAGCCGCAATCGCCGATCACCTCCATGTTCACCGTTGAATTCCGAACCAGCACACAATTTCCGAAGCCCATCTGATCCAACAACGCGGGGCGGGTTCCGTCAATCCCGGCGGGCTGAACATAAAAATAGGCATTCGCGCTCAGCTGCGCGTAGTCGTCGCCAAAGGCATAGCCGGTGAAAACAATTCGATCATCATCGCCTGCCAATTCATGCAAGGACTTCTTGAACTCATCCGCATAGGGCGCATCCCCGACAATCACGAGCTTCTTGTCCGTCTTGAGTTTTTTGAAAGAGCGAATCAACAGATCGATCGCGTTTTCGGGAACGAAACGACCGACGTAAAAAATGTAACCGTCTGGCGACAGGTTCCATTTTTTAAGAGCAGTCAGAAGACAGAGGTCAGAGGACAGAGGTCCGAGGTCAGACGACTGGCCTTCACTATCTGATCGCTGATCTTTGATATTTGATCTCTGATCTCTGATCTCTGCGCTTTGCGCGACATTCGGGTCCGCTCGCAGATCGGTTCGAATGTTCGCCCCGTACGGCACAAAAATGGTTTCGTGGTCATACAACTTGCGGTAGCGCTCGAGAATGCCTTTTGCATCCGCCACCATCGCATTGGCACACGCGCAAGCCACTCTTTCGCACCATTTCTGGTAGGTCTTGGCAAAGCCTGACCATTTATCGCGGGCCCAGTCCGCTCCGTCTACATTGATGAGTGTTTTTGCGCCGACCATGCGTGGAATCCAGCAAAGCGGGCTGTTGCCGACGATGCAATAGTAAACAATATCATAGCCTTGAAACAGTGCGTGCAAGGAAGACAGTGCGGTGTGGGTGATGGTATCCAGATGCTTGGTCGGAACAGAGGGAAGCGAAACAATCCGCACGCCCTTGTACTCCTTCTTCACATCCTTGATGAAATGCGACCGGTTATAGACCGTTACCTCGTGCCCGCGCTCCGCCAACCGAACAGCAAACTGTTCATAGAACTGCTCAAACCCGCTGTAACGCGCGGGAATTCCTCTTGATCCGATTAATGCTATTTTCATGATTATAAATTGGAGCTTATAAGCCTGCACTCCAAGAGCGTGCTAACTCTGACTTTTTAAATAAGATTGCATCCACTTTCTCAGAATATCGATGCCGTCTGAAAGCGCTGTAGAAGGCGTCCAATCCACATCTGCTTTGATTTTTCCACAAGACAAAACAATATCCGGCACATCCTGACTTCGCCGAGGCGCATATTGAACATTTGCGGAAACATTACACGAATGCTCTATGCAGGATATGATTGCCTTTAATGAAACACCTTCACCGCTACCCACATTATAAACTTCTTTTTTACGCCCGTTTTCCATCAAAGCGATAACCGCATCGGCAAGATCTTCAACATAGACATAATCCTTGCGATTATTCCCGTCTCCCCAGATCTCAATACTTTCACCAGACAAGATCTTATGCGTAAAAATAGAAATAGCGCCTTGGCTACCTAGAAAATTCTGTCTGGGGCCATATGGATTTGAAGGCCTGATTATTTGATAGGGAAGTTGATTCTGAGCAGAAAACATATGGAGATAATGCTCCATGCTTAACTTGGCGACTCCATATGGAGAAACCGGCCATCCCTTGTAATCCTCGGGCACAGGCGTGACATCCGGCACTCCATAAACAGCTCCTCCAGAGGAAAAAAACATGAACTGCCCGACCATGCCGCCCTTCAACCATTCCAGCATGCGGACAAACGCCGTTATACTGTTCAAGACTTCTTTGTCTGCCTCTTTAATCGCTGATGCAGGACTTCCTACATGAGCAAGGTGAATCAACGTGTCGCAACCATGCAATGCTTTTTTAAGAACCCCAATATCTCCATAATCATCAAGAATATATTCAACATCAAGCAGCGGTTTTCTGTATCGTTCTGGAAACTGGTCCAAAACTTTCACACGACAATTCTCTGCCAAAAGTTTATCCACAAGGTGGGAACCTATAAACCCGTTTCCCCCTATAAGCAAAACCTGCTTACTCTTACTCATAAGCCGCAGTTACCTTCTGGCAATAATTCTCTATGCTGAACATCTGCATGGCGCGCTGATAGCCTTTTTCTCCCATACGCCGCCGCAGACCAACATCACGGGTTAGCCGAACAACGGCATTCGCCAACTGTCCAGAGTCGTCCGGATTGGTCAAAAGTCCCGTCTCACCATCTACAACGGACTCAGGCGTTCCTCCTATATTGGTTCCAACCACGGGAAGAGCCATTGTCATTGCTGCAATCGTCACCGTGGCATTCGGCTCTGGCGAGGTTGAGGGGAGCACAAAAATGTCGGTAGCGGCCAGCCACTCCGGCAGATTTGACTGAAATCCAAGCACCGTCGCCTTACAACCCCGCCGAACCAGCTCCTCCACCTGAACTTTCAGTTCATCCTCAAAGTGCTCCTGCCCTGGGAAACAACTGCCTATGAACAGGAAATGAACATTCTGAACCTGTTGAAAAACAGCCGGCATGGCCGTTGCGAGCACATCCTGCCCTTTCCATGCATTGAATCGTCCGGCAAACGTAACCAGAACATCGCCTTCATTCAGACCCAGTGTTTCCCGCAAAACCAGCCCGGAAATCGCGCGGTCATAAATCACTCGGTCAACGCCATGGTAAACTGTCTGGAATTTCTTTGCTCTTCCCGGATTGGCGAGAATAAAAAAATCTCGAACCGCATTTGAAATGCAAAACACCTTGGTGGAAAAGATCCCGACAATCTTCCGCATCATCCACGAGACCAACCGGGGACGGTCTACGAGCTCCATAATCTGCCAGTAATGCGGACGCCGCGTCATTGCCGCGGCAAAACCACCAACCCAAACGGCGGCTGTATTCGTGTGTACAGCATCCACTTTTTTTGTCTTGATCAGCCGCGTTAAAAACAACAGACACCGGATCAGCTTTCCGAAGAAGACCAACAAGCCTAGCGGAGTGAAATACTGGCGCCGCAAAACAGGCAGGTCATGGATCTCATAGGCAACATTTGCCTTCTTCAGCTCTGCGCACAGCGGGCCTTCAAACGGCAAAATAACGTAAGGATCGTAGTGTGCCCGATCTAGCGACTTCAACAACGTCAGCAAAACATAATCGCTACCGAAAAGCTCCGCGCTGGCATGTAGATAGACGATTCGTTTAGGCGCATCCATCAGACAGTTTTCCGATTCTTAATGATTTTCGCCGGAACGCCGCCGACTATGCTAAAGGGAGGAACGTCTTTCGTCACGACTGCACCGGCTGCAACGATTGACCCCCGACCAATTGTAACACCGGCAAGAACCGTTGATCCGACACCCAGCCAGACATCGTCTTCAATTTTAATGAAGGAGCGGGTTACACCCTGTTCCTTCATCGCAATATCTGTCCGCTCAAAATTATGATTTTCGGCCATCAAATTGACACGCGGCCCCATCATCACATTGTTTCCGATTTCAATATAACCGGAACAACCAATGTAACTATAGGACCCGATGTTAGAACGATCTCCGACCTTCAGCCCATCCCCCGGCGCGCCCAAAAGCACGCTCGTCGGACGAATTGTTGCGAAACGGCCCACTGTACACCGATCCCCAAAAACAACTCCCCTCGTCGAAATCCCGACGATTTCACAACCTTCTTCCAAATTCAGCTTCTTCCCCGCGCGAATATACGACCCAAATAAGATTCGCACATTTCGCTCGCAGAGAATCAGCCCGCGAGCCGCCCCAAGCCGAAACCAAACGATCCCACCGCGCAGTATCCGAAACAAGACCAACCGGCCAAAGAGCACACATGCGTGAGAGGTCCACCCTTCTAGAGCCGAAGGATTCTCTACCAATTTACTTGCCAATAATTTCTTAATCATCGATCTCCCCGACGAGGCTAAAGCTTAACTACCTGAATCTGATACATGTATTATATGAGCGGGAACTCCACCAACAACCGAATGGGGAGGAACATCTTTGACCACCACAGCTCCTGCGGCAATTACCGCATAGTCACCTACTGTTATATCTCCCAGGATGCTGGCATTACACCCGATATCCACATGATCTCCAATACGGGGACACTTATCCGCATCTGCCGCCGTCTGATTGCCAATGGTCACTCCATGACGAATCCGAAGGTGACTACCGATCACTGACTGGTTGTTAATGACGGATCCCTGTCCATGCTCAACACGCAGTCCGGGACCGATCTGACATTTTTGAGGAATCTCAACCCCCAGAATCCATTCAACAAAGAAACGATAGCAGATTAAAAAGGGTATGAAGAAGATCCATAGCAAAAAATAGTTTTTTCTGAACCCAGCCATAAAAGCAGCAAGTCTAAAAAGAGTGACGATCATGAGGCTTTTAGGACTGCCCTTACTGGCCTTTAGATCTTCCCTAAGAAATACAAGGGGCTGCATTAATCCTGACATCGTTTCCTCACTAGCTCGTTAATTTTATCGAACCCGAACCGAAAAGTCACCTTGTCGGCCTCGACTCGCCTGTAATTCGGCACCTCATCCTCAGCGTAATCAAATGCAAGATCATCTGAACGATAACAACCCGAAAAAAACCGCTCTATCCAACGTAGCGCCTTTATTCCTTTTCGCACCAGCGGATTCCCGAAGCCATGATAAATCGACCACAGTCGAGATATTTCTTTCCAGTTTAAATCTCCCATGCTGACAGATAAGTTCCCGCCATCCGCACCAAAAAGCGCTAAGTATGAATCGATGTGTAACGGCTTATACCCTTTGCTCAGCAACCGCATCACCAACTCCATATCGCCAGCCACCTTGTAATTAATATCAAACTTCAATTCACCGGCTTCCCATATTTTGCGCCTGAAAAACATGGTACATGATGCTGCGTACAGATTGGTATGCCGGAGATACAGCATCCGTAAAGGAATCTCACGCCGGGCAGATATGGGGAGTCCATCCGGTGTTGAAATTATATAATTCCCATAAACCAAATCCACTTCAGGATGCCCGGCAAAGACCTGCGCTACCTTCTCTAATGTACCTGGAAGATATTGTTCATCATGATTCAGCCAGGAAAGGATGCAGTCTTCTGCATCCGGTTGATAAGCTGATTGGTTGTTCGGTTGATTCGGGGGGTGAGATATCAAATGTTGAACGTTGAACGTTGAATGTGCCATGCCCTCCGTACTTCTCTCGGCATCATTCATCTCAATCGCCTTCGCCCAGCCTTTGTTGATGGCGTCGTACATTCCTTTGTCAGCTTCGCTGATGAAGGAAGGTTGATAGTTGCTCGTTGCTGGTTGCTGAGCCATATAATCACGAAGAAACTCGACGGTTCCATCCGTTGATCCGCCATCCTGAATGATATGTTGCACATCGATCTTTGATCCAGTTTCAGAGATCGTCTTGTCCGCCATGGCCTCGGCGACGGCGGAAGACCGAATGTCAGAAATCAGCACATCTGACCGCTGACATTTGACATCTGACATCTGTGCGACCGAAGGTCGCAACTGCCCTCGTACCGAACCGATACATTTTTTAATGTGGGGCATCCCATTGAATACGGGAGTAATTACCAAAAATTTCATTATCTAACATCCTCCATCAACTGCTCGTACACAGCCAGCGCATTTCTTTGACAGACGGATCCTTCAAGCTACGCCACCTTACGCCCGGCTTCCTTTTTCAGTCCTTCTCGCCCCCTTAAAGGCATGGCAGAAACATCCGATCTTCCTTCAGTCTTTAGGCATTTCAATCCCTTTTCAGCCATATTAAGTGTAGTGGCATATGTGGTGCCATATTTTTCATTCACCTGACTGATAAGCGATGCGATGTCTGACGTAAGCACCTCGAATGGCGCAATTAACAAATTCTCCTTGTACGGCAAGATATCCTTATAAAATTTAAAGTAGTCGACAAACCCCTGTCTTGCAGATGGGTAATAATCCCTTGAAAGTAAAGAAGTTACGGCATCCACAGGATTTCTGATAATCAAAAAAACCGGAACTCCCCGCTTCGCCGCATCCTTGATTTGAGCCGTGATATGCAAGTGGTGCGCAATTTTAAGTTTTTTAGGTTGTGCCGCCTCAAAAGCATAAACGGCAAACGAATTCGCTGAACCACCAAAACCTTCGATCACGATATCCGGATTTGGCTGATGAATCCGATTGAACCACTTTTTTTCAAACAACCTGAAGTATAGAGGGTACAAAACTCTGTACTTTCCGCAAAACATCCGTAATGCCCACTTCATCTCCCTTGCCTTTTTTCTCATAACAATCTCCCTAGACAACGGCACGCGCCAAAACGCGCTCATAAATTTTCTTGCACTGCTTCGCTATTGCCTGCTCGTCAAACAATCGTTCCGCCCGTTCTCTTGCATTTCTGCTCAGTTCACCACGATCCGCACCAAGCACCCACTCAATCCCTCTGGCGAAATCTGTGACATCGAACGGCGTCGCCAGATAACCCGTCACTTTGTGCTCTATCACATCCTTCAACCCGGTTGTGTCAAAAGCCACAACAGGAACACCACAGGCCTGCGGTTCCGATGCCGTCTGCCCAAACGTTTCTACTCGCGAGGGCACGCAAACCACATCCGCTGCGCTGTATAATTCAGCCAACTCTTCGGCGTCATGAATGTACCCCAACCAGCAAGTCGGCAGTCCTGCAATTTTCTCATCTCCATCGGCCCCGAAGACGGCCACCTCAACATCAGTTGTGTTCAATAGCTCTAATGCCGCTCTAAGCAAATCTCCGCCTTTATTAAAATTGCGCGGATCCGCCGCGCCGAACAACACCAATTTTTTATTTAACGGGAATCCACACTTAAGCCGCGCACTATCTCTATCGGCAGGCTTAAAAACATCTAAATTCAATCCATTCGGAAGCACATCAACCGCTTGGTTGCAAAAAATTTGACTTTGTTTCACGCACTCCGCCAGCCAGGTGGATGGACACAAAATCTGCGCCGTCAAATTGCTCCATGCCCGCTTTTTGCGCCGCCAGGTCCACCCACTAATCCCGGGCATATTTTCATAAGTGTTTCCCTCAAAACATTGGTCGTATATTATATTTTCCGATCCGCAAATAGGCCACATATCATGAAAACTCCACGCCAAGGGCTTCTTGATTTTCGGAATTTGTTCAATCGATAACATCTCCGCATTGATCCAATGCAGATGTATCAGATCGGCGTCTGAACGGTTGATGCGCCGCAACAAACTTGACGGGAACAGGTTGATCGTTCCCACTCGAAAAACTTTGCTGAATAAAATGTTTCTAATTCCATTCAACTTTTTCTCGAGCCAGCCGATTCGAGCGATGTTACGAGAATATGGCTTTAAATAGATAAAGTCGCTTTCAACGCCGATTTTATTAAGCGCATTACTTAACCGCTCAGCGGAAACCCCGGCCCCGCCAGTTTTGGAAAACCCCAAGTGTAGCACCTTCATACGAACAGCTTCCTCGCAGACATTGTTTTGGGAATAAATAAAACCAGCTTTATTCCCCGAATAACGCGGCGTGCACCTGCATTTCGATTCAGATCAATGACATAGACCACCGCCGGCATAAACAGCAGGGTCCTCCAGAAAATCAGTGAAGAAAAATTCATAAAACATCATCTCTCTCCGACACAACGCCCAAGAGGCTGGTCGGTCTCATACAGCAGAACGGAATGAAGAACCGGCGCGGCTGTGGCGCGGCGCAGTCGAATAGTTAACGTCCAGATCGGCCGCAAGAGGAGAAGCGCTTCTGATGCGTTGCACATGCGAGTTGTACGCCAAAATCATCAGCCCATAAAATAACAGGAAAGTAGCTATAAAGACCTTAAACTCCCCTCGAAACAGGAGATAATCCGCAAGTAACGCTACACAAACCGACCATAAGACCGTCATGATTCGCCAGAGTCGAGTCCCGTTATTGGCTCTCATGATTTGCCGCCAAACAGTTCGCAAAGAAATCAGGCAGAACAAGACAAAGGAACTAAACCCGATCACACCTAAATCCATCAACAACTCGATAATCCCGCTATGATAATTATGCGTATTGAACACAGAAAAAGAGTCTGCCCACCCTATTCGATCCCTGTATGCCAGTTCAAACATGGTGTCTTCAATAGACAGCAAAAGTCCTTTACCCAGAAGCCAGTAGTCAGGGAAGGCATCTTTTGCGTATTCGAAAATCCCCCCCCGCCACTCAGAGGAGCCCTCTGCGTCATACAATGCCTCTGCCTCAACCTGAATTCCTGGCAAAAACGAAACCGAGCGTTGAATATTTGGCGGCAACCTAGGGGCGATGGCGTAGACAAACCCGAGTCCGCCGACCCCGAGCCCGCACAACAGAAGAAAGGTGACAACACGACGTTTTGATAAGAGAAGCGTGCTCACCCCAAAGATGAACATGGAGAGAACCATATAGCGCCGAAACCCATTAGCCAGCAGAAGAAGTACCCCTACGGCGGGCAACAACACGCCCCACCACTTCTTCTCGGCCTTCAGAATGACCCCCAGACAAATCAGCAGATATGAAAAGTTAACTGCCGTCTCATACCGACCGCTCAATGACCCTGCAGACCCATAAAAACGTGTTTTATTAAAAACAAAAAAATCTCCCAGCTTCATCAATGCAGGGGTCATCCCTAAAAACATCTGCGCCAGAAGCGGGACGGCACTCAACCCGACCATGACAAGAAAGAGCTTCTCGACTTTCTCGGGAGAGAAATTCTGGCCGCGCAGATAAAGGAAAAACAGAAAACCAATCAAAATTTGAATATAGGTCATCCCCCCAATCATATTTCCGCCCAGGCGGTACAAACCAAAGCCGCGGATACTGGCTGTTATCAACATATTGAGAAGGAATATAATCAGCAGCCAGCCACACAAATCAGGGCGCTTTGCGCGTTCGTTTTGCATCAAAATATTTACCGCGAAAACAAAAACCACAGCGAATTGAAACAACATCCCCGCAGCAACTGAGTCTAGACGAATTCCAGGAATCCCAATTAACGCCACGCTGGCATACAGGGAGTATATGAAGACCCGCTCCCGGTTCAGCACCAGACTTACAGCAAAAGGAAACAGCGCCAACAACCCTGAAAGCAAAAACTGCCCTTTACTGATCAGCAGCAGAATCAGACCAACATAAATTAAACCGATCAATGTAAAATTAATCACTCGGTGGCTATTATTTTGCATATTAATCAAACCTCATCTGAAATTCAACCCGGGCATCTTCCAGGCAATCGACTACTCGCTTAAGCTGCTCTGTAAAAACTCAACCGACGCTTGCTGTAAAGAGTGCAATTTTTCACTGACGGCAGTCCAGTCAACCGCTTGTGCGGCACGCAAATCATCATTTTTCAGCACTCGATCCGCCTCAAAAAAACGGTCCCTCAGCCCAACATTTTCTAAAAAATCAACCATGCGGACATTTCGCGCAGCGCGCTCGCCTTCTAGAGCACAGCTAAAAAACGGGCGCTTAAAAATTGTTGAAAAAACGGTTCCATGGAACGAGCTCGTGACCACATATTCGGCCTGACTGAACAGCGATACATATCCCGCAGGCGAACTGCAGATCTGCCGGCCCGGATGTTTCCAGGGGTTCACCCGTGCTCCTAAATTGAGAATCGGCAGACCTGTCATTTGCGCCAAATCGCGCGCGCGCCGATAAATCCCAGGTACTTCCTGCGAGGCATACAGCAATATATAGCGCCCCCTGCGTTTTTGAATAAGCGGAGAGTAATCGGCAGGCAACAAGGTCGGATCCAATACGGGTTTCACCATTTTCCCGCTAAGCCGCGCAACCGGCTCGACCAGACTCGCCTCTCGCACAGATAAATACGTCAGGTTTTCGAGTAATTGAGCGGCACGCACTTCATCCTGAAACCCGTTGCCCCCCGTACTTGCGGCATAGGCAATCCGCTTTGCGCCGGCCTTGGCAAAAGAAAGAAAATAGGCAGGATCCAACTGCCCCCCGGTCAATTCCGCATTCCACACTTGATCACTACCGCAAATATAAGCATCAAACGCTTCCAGCTCTGCTAAATCATCTAATGTATGATATACACGCTCCGTCTGCGGAATGTAACGCTCACGAAACGCTTTAAACGCATGCTGACGATACGCATTCAAATAGTCGGCGGGGTGCAATCCAAACACCCGATACCGATTCTTAAATTTCCCAGTAAGCTCAGCGTTTGGGCAATACTGGATCACTTTAGGTTCATGCCCCTGCTGACGCAAAAATGCACTCAGCGCATAAGTCTGCAGAACTGCGCCGTAATTCAGTGCAGACTGAAATGTAATAATCGCGATTCTCATTCAACCTTCTTTTATCTGATCGACAACGTCTCTTGAACTGTTTTCCTAACCGACTTAGCGACCTCAACATTATCTGGAAGCGAGCCTATTGCTAAAATAATTACCACCTCTGATGAGTCTGACAATTTTAACAGGTTAAGCATCTTTTTATTTTCACGAGGCAATACTGACCAATTCAAAGGGCACACACCTACGCCAAAATAATGTAACGCATTCATTAGCGTCATAGCATACAACGCGCAGTCGATAAAAACCTGTCGCCGTTCTCGCAATCCAAAGCTGACTGACAGGTCGCCTGTGATAACTAAAAAGCTATCTGCGTGCTCACCAAAGCCTCGACTTCCGTTTTGAAGTGCAAGAAGGGATGACTTAGCCTCATCAGATTTTACCCACACAACCTCCCAGCACTGTCGATTACAGGCCGATGGGCTTTTTCGAGCTAACTCTAGAGATTCTTGCACCAACTCTTCAGGAACAGGATCTTGTCCAAATGAACGGACTGAACTCCTGCTATTAACAAATTCGACAAAATCCCCATGGGCTAACGAACAATATTCTTTTTTAGAATAATTTATAGTTCCTGCACCATGAACCCCACAGGGAACATCATATTTATCCAACCGAGATTTAATAGAGCCAACATCATGCCCACTCTTCTCGTGAAACTGCACATATTGATGTAAAACATCTAATGCATTTTCAAATGCTATAATTGACCTTTTATAGCCGGCCTGCAAATATTGATCACACGCGGAAAAAAGCCCGTCAATCCCCGCCTTTCCGTATCCCAACCGAGTCTCGGGAAGTGAGAGGCCCTTTTCAATAACATGCGCTTGAGCCCATAAATAGGCCTCTAATTGCTTTTCCTTCAACCCCCTTCCCGATGTCCGCGCATATCGCATAAATCTAATCGCATCCAATTGATACACAAACGAGGCAGCTATTAAATTCTTAAAATCAACCAGCCCAAACCACATCGTATCAGGGATAACTTTCCTCCAAAATCTCTTCATAGAACCCTCTTTATTAATCCAGCGCCTGCTTTATCAGTTTTGTTATTTTATTTGAGGCAACCGCCCAGTTCAAATCCGATTCATATCGACAAAAACTACTTTTAGCTAATTTGGCATATCGTTTCTCATCAGAAAAAAGCGTTTCAATTTTATTCGCATATTCAGTTGGAGATGCATGTAAATCAAATAAATAACCATTAACTCCATCTTTAACAATCGCAGGAATCCCCCCCACCTGTGTAGCCAACGAAGGTAGCCCGAACGAACTCGCCTCACAAAAAACCAACCCGTAGCACTCCGCCTCAGACGGAACAATCAGGAAATGGCTCTTCATAAAAAAATCATTTAATTTTTGTCGCCCCGCCTCTGTCTTTTTTGAAATAAACCCAT
>JACNKZ010000032.1 GCA_014381785.1 Kiritimatiellota bacterium
TCGCCGACTTCAAAATATTTTCCATAATTCAAATCGCGGGTGTCAGAAGGAACCCGATAATACTCCTTCAGATCTTCGGCATGCACCAGCTCTTCGCGGTTCAGCAGCGTTTCGTGCTTCTTTTCACCGTGACGGGTGCCGATCACCCTGACTTCGTTCTTCAGCTTGAAGATTGTCTTCAATGCTTCAGCCAGTTGTCCGATCGTAGCGGCGGGTGCTTTCTGCACAAACGTGTCCCCGCCAATTCCGTTCTTGAAGGCAAATAGCACCAGATCCACCGCATCGTCCAGCGACATCATGAAGCGGGTCATGTCCGGATCGGTCACGGTCAGCGCCTTGCCGGCCTTCAACTGGCCGGCAAACAGCGGAATCACGGATCCGCGTGAAGCCATTACATTGCCATAACGGGTCACGCAGATCACCGGGCCCTTACCGCCTTCAATCGTACGGGCTTTGGCCACGGCCACTTTTTCCATGAGCGCCTTAGACATCCCCATGGCATTGATCGGATAGACCGCCTTGTCGGTGCTCAGCACAATGACGTTTTTCACATTGTTTTCTATGGCGGCATTCAGGGTGTTCTCCGTGCCGATCACATTGGTGTAAACCGCCTGAAGCGGATAAAACTCGCAAGATGGAACCTGCTTCAGCGCGGCGGCGCTGAACACATAATCCACCCCGCGCATCGCGGAATTGATGCTGTTAAAGTCTCGGACATCGCCGATGTGGAATTTGACCTTGTCGTTTTGCAGCTTATGCCGCATATCATCTTGTTTCTTTTCATCTCGGCTGAAAATACGGATTTCACCCACATCGGTATCCAGAAACCGCTTCAGCACCGCATTTCCAAATGAACCGGTTCCTCCGGTAATCAGCAATATCTTATCTTTAAACATTTTTGTGCCTCCTGTAATTCTGTTCTGTAATTTTTCATCGGTTCCGTTATTTAAATAAAAACATCATTCTGCCCTTAAAACCTCTCTGGAAAACGACAAGTAATCTCTCACAACAATTTCATTTGCAAAACAATGCTGTGCTTTTGTTCGATTATGTTTAGAAAGCCCCGCATCAGCTGATCGCCGGGACAAACCCGCGCCCTCTAAAACCCAAGATATCCCATTCACCAAATCCTCCGTGTCAAACGGATCGGCCAACCAGCCGCTTTCTTGATGATCGACGATATCAATAAGCCCAGAGGTTCGAAATGCCACCACGGGCACCCCGCAAGCCAGCGATTCCGCCGCTGTATAACCGAAAGACTCCCGGCGAGACGGCACACAGGTCAAATCGCCCGCGTTATACACCTCCGCCATGTTCCAATCATTGGAAACTTTACCGAGCCAGAACGTCTCTAACCCGCCAATCCTCGACTCTCCCCTACATCCAAACACCACGACCCCTGTACTCTCCCGAGTCTCTTCCGGTAGTTTTTTCAGTGCTGCTTCAAGCAAGTCCAACCCTTTATTCGGGTCAAGTGGATCAAACGCCCCGAAAAGAATCAGCTTTTTATCGAGCGGCAACCCGAGTTTTTTCCGGCATTCCGATTGTTCCAATGGTTGGAAAATTTCCAAATCCAGACAGTTCGGGATCACCGCAACCGGAGCATTAGCAAACAGAACGCTCTGCCGAACCTGTTCCGCCATCCAGTTGCTGGGAGCGACGAAGTGGACGTGAAGTCGCTGCCATGACTGCATTTTCTTTCGATATATCCACCTATTTACTGCGTCATGCAGAGCGACTCCAGTTGCTGGGTGCTGGGTGCTGGTTGCTGGGGTTTTATTTTCCGACGCCTTCTCTCCCTCTCCGACCCCCGACCGCTGATCTCCGGCCTTTGTCCTCTGACTTCCGTCCTCTGTCCTCCGGCCTGCGGCCGTCGCCCACCCCGGGAAGTGTTCTGCGCCGCACAGCGGCCACATGTCATGCAGCGTCCAGACAATCGGTTTGTTGATCTTTGCGATCTCCTTAATCGAAATCATTTCGTTATTGATCCAATGCAGGTGAATCACATCCGCATCCGAAGCGTTCAGCACTTTGTGTAGTCCCGTTGGAAAGATGTTGAGTGAACAACCTTCCATGCCCAGCGCCTTGGTGAGCTTCGCTCCGAGCCATCCGCGGGCGCGGACTGGAAGTCGCGCCCGACAGTTGTTAAGTTGCCTAATGATTGGTTGCTGAGGTTTTTTATCTCTTCCCTTACCAACTACCAACGAACAACTATCAACTGGGGTAAATGACCCAACCTCCTCGACGGTTGGATCATTTGTCCCCTTCCGCCGCACCAGCATCCGGGAATCGACCCCAACCTTCCGCAACGCCATGTGCAAACGATGCGCGGCAATGCCGGCACCGCCGAGGTTGTCGTAGTTTGTGACGTGGAGAACTTTCATGAAGAGATCGTGATCGAATTGTCAAAGTTCATTAGTTGAGTTAATTTCGTTTTCAGATCCACCTGTGGCTCATAACTCAGAATTTTCCGAACATTAGAAATGTCAGCTAGCGAGTGCTGGATGTCGCCGGAGCGCGACGGCATAAATTTGCGCTCTACCGTTTGCCCGACAATGGCTTCTAAGCCATCCAGCAGTGATAACAAACTGGTCGATTTGCCGGTTGCGACGTTCAACGCAACAAAGTTGCGCGAAAACGGTTGTTGGTTGATGGTTGATGAGGGTTGGACGCATCTGATTTCTGTCCTCTGACCTCCGAAAAAGGGGTCAGTCCGATATTTTAATATTTTTCACACAGAGGAAAGCAAGGGGACGAAGATGGACAGCCCAAAAGGTACGAGCCAATGATTTTTAGAATCGGTGGGCGGCGGAGCCCGACAAGAGTCACAGTTCCCAGTCCTCGATTTTTAAGGATTCAACCCTCGAAAACTCGCGGGTGTTGTGTGTGACAAGCACCGTGTCGTTTGCCACTTCGTTGCCCCGCATTCGCGGAGCCCAGCTCGCCTACGGCTCGGTTGCCAAAGCGATCGCGGCGATCATGAGGTCATTTGGTCCGATCGGTGTTCCGGCAGATGCAAGATCACTTCTAATTTCCCCATACATCAGAGCGGCCTTATCATCAAAATCAAGCGATTCAATCCCCGCAAAAAGCTCATTCAATAATTTCAGGTTTTCTTCTCTACGAGAACTTCGTTCAGCACCGAAATACAACTCCGCTTTTACAATAGAGCACAATCTGATGTCAGAGGAATCGGTCGCTTTAAGCCTCTGCTGAACCTTACTCCCATCGGCGTTTAAAAAGCCGATCCATGCATTGGTGTCCGGTAAATAGGTCATTTGAGTTCGCTCCGGGCCTCATACGCCCCCTGTTCTTCCCGAACCAAGGCTGTTCCCTGCCATGCTCCCGCAAAGCGGGCTAGCAAGCTGGTTCGATCCTGAGGCGATGTCACGGGCTCTTTTTCCGCCTTCCCCGGCAACAATGTAATCAATACATGCGCTACGGCAGGAAGTTTCCGGATTTCCGGACTTTTGATCCGTCCGTTTTCAATGTCTGCTTCAATGGTGGTGTACATGGCTTTACCTCAATTTCTGTCTGTGTGTATCAATTTCTGATTCGATTGTCAGGGTCAAAAACCACAGGGAAGGGGATGACAAAATTATTGGGACAATGGGGCCGGTGTCACTGCCAGTGGCGTAGGCCGGTGAAGTACGCCTTTGTTAACTGCACGGCCCAGGTTCCTCCACGGCAGAGCTCCTATTATTTAGTCATTTTTCCAATGTCTGGAAGAAAATGTTCCAAACGTTGGAAAATTTTCTTAATCCAACAGTTGAGCCAACCCTGCTTTTAACTCCACTTCCGGCTCATAACTCAGAATTTTCCGAGCGTTGGAAACATCAGCCAGCGAGTGCTGGATGTCGCCGGGTCGCAGTTTATGATCCCGGCTATTCCAAAACTTCCCAATACCCACCTGTCTTTTTGCTACCCCGCCGTTCAATCTTCCCGCTCGATACAAGTTCAGCAAGATGGCGATCCACTGTCCTTTCCGGAATGCCTAGCTTCTCAACTATTTCTCTACGCTGAATGCCTGAATTTTTTTGAATTACCTCCAGCAAACACACGACCCCCTCATTTAACGCGCCATTTAACGCGCCATTTAACGCGCCATTTAATGTGCCACTTAATGTGCCATTTAATGGGACATCTTTTTCCACGGCCTGTGGATATCTCTGTTCGCCAGATGAATCCGAAGATGAAAATCTGATGCGAAATCCGCCCGAAAAGTTCTCGAATATCGGCTCCGGCAACCCCCCATCTTTGCAGGATTCCAGTATCCGGCGAATCCCGCTTCCGTACCGTTCAATCAGTCCTAGATCGTAAAAAACCTGTGCGATCAGTTTGTTGCGAGGCTTGGAGGTGTGCTCCGGATCGAACAGATCATCCACCGTTACGTTAAACGGCAAAAATCCGGGACTCCAGACCTGAAGGGCATCCTCAAATATCTTGATCTGTATATCCGCCGTGTCGCCATAGTCTCGGTGGCAAATCGCATTAATGACCGCTTCGCGCAACGCAGTCAGCGGATAGTCCCAGACCTCTTTCCGCTGCGGCTCTCCGGTGATTTCAAAGCGCACATGCAGATTCTTTTTGATGAACTCAACGGTTTCTTCGACTTGATCAATGATAGATCCCTCAATAATCCGATTGTCCATAATATGGACTTTTTCACGCAAACGGCCCGCGTGAACCACGGCCTGCATTAAAGGAGACTGTGGATTTTTCCCGAACAACAAAATGCCAGCACGGGTGATTTCCTGCTCTGATTTAACCAACTCCAGCTTCTTCAACACCTGCCATGGATCGTCCCCCTCAGAAAAAGTGCGCCGTCCCTGCTTCGTTGCCCGGCGCATATATTCCCGCACAGCATCCCAGTTAAGATCCTCTTTGCCTTTGCCGGAAACAATAACCGCATCCATGCTCTGACCCGTGCTGTGCAGATGCATCTCAGCAATTTCCGATGGCGTCATCTGCCGGGTCGTGCTGCCTGACCGACGATAACAGCGTCCGCGTGTTGCAACCGGCTTCAATGGAAACTCTGTTATGGATAAGACCATGATCTCGCCATCGGGTGTCGAATGCTTCTCCGTGTCCGGGATCACGGAGGGTTCCGTAGCAACTGGAAAAAAGGGGTCAGTCCGCCTAACTCGTTATTTTGTTTATTCGCCTGGAAGGCTTGCTCGTTGAAATCGTTAAAACGGTGCAAAGCACCTCGTTAAAACGCCGCTTTGCGGCTCGTTAAATTCGTTAAAATCATTAAAACGCGGGACAACCCGCTCGTTGAAACACTGCGCTCGTTCAAGTCGTCCTATGGAACAAGGTTCCACAGGATAAATTGAAGTCGTTAAAAAGTCGCGACAAAGCCGCTCGTTAAAGTCGTCCCGGAAAGCCGTTAGAGGTTCCCATCTCTTTTTTGATCCGTCCAAGAATCGCCTCAGACTCGGATACGAATCTTTCAGCCTCTCCTTCGGGAGGCTCAGAAATTCCTCCGGGATAACGTACATCAACGGCAAACTCCGAAAGCTCCTCGCAGATGGAGCGTAAATCTTCAAGGTCGGGAATGATCTCCACCCCAGCAGCGAGCAGAACCATCAGGTCGTGAGTCTTCCCAAACGAAACCCCGTGCCATGTGAGCAGCCCTTTCAGTGCCTTTTCTACAGCTTGCTGGGCATGAAAACAGGGAACATCTGTGATGCCGTATTCCGAGGCCAATACGGCTTTTGCGGACAACAGATCGTTTCTGGCCTTATGAAGCCATTCCAGTGCGAATTCCCGCTCAGGCCGCATAAAGAACCTTTCCGGTTTTATATGCATTCGTCAGCACATGGTTCGGGACTCCATTCCACTGCTCAACTTCCTCGGGAGTATAAACTAAAATGTCCATGGGAGCCTTCGGAGGCCAAAACAGCTTGCGTACCGATGCACTGCGTTTGTACCGCGGCTCAGAACTTTGCATCACGATAAGCAGGTCCAAATCACTATCTTCAGTCGCAGTTCCCTCTGCATAGCTCCCAAAAAGAAGCACCTGAAGTGGATGCAATGACCCCGCAATCTCAGCAGCAATCTGCTGAATATCTGTGAGTGTTAATTTCATGAGTCTAAAATGCCCATTTGATCATGATTTTGCAATGCAAAGCTCATGGGGTCAACTTTGGTTTAAATGGCTACAGGATTTAAAGGTTGGAGATCAAAAAAAAGGAAGCAGAAAAGGGGTCAGTCCGCCTAACTCGTTATCTTGCTTTATTGCAGCGCCTCGGAAAAAGGGTCGGAAGATTGTAAATCGTGGACAGTAGAATGTTGGATGTTAGCAATTAGCTGTTAGACTTTTCTGCCTCCGGCAGATCCGCCGGGGCGGAAGGTGTTGGGCACTAGGGACTGGGAGCTGGGTGCTAAAGGCTAAGGGCTAGGATTCAGAGGTCAGGAGTCAGCCGTCCACTCAGGGTCTGCTCGAGCTCACAGAAAGCGGGATAAATTTCGGACCGGACACTGTCTATGATTCCTTTTGCGGTCTCCTCGTTATAGGTGTGCGATGTTTTATTACGGCTCTCGATCATGCGCATCCAGATGTGCCCGTCTTCTATAATCCCCTCGGCGAAGGCTTTGCGAAATGCATCGCGGGATCCCACAATTTCACCAACACCCTGATATTCGAGAAAATCCTTCAGGGTGTTCCATGCCAGTTCATAGGTGTATTCAAACGCTTTGATCAGCCCCTGCTCTTCGCGCCGGTTAAGCTCGGGAACACTCATGAAGTCGGCCATCTGGGTCAGTGCTTTTTTGTAATTCGAAAAGCGCTGCTGCCATCGAATATCCTGATTGTCACTCATTACTGAACACCACCTTTCCGACCCGGCTGATATGCTCAATCAAATCCGGATTATCAATATGCTCGAAAATCGACAAATCCACCTCGTAAGGCAACAGCAAATCGTCAATCTTTGCTGACAAATCCATCAGCCAGGCAGTCGTCAGAGCGGTCCCTTTCAGGGTAAGATCAATGTCTGAACCCGGACGGTGCGTCCCTTTTGCACGGGAGCCGTACAAAATGACTTCGCGAAGATTCGGCTCTTGCTCAAAAACGGATCCCAGCCGGTGCAATTCTTCGGGGTTAATTCCTGCTATATTTGCTTTCTGAATCATTAGATGCCGGGAATTGGTGTTGAGCGACAGGGGTGGAAGAACGGGTCAGTCCTTGAATTCTGATATTTTCCAGTAAACCATTGCCTCTACACGTTCGTTTCGTTGCCGGCGCGTTAGCGCCAGCCTCTACCTGCGGTGGTCGCGGGGCTCATTATTTTGCGTTGCAAAATTGCCGTTCCCTGCGGTCTCTTCTTTTTGGAGTACCAAAAAGCACTTTCGGTCTACCTCAGGTATCTTTCCGCTTCGCTCCAAGGCGCTGCCCGACATGCGCCGTAAGGAAAAGGGGTCAAAAAGGGGTCAGTCCGCCTAATTGCCGATCCCGATGGTCTCTTCTTTTTGCTTCACAAAAAGCACGTTCGCAATAGCTCAGGTCGTTATTTTGTTTATTCGCCTCGCCTGGAAGGCTTGCTCGTTGAAATCGGGAAAGGTGTCAGTCCTATCTTTTAACCTTTTCCAAGCCTTGGAAGCTCAACGGTTTTTCCAGAAGTCAGGATGGCGATGCTGGTTTGCGACCGCCAAAATAAGCACCGAATCGTTCTCGATCGCATAGATAATTTCATAAGGGAATCGGTTGGTCAGGCCCCGGCGAGCGTTATCAGAAACCTGTGCCCATCCATCGGGATACTCAAGGATACGAGCAATGGTTTGACGGATTTCGATCAGGAACTCGGTTCCCAGCCCAGGCTGGCATATTTCATAATAGTCAATCGCATCACTGAGATCGTGCTCCGCCTGAGGAAGAAAGCGATAGCTCATTTGCTTAATCGATCCTGCAGCCTGCGGAACACTTCTTCGCCGGGTATCGACTGAACTTTTCCTTCCCGATAGCTCTCCAGTCGTTTCTCTGCTTCTTTGACCCAGGCCTCCTGAATAGATGATATCGATGGATTAATACTTTCCAGTAACTTATCAATCAGTCCAAGCCTTTGGTCCGTGGGCAGATCCAGTACTTCGTCATAAATTTTTTCAGCTAATGCAGTCATGCTTATCTCCTAAACGCCTGAATTCTACCCGCAGAGTTCGCAGATTTAAACAGATATCCAGATGAAAAATGGGCCCACTCCGTGATCTGTAGCATTTTTTCTAAAAAAGGGGTCCGCCTAATTCGTTAAATCTCGGCAAGATGTCGAGTTGCCCTATCAATGTCATTTTTTGTTCCGCACGCAACGGGCGATCAAAAAGAACTGCAATATCCACATCACTGCCTGCCCGCATCCTGCCAGTCGCGGCAGAACCATAAAGGATCGCCAGCTTCAATCCCGGCTCATCGCCGAGGGCTGCTTTTGCCCGGGCTGCGAGCCCGGAAACAGGTTCTGTATCTATTGATTTCATGGATTAAAATCTACTACTCACTTCCGCGGGACGCAATCTTCAAACAAAAGGTGCCGGATCTGCGGCGGGGTTGTAATTCAGATTGCCTGGCCTGTCTGAAATTTTCTTTGCAGGCACGCCAGCAACAACCGCATAGGGTTCAACATCTTTGGTCACAACCGCACCTGCGGCGACGACGGCCCCTTCCCCGACGGTGACACCGGGAAGAATGATGCAGCGCGGACCGAGCCAGACATAATCACCAATGGTCACCGATTTAAAATTCGTTTCAAAGGTCGAACTTCGGTAGTCATGCTGCGCGGTCCAGATCATGACTTCGCTGCTAAAGTTGACGTTGCGTCCGATGGTCAGGCCGCCGCGGGCATCCAGCGTGGCTTTATGGCCTATCGAGCTATTCGCGCCGATGGTCAGTTTGCGCGGGCTGCGGATTTCAAATCCGCCGTAGAGCACGGCCGAGCGGTCGATCTGCGCGCCGAGCAGGCGCAGCACAAATTTCCGAAACCACTGGCAGGGGAAGTGTGCCAGCAGCTGTAGAAATAGAAACTGTATGCCCTGTAGAAATTTCACAGTTCAGATTTTTAAAATGATTTCTCAATAGCTGGTTTTCTAACCGCGCACAAAACCAGGGGGACGGAGAGGTTTTTAACCACTAATGAACTTCGCAATTTTTCCGCTCTGGCAATGGCCAGCGGGAGGTATTTTCTCATTTAAGCTAACGTCTTCTAATCGAAGCCACCTATTCTCTGCATGAGGAGAAAGAAACAGAACGCTTCGAGGAATAAAATGAAAAAACAAACCGGTTTGTGTTTTCATTTTATTCCTTGAAGCAAGCCCTGCACGCAGGGCAGCTCTGTGCAACAGAGCCCCGTTTATTTCCTCCATCCGAAAATTATTCGGATGCTACTGCTACGCAACCAATACCTATCCGGCAGCGTTGCGTCGCCGGTAAATTCGGAGCCAATTAGTGGTCAGAACTCTTGCTCTTACAGTACAATTCGTTTCCACTCCAGCGAGCCCTGATGCCCGAAATTGATCAGGTAGCCAACCTTCTTCCCCGTAATCGCCAGATAGTTGATCAACTGCGCTTCATGCTCCGGCAGTAGCTTTTTCACCGCTTTCAGTTCGACGATGATTTCATCAAAAACAAACAGATCCGGAATAAACTTCGGCTCCAGCTTGATTCCTTTATAGAAGACATTCAGATGGCGCTGCGGATCGAACGGAAGGCCCCGCATGGCAAGCTCCTGTTCCATGGATGCCTGATAGATATCCTCGGACAAGTGACATCCCTGTTCGTTATAAACCTCAAAGGCGGCACCCATCAGCTGGTAGCCTTCCTCCTTGAACAACTCATCACTCATACAGAATCCTTTGCAACTGCGGTTTTTGACCACTAATCCGGCACTAATTACACATCTACCAATATGGTGATGTGATTCGAATTCTTTTTTACTTTAGCAACGGCGAAGTTTATCTAATCGAAAAACTCTGCCCCGCCGTTGGAAGAGGGGATAAACGATAAAGATTTAGAGTAAAGAATTCATCTGCAAGCAAGGTTGCCGCTTCGCTGCCGTCACAATAGCGCCAGCCTCTTTCGCCTGTTGGCTCAGGTGCGAGTGGACTCTCCACTTTAAATCAAACCCTTCCGTGAAGGGTTCCCCGAAGCTTCGGGAATCGTTTAGTCCGCCATTTTGCGATTAGCAAAATGCTCATGCTACGTAGACAACACATCCCGGCAGCCTTGCGTCGTCGGCAAATTGGGAGTCAATCAGTGGTTAAAGCTTTTTAAAGCGTCAGCTCCGTGAAATCTGGAGGCCGGTTTTGGAGACTTCGAGGTCGACGAAGCGGGCGTTTTTGTTGGGCGGGCTGCCGGTCAGTTTGCGTTTGATCTCCATCGATTGTTCGTGGCTTTCGGTGATGAGGATCATGTAGCCGCCCCCGCCGGCGCCAGCCAGTTTGAGTGCGGCGTATGAGCCTTCGATCCGCTGAATGATTTCCTGCACGGCGGGCGGGTTGACGCCGCTGTCGAGTTTCCGGTTGAGCTCCCAGCTTTTCCGAATCACCTGAACAAATTCGTCCCACTCGCCGCGTTGCACAACATCCAGTGCATGCGCACCGTTTTCGGCAATTCCTTCCAGCGCCGTGAGGACCTCTGACTCATTTAAAAACATGTTGCAGACAATTTCGCCCAGCACGTCGTGGGCGACGCGGGTGACACCGGTGTAGTACAGAAGAATCCGCCCGTCGCGGATGGCTTCGTCGAAGAATTCGGACGAGGCGCGGCGTACGACGGCATCCTGCGAGAGGCCGGGCTTTGTCTCAATCAGTTTTGCGCCGGGAAGGATTCCACCGTATTGGTCCTGCCAGCCGCCGCCGCTTCCGAGCATCTGTTCGAGTGCGCTGACGCGCCGGGCAATCTCTATGCAGTCCCAGCCGAGGCCGCAGAAGTCGGCCAGTCCGCCGAGCAGGGTTCCCGCAAGGATGCTGCTGGTGCCGAGTCCCGAGCCTTTCGGAAGCGCTGCCAGCAGGGAAACTTCAATGCCGCCGCCAAACGCTTCGAGTTGTTTTTCCAAGCATTGGAAACGCGGTGCCCGGGCTGTAACGCCCGCGAAGACCGCGTCTACATTTTCCAAACCTTGGAAGCTACCATTAAAGTCGGGGTGGAATCCGGTCAGAGCGAAGGCGGCACGGGCGATGGCGAAGCCGGAGCCGAGCTGATTATAGGCACCAACATCCTCGTAGGTTTTCAGTGTTTCTTTGAGCCCGAGGTCGATGGAGCGGATGACCAGCTCCGGTTCGTTGATATGCCGCACAAAGACCTGGATCGGCGGTTGTCCGTTTGTATTTAAAAACACGCTAAAAAAAGAACCCCCCCGTTTGAGACAAAAAAGCGGGGGTTCCCTCCCCCCCCCCGCGCGGTCGGGCCCCACCCGGCCGGGGCCCCCCACAAAACGGGCTTTCGGCACGGGACAGAAGGGGTCGGGTTTTTTTGATTTTAGTGGGCCTACCAGCAGGGTATGCAGGCGATCAAATGCTTCCTGTTTGTGCTGCTTCGCGAGGGCCTCTTCGCCCCGCTCACGGCAGACGGCGGACCGGAAAATCTGATCGTGCACCGGAAGCATTCGGTCGCCGCGCCAGGCGATCTCTTCCTCCGGAATCAGTGGAAGTCCGGCGCGCGCATACTCCTGCGCGGCGCGGCTGATATCCAGTTTGTAGAAGAGGCTGTTGGCGCCGTGGCGAATCATAACCGGCAGGCTGCGGCTGCAAAAGTCGCGGCGCTGATCCATCAGTCGCTTCAAATTGGCCTGCTGCCCGATCTCGCGGGCCGAGAGGCGGGTCGAATTTTTCCAATGATTGGAAAACCCGCTGCTGGCTGCAGGGTTTTCATCGAGCATCCACTGGATGAATGCGCCATCGAGCTCTTTTTGTCCAAACATTGGAAAAAGCGGTGCGAGTTGCAAGTCCAGCTGCGGGTCCAGCCCCGCCTCTTCGAGAGAGAGGTTCCGCTTTTCGAGCCAGGAGATCACGGAGGATCCCATCCAGGCGGTCGACGGATCGCCGACGGGGCCGCGGAAGGCATCGTCGAATCCGTAGCCGCGGATGGCGAACGCATCGTCACCAACCGGGGCTATGTCCAGGCAGCGCCCGTCGGCCAACTCCAGCGTCCAGTCGTTTTCCGGAATATTGGTGATGACGTTGCGGCGGGTTACCCCCCACGATTTCGGTACAAAGCTGTTTTCGATCCAAAGTGCGGTGTTGTCCTCGCTGCGGCGGGCATCGAACACGGAGTTGAGAATAAACTGTTTGGGTTGTCCCATCGACGGAACGGCGCCCAGCTGCGTCTGGTCCATCACTTTGTTCTGCAGGCGATAGGAGGAGTCAATAATGTCGCTGCTGCGGCCGAAGTGATAGAACTCGCCATTCTCCACGGCCATCACGGCAACAGAGAGTTCGGAAACGTCCGCATCCGGTTCTTCCGGATCGGATCCCAAATGAAGCGCCCACTCGCCGTACAAATCGTAGGTGCCGGGAAGGCCGCCGGAAAAGCTCTGTGCATCCGCGTCCCACCCGCACTTTTTCATCAGGCACGCAACCGCTCGCTCGCTCAGCAGCCATACGCCGACGTCGACCATAAACAATCGCGAGCGGGAAAGTTCGCGCGTGACCTCGGGGGCCGGTTTCTGGAGGAATTTAACCAGATGCTCCGGGTTTTTCTGATCGCAGAAAAAGACGCCGAAATGTTCGGCATCCTCCGGGGTGGTCCACATGCCGAGCAACACCACATCGGCGTCCGGGAGGGAGTCCACGCTGCCCTCGAGCAGGACATCGCCGCTGGCAACCATCGTGCGGGCACCGGAGGCGGCCGCCATGACGCGGTCCAGGAACGGCTTTTGCATGTCGAGCAGGGTCTGGTCGAGCCGCTGACCGTATTTCCAGCGCAAGGCCGGAACCGGCATGAATGATTTGCCCGCCGCGGCATATGCGGGAAGCCGCCGACTTTCCCCGCCGGAGTGCACCAGCAGTTTATTGCCACGTTCCAACCATTGGAAGAAGGCGGAGCTTTCCCCCTTTTCGCCTTCCAAGCATTGGAAATCTCTGTTCCCGTCGCGGCTCGCGCCCCAGCCCTGCTCCAGCAGATAGGCGGTGCCGCCGCCGGAACCGAGCTGCGAACCGGGCGGGTCGAAGGTGGCGAAACAGCGCGCGGCCAGTTCCGGATCGCAAACCGGCAGGCTCCCGCACATGTTGGGCGGAAGAGAGAGGAGGAGTTCGGAGTTCATGGTTCAGTGTGTCGGGATGCGAGATGCGAGATACGGGAAATAATCATTTAAAACGACTCAGGAAATCCTGATAGGTGAAAGGGGCGTTAAATGCGTTGAACGTTGAAGTCGTTACAATCGGGGAGTCTTTTACGCGAAGAGCCACTAAAAAAATTTACAAAATCATGAACGACAGAATCATTGAACAGCTGTTTTATTCCAGCGCATCAATTTCGTCGCGGAATTTGCGGAAGTCATCCAGCCGCTTTTTCGACAAATCAAACAAGATGACGGGGTCGATCTCTTCATACTGATGAACGATCAGGTTGCGAAAACGGGTAATATCCGCATACGGTTGCGACGATTCAAGTACGCCCAGACTGACCAAGGATTCGATGGCCTCAGCGGCCGTAGCGGCAGGCCCGGATTTTTCCAATGCCAGAATCCGTTCCGCGACGTCGATGATGATTTCCGCCGCGACCTGCAGAGCGCGCTCGGCCATGGAGCGCAATATCCAACTCTCCTCAAACTCGCTGAATGAAACGTCTTTCAGGCTCTCTTCGAGCCTCAGCACCTGGGTGTTCAACAAAGCCAGCTTCCTCTGCACCACTCCGTTATATTTCATTTGGATCCTCCAAATATCGTTAAAACGCGGCCGGGCCGCTCGTTAAATCGATGCGTTGCACCTCGTTTAAATCGTTCAACCCGTTGCAAGACAAGCGCGTCGATATTTCAGTTGCCGTTCATAATCGAACATCTGGCTTTCATACTCGCGGCAGGTTTTCGAAAAAAATGTGACGTACCGCTCCTGATCGCGGGCAAACAGCAGCCTGCCCTTCAGCGCCTCGAACCGGTAAATCGGCTCGGCCGAGTTCAGAATTCCGATATCGCACCGAACATCCGGTACCACACTGCGCACCGCCTCCATTGCCTGCGTGTAAAAAGAATATGATGATTTTCCCATCAAATAAAAGGCCAGGTCCAAATCTGAATACGCGTTCACGATCCCGTCGGCAGCTGATCCCATTAGGAAACAGAAGTCGACTACCGGCAACTGCTCTTTCAAGACAGCCGCCAATCTCTCCGGATCAAAATGAACCGGAACGAAATTCTCAGCTAAATATTTTTTGGAGATCCCCATGGCGGTCAGAGTTCAGAGTTCAGAGTTCAGAGTTCAGAGTTCAGAGTTCAGAGTTCAGAGTTCAGAGTTCAGAGTTCAGAGTTCAGAGTTCAGAAAACATATGTCCCACGATCATCTTTATACACAACAAAAATCAGCAGAACCGGGCAAGAAAATCGGCATACGCTTGCGGTCGTAGAACATCCTTTTTCACAACCGACTGTTGCCTCTTCTTCGCCTCCGAAGTCCCTCTCTATCCCTCAAGCGACAGCGGTTGTAAAATTCTTTATCCCATGCGGGAAAGGAAGTCCTGATAGGCGCGGGCGATTCCTTCTTTGAGGGAGACTTTCGGCGTCCAGCCGAGGGCGTTGATGCGGGAGGAGTCCATCAGCTTACGCGTGATTAAAGAAGCAGGTTGAATTCCTTCTGGATCACCCCATCTAATTCATCCAACCGATTCTCGACCACACCCCAAACCATCTTGAGATTCACTCCAAAATAATGGTGAATCAACCGATCCCGCATTCCTGCTATATTTTTCCACGGAACAGACTGATGCCGCGATGTCATCTCTGACGGAAGGTTTTTTACGGCCTCCCCGATAATCTCGAGATTCCGGATCACCGCATCCTGCGTTTTGCGATCCTTCAAAAAAACATCTTTACCCTCTTCGGTATACTCCCGGATTGCCTGAATTGCATCGCGGATATGTGCCAGATAGATTTGCGGGTCTTTTTTCAAACGGCCACCGCTTCCTGAAAAATCTGATCCCGGAGATACGGACTAACTTCCTCATCAGAAACAACATCGGCCTTCTGGTGAAGTAGTTCTTCGAGATCCTGAGATAACGCAATCATATCTAAAAGATCGTACCCAGGGCGCATCGTGACTAAAAAGTCCACATCGCTGTCCGGTTGGTCTTCATTGCGCACAACAGATCCAAAAACGCGCAAATCTTCCGCTCCGTGACGCAAGGCCACAGCAAGAATCTTCTCTCGGCTTTTTTTTATTTTTTCCAATCCGCTCATGGACGCAATCTACGACTAACAATCTTCAGATTCAACAATGAACATGACGCAGGTAAACACAAGTCGGGGAACACTCTTTAAAATCGGGTGAGGAAGTCAGCGTATGCTTTAGCAATGCCCTCTTTTAGGGAGACTTTCGGTGTCCAGCCGAGGGCGTTGATGCGGGAGGAGTCCATCAGCTTGCGCGGTGTACCGTCGGGCTTGGTGGAATCCCAGGCGAGCTCGCCCTCAAATCCGATCACCTCTTTAACGGTTTCCGCCAGCTCTTTAATCGTCACCTCTTTGCCGGAGCCGACATTGATGTGCGACTGGACCGTGCCGGAGTCGTCCGTAAAGGCCATGTCTTTGTACTCACCGTTTTCGACTAAAAACACACAGGCTTCGGCGAGATCATCACTGTAGAGAAATTCGCGCAGCGGCGTTCCACTGCCCCAGAGGGCGAGCGTGACGCTACGCTCTGTGGGATGTGGGATGTCGGATGTAGAAGGTATAATGCCGGAATCTTCCAACCATTGGAAGATGTGTTCGTGGGATGTGGGATGTGGGATGTGGGATGTGTTTTTACTTCCTACATCCAACGTTCCACTTTCTACGCGGCGGTTTTCGAAATCGAAAACGCGCCGAAGCTCGTCAAAATCGCTGGCTTCAAGCGATTTTGCGAGGTGCACCTTGCGGATCATGGCGGGCAGGACGTGGGAATTTTCAGGATGATAGTTGTCGCCGGGGCCGTACATATTGGTCGGCATGGCGGAGATAAAGTTGGTGCCGTACTGCCGGTTGTAGGCATCGCACAGCCGAATGCCGGCAATTTTTGCAATGGCATACGGCTCGTTGGTCGGCTCGAGCGGACCCGTCAGCAACGATTCTTCCTTGAGCGGTTGCTCTGCCAGCTTGGGATAAATGCAACTGGAGCCGAGGAAGAGCAGTTTTTTTACGCCGTGCTCTTTAGCCGCATGAATGACGTTCATCTCGATCATCATGTTCTCGTAGATGAACTGTCCGCGATAGGTGTCGTTGGCATGAATCCCACCGACCTTGGCGGCAACAAGAACCACCACCTCGGGTTTCTCGACCGCGAAAAACTCTTCAACTTCCTGCTGATTGATCAGATTGACCTCATCAATCGAGCGTCCAATCAGGTTGGTATATCCGTGCCGTTCAAACGCGCGCCAGATTCCGCCGCCGACGAGGCCCAAATGACCTGCGATGTACACTTTAGAATTACAATCCATAAAATACCTGTTTGTTGGATGTGAAAAGTTGGATGTAGAATGTCGTATTACACATCCCACGTTCTACTTTCTACAGCTCACAGCCCCTCAAAATCCATTCGAGTACGGGGCGCCACCGAGGATTTTGAGATCCCCCTCCGTCATAATTTTGACGAGTTCTTCGAATTTGACAGTGGGTTCCCAGCCGAGCTGCGCTTTGGCTTTGGCGGGATTACCGAGGAGTTGTTCGACTTCGCAGGGGCGATAGTAGCGTTCGTCCATGCGGACAACGATTTTGCCGGTCGCTTGATCTTTCCCGACTTCATCAACGCCCTCGCCTTCCCATACGATTTCGATGCCGGCATGTCCGAACGATTTTTCGATGAACTCCCGAACGGTGTGCATTTCGTTAGTGGCAACGACGTAATCGTCGGGCGTGTCCTGCTGAAGCATCATCCACATCATCTGCACGTAGTCGGGCGCGTAGCCCCAGTCGCGCAAGGCTTCGATATTCCCCATATAGAGACAGTCCTGCAGGCCGCGCGAGATGCGGGCGACCGCCATCGTGATTTTGCGCGTCACAAAGGTTTCGCCGCGGCGCGGCGATTCGTGGTTGAAAAGGATGCCGTTGCTGGCGTGCAGGCCGTAGGACTCGCGGTAGTTTTTAACGATCCAGAAGCCGTATTGTTTGGCCACCGCATACGGTGAGCGCGGGTAGAACGGGGTGGTTTCGGTCTGCGGAACCTCCTGAACTTTTCCGTACAGTTCCGAGGTGGACGCCTGATAAAAGCGGCAGTCGATGCCGGTTTCACGGATGGCGTCGAGCAGGCGCAGGGTACCGATCGCGTCGACGTCGGCGCTGTATTCCGGAACCTCGAATGAAACCTGCACGTGCGACTGTGCACCCAGATTATAAATCTCGCTCGGCCGGACTTTTTCGATGATCCGATTTAAATTGCTGGAGTCGGTCAGGTCGCCGTAATGCAGAAACATTTTCACATTGTCTTCATGCCGGTCCTTATAGAGGTGATCAATGCGATCTGTATTGAACGAGCTCGAGCGGCGAATAATGCCGTGAACTTCGTAGCCTTTATCGAGCAGCAGCTCGGCGAGATACGATCCATCCTGCCCGGTAATTCCGGTAATCAGTGCTTTTTTCATGCGAAACTCCGTTTCTTATAAAAACGGGCGATGCCCGTTTTTAATCATTTTTTGTTTTATAGGGGACTTCGGCCTCACACACCAGGTTACGGATTTTCTCTGCAATAGGCAGACCGACGCCATCTACTTCAGTCAGTTCTTTTTCACTTGCGGACATGACCGCTTCGATCCCGCCAAAATGTTTCAACAACGCTTCGGCACGCTTGGCTCCGATGCCTGGAAGACTCTGCAATACATAGAGCTGGCGGGCTTTTCTGCCTTTGGGCCGGTATCCGGAGCGTTGCTCCCCGCCGTCTGCAAACCGGGTGCCCTGCTCTGCGGTATAGCGCATCAGCCGAACCGTCTCGTCAGGTTCCAGCGAACGCAGAACCGGCAGGCCGAAAAAGATGCTGAGTGTAATCAGCGCGCCCTGCACTGCCCCGCGACGCATTCCACAGTCTTTGATGTCACTGGAGCGCCCCTCGAGAATCACAACGGGGTGATACTCACTTTGAATCAATCCCAGGGCCTGTTTGAACAGACGTCCATCCGCCAGCGAGACACACAAATCCTTAATGGTTTTTCGTTCAAACAACCACTGATCATTGATCAGAAAATCACCGCAACTCAGTTGAACGGCTGACACCTCATCCGTATCCTTAAACAGACTCGAAAAGATTCCCGGTTCACGGTGATCAATAATCACATTCATAGTTATAAAATTTTCGTGCCCGAAAATTTTATCCGATGATTCCGTCTTCCCGCAGCTTGGCGACGATGGCGTCGACGGAGGCTTCGGCGGGAGTGTCGGCGGTGGTGAGTGTCAGCTCCGGGTTCTCAGGAGCTTCATACGGTGCGGTGATGCCGGTAAACTGCTGGATCTCGCCGGTGCGCGCTTTCTTATAGAGCCCTTTCGGGTCGCGCTCTTCGCAAACCTCGATCGGGGTATCCACAAAGACCTCTATGAAACGTCCCGTTTCTTGAGATTTGTCGGATGTGGGATGTGGGATGTGGGATGTTTCACTTTCTACATCCAACGTTCCACCTTCCACAATTTCCCTCGCCTGCTGGCGATCCTGAATGGTTGGTGAAATGAAAGCGGTGATGACGATAATGCCGGCATCGTTGAAGAGCTTGGCCACCTCGGCGACGCGGCGGATGTTTTCCGCACGGTCCTCGACCGAGAAGCCGAGGTCGCGATTGAGGCCGTGGCGCACATTGTCCCCATCCAGAATGGTGCAGGCGTGACCCATGTCGATCAATTCGCGCTCAAGCTGGCGGGCGATGGTCGATTTGCCGGAACCGCTGAGTCCGGTCAGCCAAAGCGTCGCGCCCTGCTGATTCAACAGCTCGTGGCGTTCTTCGTCGGACACCAGACTGTCGCTTTTGACAATATTTTTACTGACGGGTGCCGCAGATTTTTCTTTGGCCACAATACGGTCAACAATCATGCCCGCACCGATGGTGATGTTGCTCAACCGGTCGACAATAATAAACGCACCCGTCGTGCGGTTTTTGTCATAGGGATCAAACGCGATCGGGCGATGCAAGGTGATGTGGCAACGGCCGATCTCATTCAACTGCAACTCTGTTGCATCTAAATGAGTGTCGGCTTCGCCTCCGTGGGATGTGGAATGTGAGATGTGGGATGTTTCACTTTCCACTTCCAACGTTCCACCTTCCACATCAGAGGGCTTTGCCCTCTTCATGGTATTAACGTCCACCTTGTAGCGGACGCTGGAAAGAACGCCGGGCACCATGCTGGAGGTGTGTTTGATCAGATAGCTCCGGCCAGCCTTGGCCGCATCCTCATGCATCCAAACCACCATGGCTTCAAATTCATTGCCGACATGCGGAATATTATTCACAGGCACGAGCATGTTGCCGCGCGACACGTCGATTTCATCCTCAAGTGTCACGGTGACAGCCTGCGGGGCGAAGGCTTCTTCGATTTCCCCGTCGGGGCCGTAGATGGCCTTAACTTTCGATTCCTGGCGCGACGGCAGGCTGGCGACTTTGTCACCAACGCGTACCACGCCGGAAGCGAGCGTTCCGCTAAAACCGCGGAAGTCGAGATTCGGACGCAGAACGTACTGCACCGGCAGGCGCATATCGATCAGGTTGCGGTCGGTCGAAATATTGACGTTTTCGAGATGGTGCAGGAAGGTCGGCCCGTCGTACCACGAAAGATTTTGGCTGTGATCCACCACATTATCGCCTTTGAGGGCAGACATCGGGATGAAATGAATGTCGGAGAAATTCAGGCGGGAAACAAACCCGTTGTACTCATCAACGATTTCGTCGTAGCGCTCCTGCGACCAGTCGACGAGATCCATTTTGTTCACGGCGACGATCACGTGTTTGATTCCGAGCAGCGAACAGATGAAGCTGTGGCGTTTGGTCTGTTTGATGACCCCGTAGCGGGCGTCGATCAAAATGACAGCGAGATTACAGTTCGACGCGCCGGTCGCCATATTGCGGGTGTACTGCTCGTGGCCGGGGCAATCGGCAATGATAAACTTGCGCTTGTCGGTCGAAAAATAGCGATAAGCCACATCAATGGTGATGCCCTGCTCGCGTTCGGCCTTGAGACCGTCGGTCAGCAGTGCCGGATCGAAACTTTCATCGGTCGTTCCGTAAACCTTCGAGTCCTTCATGACCTTGTCGAGCTGATCCTCATAGATCATGTGGCTGTCATACAGCAACCGCCCGATCAGCGTTGATTTTCCATCGTCCACCGACCCGCAGGTCAGAAACCGCAGCAGGTCTTTGGTTTCGTGGCGATGGAGATATTCAGTGATATCACTCTCAATCAGCTCTTTTTCCTGAACTTTGTAGGTTGAGTCAGTCATGGTGTGTCTTTCAGCAAAGCGCATAGAGCATGGCGCATAGAGCGGCATGTTAAGCGCGTAGTTTTTTCTTAAAGTTCTGTATTTTCCGGCACTCTTCGTCCAATGCCTCGAATAATTTCTGTCTCACGTCTTCCGTTATCAACTTCCGGCGACTAAACACAATGAGCATGTTTGCGTCCTCGAAACATGAACGCTTTGCAAAATTCAAAAACTGCGCAAACTCCCTGTCTGAATCGGAACCGGATCCTTCGGCAATGTTATTGGAAATGCTCAATGCGGCACCGCGCAATTGCTCTGCAAACCGGAACTTCTTTTGTGATTCAAGATCATCCGCAATATCCAGAAGACGATCGCCAATTTCGATCGCTTTCTGCCAGATCTCCAAATCCTGAAATCTAAACTTCGCCATTGGAATCATTCCCTATGCTCTATGCGCCATGCTCTATGCCTTCTGATTCCGGCAGGAATCAGAAGTAGCCATCCTTCTTTTTGTCTTCCATCGATGAATTATCGCCGTCGATCACGCGGCCCTGACGTTCGGATGTCGTGGTCAGCAGCATCTCCTGCACAATCTCTTCGACGGTTTCGGCTTCGGATTCCACGGCACCGGTCAGCGGGTAGCAGCCAAGCGTGCGGAAGCGCACTTTTTTCATCATCGGGGTTTCGCCCTCTTTGAGCGGCATGCGGTCGTCGTCGATCATGATCAACGTTCCATCGCGCTCAACAACAGGGCGTTCGGCGGCGTAGTAGAGCGGAACAATCGGAATGTCCTCACGCAGGAGGTAGAGCCAGATATCAAGCTCGGTCCAGTTCGAAATCGGGAACACCCGGATGGACTCCCCTTTATTGATCTTCGCGTTGTAGAGATTCCACAACTCGGGGCGCTGATTTTTCGGATCCCACTGATGAAACTCGTTGCGGAAGCTGTAGACGCGCTCTTTGGCACGGCTCTTTTCTTCGTCGCGGCGGGCTCCACCGAATGCAGCATCAAATTTGTAATGATCCAGCGCCTGCTTCAACCCGTCGGTCTTCATCAGGGTGGTATGTTTTTCTGATCCGTGAAGGAACGGGTTGGACTTATCCTTCCCTTCCGGATTAATCCATACTTTGATGTCCACATTGTAATGTTCTGCCATCAGCGTGCGGAATTTATACATCTCCTTGAACTTCCACTGCGTGTCGACATGCAGTAGCGGAAACGGGATCTTGCCCGGCGCAAACGCCTTGTGCGCCAGGTGCAGCATTACCGACGAATCTTTCCCGATGGAATAGAGCATCACCGGGTTGTCAAACTCGGCGGCGACCTCGCGGATAATATGGATGCTCTCGGCCTCCAGCTGTTTCAAATGCGATAAATTATAGCCACTCATAAGAACTCCTAATTGTAAAATGTGGAAAGTTGAATGTTGGACGTCAGGAACGGGAAACGACGAAATAGGGATTTAACAAGTCGGCTTTGTTATAAGACAAAGCCTCTGTAGAATGTGAACTGTGAGATGTGGAATGCGACAATCCACTTTCTACATCCGACTTTCCACAAAGGTATGATGCTGCCGGAACGGCAGGATTATACCGAACAACTCTTCCGCCGGAGGCCTCCACCACCGCCTGTGCGGCGGCCGTGTCCCACTCCATCGTCGGTGCAATCCGCGGATAAACCTCCGCGGACCCCTCCGCCACCATACAAAGCTTCAAGGAACTTCCGCTCGAAACCAGCTCGACGGCCCCGCGCGCCTCCTCCAGCGCCTCAATAAATTTTCGGGTCTCTTCATTGCAATGTGACCGAGAGGCGACGACCTTTATTGTAGAATGTGGGATGTGAGATGTAGGAAGTGGAACAGAAAGCTCCATTACCTCAGCGACAGTCTTTCCCGAACAATCCTCGGCCTTCCAGGCATTGGAAACTCCACGTTCCACATCCAACGTTCCACAATACACAATCCCCAGAACCGGCGCGTAGACCACACCCATGACCGGGCGGCCGTTTTCGATCAATGCGATGTTGACGGTGAATTCGCCGTTCTTCTTAATAAACTCCTTCGTGCCGTCAAGCGGGTCGACCAGCCAGTATGTTGTCCAGGCTTTGCGCTCTTCATAGGCGACGGTTTTGCTCTCCTCGGAAAGAATCGGCAGGCCGGTGTCCTCCAGCGCGTCGCAAATAATGTGGTGCGCGGCCTTGTCGGCCTCCGTCAGCGGCGACTCGTCCGCCTTAAATTCCACTTCAAAATCCCGGGCATAAATCTGCAGGATTGCATCGCCGGCGCGCAGCGCCGCATCCATCGCCAGTTTTAGAAAATCGCTCATACCTTGAAATACTCCTTATACCACGCCACAAACCGCTTCAGGCCCTCCTCCATGGAGGTAGTCGGCTGATAACCCAGTTTTGCCTGTGCTTTTGAAATATCGGCAAACGTGATCGGCACATCGCCCGCCTGCATGGGAAGCATTTCCATCTGCGGCTCTACGCCCAGTGCACCGCCCAGCACACGAATCATCTCCATCAGATTTTCCGGGTTGTTGTTGCCGAGATTAAAAATCTCATACGACTCCAGCCCGTCCGCAAACAGGGCGGCCTTTACGCCGGCGACGATGTCATCGATATAGGTAAAGTCGCGCTTCATGTCGCCATGATTAAACACGCTGATCGGGCGGCCGTTGAACATGGCGTCCGTGAACAGCC
>JACNKZ010000058.1 GCA_014381785.1 Kiritimatiellota bacterium
GGTGAACCTTCACGGTGAACCGCAACCAAAGAGTTTTGACAAAATGATGGATAACCCCGAGCGATAGCGACGGATAATTTCCGCAGGAAATAGCGAAGCGATTCAATTATTTTTCAGCTTCTGTGGCAGACACGACAATAGCTAAAAAAATCTCTTCATCATTTTGTTATCAATGATTTTGTAAAAAACAGCCCCAGCTTCGTTGCTGTGCGGGTGCATTTTTTCTAACCACTAATCCACACGAATTTACACGAATTGGAAAGGCAGGGCTGATCCATCGAAATTTTAGCCTGTGAAATCAGCGGAGTGTATTTCATTGGGCCGATTCCCGACCTCTGTTTACCAACCCTCTGACTTCATTTCCCATCATTCACGTTTCAATCTTCTTTCCTTTCACCGCCCTTAAAAATCCTGCAAACTGACCTGTATATTTTCAGGGTGAGGAAAGAAGGCGGAAGCTTTTAGCGACGCCTGGGCCCTTTTTCTGTGAAATAAAAAGGTGTTGATAGTTAGATATTAAAAACGAGCAGTGCGGTCACCAGAACTTGTATCTAAGCTCAAGGAGTCAAAGTATGCATAAAATATTGAAGTTTATTTTAATGGGTCTGTTTGCGTTGTGTATCGGTGTGCAGGCGGAAGACTTTGAGCGGGGCGGGAAAGGAACACTGATCCAATGTGAGAAAGATTCGGATTATTCATATTTTCTCCGGCTTCCTAAGAACTACGATCCTTCCCGGGCAGAAAAGTGGCCGGTGTTATTTGTGATGAGCCCAGAGGGAGGAGAGCCGCACATTTTTAATCGTTATAGTTCAGGTGCGGATATGTGCGGTTGGATTTTAGCGCTATCGGTGGAGTCAAAGAATGCAAATGATGGAGGGGTTTCTCATTCAGCAATTATGGCGATGGTGGAGGATGTTTTTGACCGTTTCCCAGTGGATGAAGAGCGGTGCTATGCATCAGGGATGTCCGGCGGCGGGCGTGAGGCGTTCTGGCTCGCCAATAATCTAAAAAAAAGCATTATCGGAATTATTCCCTGCGGGGCGGGTGATGCCGGAAACCCAGTAAACAACCGGGCTCTTGCATACGGTCTATCTGGGTCAACCTGCTTTAACCGGTGGGATATGACGATCACATTCAACCAGCGGATTAAAAAGCGAGGCGTTTTACGCTTTTTTCCGGGCATGCATGATTGGGCGGAATCCGGACTGATTCAGCAGGCTATGGTCTGGTTAAATGGACAGTATTTGAAGGAGGAAGGTAAAGATTCCGAGATCCAGGATTTTTCTGGTCGGTTAATGACGGAAATTAAAAACTATCTCAAAAGAGATCCGACCCGTGCATATGAAGCCAGTACGGTTCTGTCAGAAATACAGGGCGCCCCAGATGCCAAAGCGGCCATGGAAATCCGAAAGGAGCTTCAGGAGATGCCGGAGGTAAAAACCTATCTTGCCGCACTGGATGATGTTGCCGAGTTTGCGGATGATCACTTCAATACAGATGTGCAGGATTATCGCAATAATCGCACTACGAAACGCTCGGAACAGGATTCACAGAAGCTTGTTGAGAAATACAAGGGAACTCCTTATGAAGAATTGATGCGGCGTCTCGGAGAACCGACACAAGAGTTTTGAGGTTTGAATCAAAGTAAATAATCCAACCAACTGCATTGCCGCTGCGCTGCCATCACGATAGTGCTGGCCTCTCTCCCTTTGGTCGAGTCACTCTATCGCTGGCTCCCGTCTTCGCTAAAGCTACGCCGGACAGGCCGCCCGCTCAGAGTGACGCGTGACGTTGTGGCTTTTGTGTGTTTTCGTGGCTGAAAAATTGCCGCGCACGGTCTTGTCTTAATCCGTGTACATCCGTGTACATCCATGGTCAAAATTTGATCCGCATCGTTTTGTGGCTTTTGTGTGTTTTCGTGGCTTAAAAATCGCCGCGCACGGTCTTGTCTTAATCCGTGTAAATCCGTGTACATCCGTGGTTAAAATCTGATCCGCATCGTTTTGTGGCTTTTGTGTTTTTTCGTGGCTTAAAAATTGCCCCGCACGGTTTTGTCTTAAGCCATAGCATGGCGGCTTGCTTTTCTTTTCCAACCCTTGGAAGCCATAGCATGGCGGCTTGCTTTTCTTTTCCAATGTCTGGAACTTTTCTCAGCAACCGCAGGTTGTCGCATCGGGACGATGCAGGCAGTGGAGGATGGATTTCATCGGCTGGCGGGTTTTGGCGATGTCATCGGCGGTTTCCCACTGTTCATCGGAGAGTAGTTCGCGCAGCGGCTGGTCGACCCGATGCATACCCTGAAAGGCGTTTTCAAGCTGCCGGTCCCAGTCGGCATAATAGCGGGCCAGATCATCCGAATAGACAATCCTGCGGCCTGAGCCTTCATCGCAGGCATGAAACGGCTCAATGATGTTAAGCGAGCCGTAGTCGTTGGTGAGTTCTTCGCCGGCGGCGATGTCGCGCACGGCGAGTTCAAAATTATAGGCCGTTGTGATGCAGTTCGGGGTAAAGCTGTGATTCATGAAACGGGTGTTGTCCCAGCAGAAGACGTATTCGCCGTGCCGGTTGCGATAAGAATATTTCAACAAGGTTTCCCGGCAAGGATCGGGAAGTTCCGCCATCTGCTGCGGATTGAAGATGCGGTCGAGCGGGTCAAGCACCCAGGTGATGGTTCCCTTGGGGATGTCGCGGGTTGCGACCACTCCGCAGCCGATCTCTTCGCTGATTCCAGCGACTTTTGTATGCGGATGCAGCACCTGTTTTTCCCTTTGGTTGATTTAACGCAAGTGCCTATAGCGTTCCCGCCCCAGTGAAGCAAACCTCTAATTCGAAAATATGTTTTTCCCGACAGGCTTCCAATGGTTGGAAGCCATAGCATGGCGGCTTGCTTTTCTTTTCCAATGTCTGGAAGCAACTGCGTTGCGGCTTGCTATTTTTTCCAGACATTGGAAAATGGGACTTCAATTTTTCCGAACATTGGAAACTGAATATGGCTGTAAATTTAGCAGAGTTGATTTTGATTGGGTTGCTGGTGGACTGGGTGTTCCGCAAGTGCCGGTTGCCGGGGCTGATCGGGCTGCTGCTGCTCGGGATTGTTGCCAAGCCGTTTCTGTCATCGGATTTTCTGTCGGCATCGCAGGATCTGCGCCTGATCGCCTTGATTGTGATTCTGCTGCGTGCCGGGTTTGAGCTGAGCCGCGATGCACTGACCAAAGCCGGATGGCGGACGCTGCTGCTGGCCTGCGTGCCGGGCATTTTCGAAGGGGTCACCATCACGCTGCTCGGTCCGCGCTTTTTACCGCTGACGACGATGGAGGCCGCGCTGCTCGGTTTTATCCTGGCCGCGGTTTCGCCTGCTGTCGTGGTGCCGCTGATGATTCGCTTTATTGAGGAGAAGCGCGGCGCGGCTAAAGCGCTTCCGACGATGGTGCTGGCGGCGGCCTCGCTCGACGATGTGTTCGCGATCACCATTTTCACCATTCTGTTGGGTATTTATAGCGGCCATGCGGTGAGCATCGGCGGCGCGCTGGCCGGAATTCCGATTTCCATTGTGCTGGGTATCGGGGTGGGGGTTCTCGCCGGATGGATTTTGTTGAAGCTTTTTGAGCGCTTTAATCCGCGCGCCACCAAGCGCACGCTGATCATTATCGGCGTTTCTATTTTACTGGTGCGATTACAGCATCTGCTCGAAGGGCATGTTCCGTTTGCCGCGCTGCTTTCTGTAATGGCGCTTGGCTTTTTTATTCTGGAAAAACGCGAGCACATGGCGCACGAGCTTTCATCCAAGCTTGGGAAAATCTGGGTGTTCGCTTCGATTCTGCTGTTCACGCTGGTTGGGGCGCAGGTGGACGTGTCGGTGGCGCTTCACGCCGGACTGGCCGGGCTGGCGCTGATTATTTGCGGGGTGTTTATGCGCAGCATCGGGGTTCTGCTGTGTTTGTCCGGCAGTTCACTGACGCGGGGCGAACGTGTTTTTATGGTCGTATCTTACTGGCCGAAAGCGACCGTGCAGGCCGCGATTGGCGCGGTGCCGTTGGCTGTGATGACGCAGATGGGGCGCGACACCGCTCCCGGGCAACTCATTCTGGCGGTGGCGGTGGTGAGCATCCTTTTCACGGCTCCGCTTGGCGCGGCATTCACCGCCTGGGCGGGTCGGCGCTTCCTCACCGTGGATGAATCGGAGCATGCCGCTTTTAATGCAGTGAAGGAAAGTAATACGTAATTCCCAACGAAAAGATCGTAGTTTTTTAGTTTTTCCAGTTACGTGTCACGCATTACTCGTTACGCACAGCTTGTATTCAACGCTCGTTCTGGAATAATCCCTGAAGATTTTAATAAGGAAACCACTAATGGAAAATTTTACTCCCAGAGCACAACGCGTATTGCACCTGGCCCGCAAAGAGGCCGAGCAGTTCAGTCATAACTATGTCGGCACCGAGCACATTCTGCTCGGGCTGGTTGCTCTTGGCAGCGGCGTGGCTGTCAGCGCCCTGCAGTCGCTCGGCGTCGATCTGCAGGGTCTGCGTTTAGAGGTCGAAAAAGCGGTCGGGGTCGGCGGCGGAACCAAGATGAGCGGAAATATCCCGTTCACTCCGCGCGCCAAAAAAGTGCTGGCGCTGGCCACCAGTGAGGCCCGCTCGCTCAGCCACAGCTATGTCGGCACCGAACACATTTTGCTCGGCCTGCTTCGCGAAGGCGAAGGCATTGCCGCCCGCGTGCTCGAAAATATGGGTGTGGATCTCGACGAGGCCCGCGAAGAAATTATGGCGATGCTCGATCCCGACTACGACGGTTCGATGGAAGTCGGCGAAGAGGAGGCGCCTCCGTACGGCGCTCCGCAGCAGCAATCGGGCGGCGGAACGGATGGTCAGACCATAAAAACTCCGGCGCTCAAAGCATTCGGCCGCGATCTGACGGAGATGGCCCGAAACGACGAACTGGATCCGGTAATCGGCCGCCAGAACGAAATCGAACGCGTGATTCAGATTTTGTGCCGCCGCACCAAGAACAACCCGGTTCTGCTCGGGGAGGCCGGTGTCGGTAAAACCGCGATCGCCGAAGGGCTTGCTCAGTCTATTTCTGACGGGACGGTTCCGCAGATTCTGGCGGACAAAAAGGTGATCACGCTCGACCTCGCGCTGATGGTCGCCGGCACCAAGTACCGCGGCCAGTTCGAAGAGCGGATCAAGGCGGTCATGGACGAAATCAAAAAAACCGGCAACGTGCTGCTGTTCCTCGACGAAATGCACACCATTGTCGGGGCCGGCTCCGCCGAAGGGACCATGGATGCCGCCAACATCATCAAGCCCGCGCTGTCGCGCGGCGAGATGCAGTGCATTGGCGCTACGACACTCAATGAATACCGCAAGTCGATTGAGAAGGATGCCGCGCTTGAGCGCCGCTTCCAGACGGTGATCGTTAAGGAGCCGACCATCGAGGAAACCATTCTGATTCTTCAGGGGCTGCGTGTGAAGTATGAGGAGCATCATCATGCGAAAATCACCGATGCCGCGCTTGAAAGCGCCGCCAAGCTGGCCGCGCGCTATCTGCCCGACCGTTTTCTGCCCGACAAAGCCATCGACCTGATTGATGAGGCCGGTGCGCGCAGTCACATCGCCAATATGGTTAAGCCGCCCGAATTTCAGGAAATCCGCTCGCGTTTCAATCAGGCGCAGGAGCAGAAGGATATTGCGATCCGCGAGCAGAAGTTTGAAGAGGCAGCCGCCTATCGTGATGCCGAACGCAAAGCCAAAGAGGAACTCGACGCCGCTAAAAAAGCCTGGGAAAGCGAACAGCAGGAAAACGTTTCCATCGTTGATGAGGAGGAGATCCGCGTGGTCGTCTCCAAGTGGACCGGGGTGCCGGTTGATAAAATGGGCGAAAAGGCACTGGCTAAGCTCCTTCAGATGGAAGAGCAGATCGAAAAGATTGTCATTGGGCAGAATGAAGCGGTTTCCGCGATCAGCCGCGCACTGCGCCGCTCGCGCGCCGAACTCAAAGATCCCAGGCGCCCGATCGGCTCCTTCGCCTTTCTCGGCCCGACCGGTGTCGGCAAAACCATGCTGGCGAAAGAGCTGGCCCGCTTCATGTTCGACGATCCCGATGCGCTGATTCAGATCGATATGTCTGAGTATATGGAAAAATTTACTGCCTCACGCCTGGTCGGCTCACCTCCCGGTTACGTCGGTCACGAAGAGGGCGGACAGCTCACCGAGCGTGTCCGCCGTCGTCCGTACTCCGTTGTGCTGTTCGATGAAATTGAAAAAGCCCATCCGGATGTGATGCATATGATGCTTCAGATTCTCGAAGAGGGTCGCTTGACCGACAGCCTCGGACGCAGCGTCGATTTTCGCAACACCGTCGTTATCATGACATCCAACGTTGGAGCCAGCCACATTTCCAAAGGCGGTCTCGGGTTTGCGCCGGACAGCGCCGAAGACGGCTATGAAAAGCTGAAAAAAGTGATGATGGATGCCTGCAAAGACACCTTCAAGCCCGAGCTGGTCAATCGTCTGGATGACATCATTGTCTTCCGGCAGCTGACCGTGAAAGATATCGAAGTCATCCTCGACCTCGAAATCATCCGGGTTCAGGAGCGGGTCGAAGCGCGCAGGATTAAGCTGACGGTTGCGCCGAAAGCCAAGGAGTTCCTCATCGAGAAAGGTTTTGACAAGGCCTATGGCGCACGCCAGTTGCGACGGTCTGTGGAACGGAATCTGGAGGATCCAATGGCCGAAGCGATTCTGCGCGGTGAAATTGAACCGGGCAAGCCGGTCAGTGTCCGTGCGGGAAAAGACAAGCTGACCTTTGTTCAGTAAACGCTGTGCCGAGGTTTAAAGCGGCCCGGAACCAGACTTAAGAGGTGTAGTACTGGAGAAGATTCAAGAGCTCGTCCTGCTGAATGGGCTTTGACAGATAGTCGTTCATTCCTGCCCGGATGAAATTTTCCCGGTCTCCTTTCATCGCATGTGCTGTCAGCGCGATAATCGGAATGGACGAGTTGTTCTGGCGGATGATTTCGGTCGCTTGCAGGCCGTCCATTACCGGCATTTGAATATCCATAAAAACGAGATCATAGCCGTGTTCGTCGGATGAGTCCGTTAGCTGGAGTCGATCAACCGCCTCCTTGCCGTTCACGACAATATCCATTTCGCATCCCGCCTTGCTCAGCATTTTAGAAATAACTTTCTGATTGAGCAGATTATCTTCTGCAACCAGAATATGTGGTGCGCGGTTCAGGGGGGTCTGGTTGGATTGAGCAGGTTGTATGTTGACGGCGGCGGCATTCCGGTCAATCGGAAGATCAAGGGTGAAGGAGAATGTCGCGCCTCGATCCTGTTTGCTGTCGATCTTAAGTTTTCCGCCCATTTTTTCGATGATGCGCCGGCAAATAGACAGTCCCAGGCCGGTTCCGCCGTATTCGCGGGTGTGCGAGCCGTCTGCCTGTGTAAATTCTTTGAAGATGATTTCCTGCGCTTCTTCGCTGATGCCGATGCCGGTATCCTGAACCTGTATTTTGAGAGCGCACTGATTGTCTGATTGTTCCGGGCAGAGGATGGAGACGCTGACATGCCCCTTGTGGGTGAACTTGATCGCGTTGGCGATGAGGTTGACCAGAACCTGCCGCAGACATCCTTCGTCTGAGCGAACCACCGCCGGCACGTCATCGGCGCATTTCGCGCGAAGTTCAAGACCTTTTTTCGCAACGGCCGGCGTGAAGAAGCGGTGGAGCTCTTCGAGCAGTTTCCGAATGCAGACCGGCTCGTCTTTCAACTCAAGGTTCCCCATTTCGATCCGGGAGAGATCCAGAATATCATTAATGATATCCATCAGACTCTGTGCAGAGCCTTTTATGGTATCAAGGCAGTCGCGCTGCTCCTCGGTCGGGTTCAGACCGTCCATGATCTGAGCCATCCCAAGAACGCCGTTCATGGGGGTGCGGATTTCATGCGACATATTGGCCAGAAATTCACTTTTGCTGCGATTTGCCCGTTCGGCAGCTTCCTTCGCATTTTTCAGATCGGCGGTTAGCAGTCGGTCTCGGGTTTGCCGCTCCTCGAGTTGCTGTACGGTATGGTTAATTCCTGACTCGAGAGTGCTCAGCTCATCCTCCGCTTCGGTTTGCCGAACACGTACGCTGTAGCAACCATCCGCCACCGCTTTCAGGCAATAGTTCGCGGCGATGATTCGCGGCATTGTAAGCCGTCTGACCAGAAAGGCTCCGACCAGTGTCGTGGTCAGAATGCAGAACAGTCCGCCGAGGAAAAAGATAAAGGACACTTCCCGTTTTTTCTGAATGGCTTTGTGGGTATCGATCTCCATATAGAGATCTCCCAGATGTCGTTCCTCGGCATACAGGGGGGTGAAGCTGCGGAGGATTTTCTCATCTTGGGCGTGTTTGTGAGCGGACTCCTCTAGAGTGAGCGAGGGGTCGGTGATCTGCTCGATGGAGAGGTTTTCTTTTGCAGGATCCGTTGCGTAATGAATTGTCCCGTCGGTGCGGCTGATGGCGGCGAAAAGAACCTGTTCGCCGACCAGCGCGGAGAGAGCCTTTTTGTCACGAACGGCATTGTAGGGCAGGGTCTGTTGATTCATTAACACGCCGGGGATATCAATCTGCGTGAGGAGCCGGTCTTCAATCTGCTGCGAAAACAGATGTGTGCAGTAAATTCCCAGTCCACTGAAGCTAAGAGATGCCGTAATAAAAACAGCCACGCCCAGTTTGAATGCTAATGATTTGAGTGCGCGTGTCATTTGTCAGTTTTTTTCATTTCAATTAGGGATTCTTCCGCTGTCATCTCACCGTAGAGAATCGGGTAGAGATAAGGGAAAGTGGAACAGATTGGAGCCTCTTTTTCAAGCGTTGAGATATCGGGCTGAATCACACGTCCCTCAGAGAGATTTCGCTGGAAGCGGGCAAGAGAGTCCATGCCGTATTCGGAGTTGTAAAGATTGCCGGAGAGGCCGGTCGGGCTCTTGGTGTAGCGAACCCATTTTTCAGCAATCGCGGATGAACACCAGAATCGCATGAGTTCAATGCCTGTATCGCGGACCGGACTGTTTTTCATCACCGCCCATGTCGTTGTAAAACCACCGACATAAAAAGACTGTTTTTCAAAGCCGGGCACTTGTACCGGATGGAGTTTGTTCAGCAGGTCCGGAAAGGATGCCCGCAGGCTGCTATAGCGCCACGTCGCTTCAATTAGAAACAGGGCTTTGTCGTCGAGTAGCAGTTGAGCCGCATCTTGCCAGGTTTGATTGTCGTATAACACAGGGTCGCAGGGCTGCATGGCCTCAAAAAAATGTAGAACATGGGCCAGAATTTCATCGGTCGGCATGTCGGGGCGGGCCAGATGCTCGGACAGGAACAGGTTGTGGGCCAATCGACGGGCTGAGCCTGAAGCCGTAAAATCCGCGAACCCGGCAATCGGGATTTCCGCCGTTTGATTGTATTCCTTTATACGGAGAAGATAGCTGAGCAGATCATCGGCGCTCATTTCCTCTTCACGGATTTTAAGCCCCAGTTTTTCAGCGACAGCCGTGTTGTACCATAGGCAGGAGTAGAAGCCCTCAATATACGGGCCGGCAAACACACCCCTGGTATCCTGATGGCAGTCCGGCCCATCAACCAGAAAGGACCGGTGGGCGGCTTTAACATCCGGGAATTCTGAGAAGTCGACCAGATATTCAGCTCCCCAGTCCGGATCATTCAGTTCGGCAGCGACCGTTTTGTAAATCAGAGCATCCAGCCAAATCACATCCCAGTCGACCCGTCCCGCCCGGATCATATCCGCGATTAATCGGCCTGCGTTTACCTGGCTTTTTTCAGGAAGCAGATCCGAGGCGAATGACATGGAGATTTTTATGTCCTGATGGAGAAACTGGAATTCTTCCAGCGTTTCGCGCACCAGCTGCTCACGCAGACCTTCATTTTTCCATTGGCCCATCCAGCGCAGCTCGCGGGGGACGGTTTCCTCAGTCTGGCCGGTGCCGGCGCAGAGGAGCAAGACCATTAGGCAATATGCGAATCGATGCATCATAAGCGAAGCATTTTATGGCATCCCGCCTTGAGCGCAAGAATTATCATCAGCGCTTGTTGCTCCTAAATTTAAAGGCCTTGCGCTTCCAATGGTTGGGAAAAACGGGTAGAAACTTCCAATCATTGGAAAAGCTGGCATGCAAAGAATCGCTATCATCGGAATGGGGCTGATGGGCTCCTCGCTGGGCCTCGCGTTGAAAAAACGCGGGGCTGATGTGTCTATTCACGCCTACGCCCGGCGCGCCGAAACCCGCGCGCGATCCTTGGCACTGGGCGTTGCGGACAAGGTATTTGAAACACCGGCCGAAGCGGTCGCGGGAGCGGATCTTGTGGTGATCTGTGTGCCGATCTGGTCCATCTCTGAACTGGCCAAAGAAATTCTGCCGGCCTTGAAGCCCGGCGCGGTGGTCACGGATGTCGGCAGCACCAAAACCGAATTGATTGCATTGATGGACAACCTGTTTGCGAATAGCGAAGCCTGCTTTGTCGGCTCGCACCCGATTGCCGGCTCAGAAAAAACCGGCGTCGAGGCCGGGAATCCCGATTTATATGAAGGCCGCCTGACGGTGGTTTGCTCCTCCGCGAGCGTTTCCAAAACCGCTGTAGCCGATGTGTCCAACCTTTGGAAACGGGTGGGGTCGGATGTGGTCGAAATGTCAGCCGCGCAGCACGATGCGATGCTGGCGACGACGAGCCATCTGCCGCACATGGTCGCGGCGGCACTGGCGCGTTCCGTCGGCACCGAAAAAGCCGATTTTTGCGGCACCGGATTTTCCGACACCACCCGCGTCGCCTCCGGCTCTGCCGATATGTGGGTGGATATTATCGACACCAACCGCGCCCCGCTTGAAGCGGAGCTCGATCGGTTTCATGAAGAGTTGCAGGGGTTGATTGCGATTCTGCGCAGTGGAAATCAGGGCGATATCCGCCGCTGGCTCGAAGAGGCCGCGGCGACACGAAATGCAATCCTGCAACAAAACCGGTTTTTAAAATGATAGAAACAAAAACAATTTTTCCGGCCGCATTAAATGGGGAGCTTTCTGTTCCCGGCGATAAAAGTGTCTCGCAGCGCATTGCTATGCTCGCGGCGCTGGCAACGGGAACGACAACCGTGACGGGCTTCCTGAACGGCGAAGATGCGATGAGCACCTTGCAGGCCGTCTGCGCTCTGGGCGCTTCCTGCCGGTTTGACGGCAATGTATTAAAGATCACCGGAACCGCCGGCAAACTGAAAGAGCCGGCGAATCCGCTGGATATGGGAAATTCCGGCACGGGAACCCGTTTGCTGGCCGGCCTGCTGGCCGGGCGATCCATGACCGTGACCCTGACCGGCGACGACTCGCTGTCCCGGCGTCCGATGGGCCGCATTCAGGCTCCGTTGGAGCTGATGGGCGCGCAGCTCGAACTGACGGGCGAGAAGGGCACACTGCCGATGACCATCCGCGGCACCACACTGCACGGCATCCGGTATGAACTGCCGATGGCTTCTGCACAGGTGAAATCCTGCGTGCTGCTGGCCGGGCTGTTTGCTGAAGGAAAAACCACGGTGGTTGAGCCGCGCCCGACGCGCGATCATACCGAAAAACTTTTCCAAACCTTGGACATTCCGGTCGACGTGGATGGTCTCGAAATCAGCGTGCAGGGCTTCGGTTCGAAGGGGCCGCAGTTCGCCGCGCGTGATTTGACCGTACCGGGCGATTTTTCGTCGGCGGCCTTCTGGATTGCCGCCGTCGCCGCGCGTCCCGGCGCGGAGCTGACAGTGCGCGGTGTCGGGCTCAATCCGCGTCGCACAGCACTGCTCGATGTGCTCAAACGCATGGGGGCGCAGATTGAAACCGAGCTGACCGCAACGGATGGCGACCCGATTGGTAATGTGACCGTGCGCGGCGCGCAACTCCATGGAACGGAAGTTTGCGGCGATGAAATTCCCAATTTGATTGATGAGCTGCCCATGATCGCCGTGGTCGGTGCACTGGCCGAAGGGCAGACGGTTATTCGCGATGCGGCGGAGCTGCGCGTGAAAGAAAGTGACCGAATCGCTGTAACGGCGGCGCATCTGCGCGCCTTTGGTGTCGCGGTAACGGAACAGCTGGACGGCATGACGGTGAACGGCCCGGCAGAGCTGACGGCCCCGGCGGAGCCGCTGGACTCGCACGGCGATCACCGCATTACGATGTCGATGGCGATTCTGGCGACGTTTGCAACTGCGCCGGTTCAGCTGAATAACGTGGGGTGCGTGCAGACCTCATATCCTGATTTTTGGAATCATTTGGAACAATTGGGCGGAAAGAGCGAATGAGTAAAAAACGAATTATTGCAATTGATGGCCCGGCGGCTTCCGGGAAATCAACGGTGGCTCGCGAAGCGGCTAAGCGGTTGGGTTGTGTGTATGTCGATTCCGGCGCTTTTTACCGTGGCGTAACCTGGAAGATGCTCCAGGAGGGGGTTAACACCAAAAACCCGCTGGCGGTTTTGCCGGTTCTGCTCAAATCGAAATGGAAGTTTGACGTGCGCGACCGCGCCGTTGTGTTTTCGATTGACGGTGTGGAGCCGGGCGAAGCGCTGCGGGATAAAGCCGTTCGCGAAGCGGTTTCTGATGTCGCGGCAATGCCGGCCGTGCGCGCCTTTGTGGTGGCGAAACTGCGCAAGCTGAAAAAACTGGGTTCGCTGGCCATGGAAGGGCGCGATATCGGCTCGGTGGTTTTTCCGAATACGCCGTATAAGTTTTATCTGGATGCCAATCCGGAAAAAAGGGCGGAACGCCGCCATGCGGAGTTGATTGCCCGTGGGGAAACCGAGGAGGCGCAGGAAGTGCTCGAGTCGCTGAAGCGCCGCGACGAAAAAGACTCCTCCCGCAAGGCTGCGCCGCTGAAAGTCGCGGACGGAGCGTATGTGATTGATACATCAGAATATGATGTGGATGGCGTGGCGCGGGTTTTGCTGGGTCGAATTACGGAACTTGAAAAGCCGCGCTCGGATAAAATGATCAATCCCATCTGGTACCGCATGACCTGTAAGGTATTCGGGATATGTCTCAAAGTTTTGAATAAATACACCGTGTATGGCATTCAGAACGTGCCGAAAACCGGCGGCGTGATTATCGCGTCGAATCACGCCAGCTATCTCGACCCGCCCGCCGTCGGCGCGAGCAGTCGCCGGATGCGCATGACCCATTTTATGGCTCGGGATACTCTTTTCAGAAAGAAGCTAATGGGGGCGTTTTTGCATAAGGTCGGCGTGATTCCGCTCGACCGCGAGAAGGGTGACCTCAAAGCGATGAAAACCGCGATTCATCTGCTGAAAGACGGTGCGTGTGTTGCGCTGTTCCCTGAAGGAACCCGTTCAGAGGATGGAGAATTTCAAAAGCCGAAGCCGGGAATCGGCTTTCTGGTCGCCAAGGGCGAAGCGCCGGTGGTTCCGGTATATGTTCACGGCTCCTACGAAGCGTGGTCGAAACACAGCGGCGGACTGAAACGCAATCCGGTCACCGTGATTTACGGTAAGCTGATCACGCGGGAGGAGATTCGCAGTTTGGGATCGGGCCGCGAGGCCTATCTGTTGATCGGGGAACTGATTATGGAACGCATTGCCGAACTCAAAGAAAAATTCGAGGCCGGGCAGATTACGGAGTAGCGGTGAATGCGCCGGATCGATTTTATTTTCTTGCTCATATTTTGACAGGCCCGAAGGAGTCGGGCTCAATGAGATAATAGGTCCGAAGTGTCGGACTCCGAGCGTTCGGAGATGAACAGGATTTGAATTTCCCCATCCCGTCGATCTTGCATGCCTCGCCGTAGCTTTATGCGAAGGCTGGTAATCCCGTCTAAAATTCTTTCTTGACCGCCATAGCCTTGGCGACGGCTGGTTCCAACCTTCGGAACTTTTGTCGCAAAAGTTTCCAAGCATTGGAACCCTGCCGCTGGCGGGGTAAACCTTATACCGCCTACTGCGGCAACGCGGTGGGGACACCGCGTCTACGATCAGAGTTCGTGTCGATTCGTACTACTATCCGTCATCTTCTTGTTTTTTTTGCAAGTTTTTCGTTCTGATTTTTCTTAAGCCGCTAATCATCAGCAATTAAGCAGGGTCAGTTTTTAACAAAATTATTGATAACAAAATGATGAAGAGCTTTCGGGGCTGTTGTCGTGCCTCCGGCAGATCCGCCTAGGTGGAAAAAATAATTTTGTTATCCATCATTTTGTCAAAACTCTTTGGTTGCGGCTAGCCGCGCTAGATTCATTAGTGGCTAAAAATGTTTCGGAAAGCTGTGGTGGCCTGTCCGCCGAAGCCTTGGCGAAGGCCGGAAGCCGCGACAGGCATAGAGTTTTCCAAACACCTGTGGTGAGCTTGCCGAACCATGAAATTTATGACGCCAAAGGCGTTAAAATCTGTGCGTCCCTAGTAATAGGGTTCCAACCCCTGCAAAAAAATGTTCCAAGGTCTGGAAAAGCAGGGTGCGCATCGGTATGGTGTGCGCTTGTTTCAGGAGAACTTTATATGGCAAAGCAGCAGAAGACAGCAATTACACCCACCCGGGAAGAGAATTACCCGGAATGGTATCAGCAGGTGGTGCGCGCCGCCGAGCTGGCGGAGAACAGCGATGTGCGCGGTTGCATGGTGATTAAGCCGTGGGGCTATGCCCTGTGGGAAAATATGCGGACCGGCCTCGATGGATTTTTTAAAGCAACCGGCCATTCAAATGCCTATTTTCCGCTGTTCATTCCGCTGAGTTATTTGGAGAAGGAAGCGGAGCATGTCGACGGGTTTGCCAAAGAATGCGCCGTGGTAACGCATCACCGCTTGGAGCAGGGGCCGGATGGAAAATTGCATCCGGCGGGTGAACTCGAAGAGCCGCTAATTGTTCGTCCGACCTCCGAGACGATTATCGGCGCGACCTACGCCAAGTGGGTTCAGAGCTACCGCGACCTGCCGATCCTGATCAATCAGTGGGCCAATGTCGTACGCTGGGAAATGCGCACGCGCCTGTTTTTGCGTACGGCTGAGTTTCTCTGGCAGGAGGGGCATACCGTCCACGAAACCGAAGCGGAGGCGTGGGAGGAAACCCGCAAGATGCTTGAGGTCTACAAACAGTTTGCCGAGGAGTATATGGCGATGCCGGTGTTGACCGGAGAAAAGACGGCTGGCGAGCGTTTTCCCGGCGCAGTGAGCACACTTTGTATTGAAGCACTGATGCAGGATCGCAAGGCACTGCAGGCCGGAACCAGTCATTTTCTCGGTCAGAACTTTGCGAAGGCATCCGGCATTACCTTCCAGTCGCGCGAGGGCTGCGAAGAGGTCGCCTGGACGACGTCGTGGGGTGTTTCCACCCGTTTGATCGGCGGCATGATTATGACGCATGGTGATGATGACGGCATGGTGATGCCGCCGCGCCTGTCCCCGAGCCATGTGGTGATTCTGCCGATTATCCGTAATGAGGCCGATCGGGATTCAATTTTGGAATACTGTAATGAAACCGCCGCGATGATCCGGGAGCAGAGCTATGCCGGGCGTCCTGTGGAAGTGGTTGTGGATGCCCGCGATATCAATGCCGGTGAAAAAGGCTGGGGCTGGGTCAAAAAAGGAATTCCGGTTCGAATTGAGATCGGTCCGCGCGATATGGAAAGCGGTTCGGTATTTGTGGCGCGCCGCGATAAAGGCCCGAAAGAAAAGTACGGCCAGAGCCGTGAAGAATTTGCGTCAACCATTTCCGCGGTTCTTGAGGAAATGCAGCAGGGACTCTTTGAGCGCGCCTGCGCCTTCCGGGCCGAAAACACCCGTGAAATTGATAACTGGGACGATTTCGTGAAGTTCTTTAAGGAAGAGGGCGGAGGATTTGCGCTGGCGCACTGGGACGGCACCGAAGAGACAGAAAATAAAATCAACGATGAGCTGTCTGTCACCATTCGGTGTATTCCGTTTGACTGCGAGTATGGCGGAGCCGGAGAATGTATTGTCAGCGGCAAGCCGAGCAAGGGCCGCGTCGTTTTCGCGAAAAGTTACTAATCAGTATGGAGGAGAATTTGCATGGCGAAGAATCGATTTACTAAAATTAAAGGAACCAAAGATTTTTTGGTTTTGGCAGTGGCCTGTATTTTCATCTGCCTGTGGTCGATTAGTGATGCGTGGTTTCCTCGTAAGAGCGTTCGTGAAAAACACCCGCAGAGTTATCCGGTTACGATGGCTGTATCCGGTGTGGTGCAGACGATTCCGGTTAAGGCCGGCGATGAAGTGGCCGGTGCCGCGCCGTTGTTAACCCTCGTGGCAACATCCTACAAAGCGGCTGTTGAGACGGCGGAAGAAGCCTATAAAGCGGCCAAGGGTAGCGACACAGAGATTTTAAAAGAAAAATTGGATGCGCTGGTGCAGGCGAGAGACAATTTGCGCGCCACCACGGTCACCTGTAACGATTTCACTCTGGAGACAACTCACGGGGAGGTTCCACTGCACGGTGTGGTTTTAGATATCCTGGTGGAACCGGCGACTCAGGTGGCGGCCGGAGAAACGGTCATGCTGGTTCGGCCGAATGACTCCTTTTACATCTTCAACAAAACCCTCGCCGGACTGACCTTTTTCGTGGCGATTTTTGCGCTGATTTTTCACCGAATTGCTTCCCGTTAAAAAAGCATGACGAATAGAACTTGACCGTCAGCGGTGTGTCACTAAGATGATTCCTCTTGTCCAAATGCTGTAACCTGTTACAGCCAAGACGATTCGAAACAGGGGGATGTATGACAAAAAGAGACTTAGTGGTTCGTATTGCCGATGAAACCGGGCTCATCCAGCAGGATGTGGCGGTCGTTTTGCAGAAGTCGTTGGATTATATTACCGAAGCGCTTGAGCAAGGCGAAACGGTTGAGTTCCGCAACTTTGGCGTGTTTGAAATCAACGTGCGTAAATCACGGATTGGCCGGAACCCCAACAAACCGGAAGACGTGGTGACCATCCCCGAGCGTAAAGTCGTTAAATTCAAGCCCGGCAAAGTGATGAAGCAGCGCATTACCGGCATCTAATAAAGATTTCCACCATGGCCTCCAATTCTTTCCAACCCATTCAGGGCATGTCCGATATTGCTCCGCCGGATGTTTACATTTGGCAGATGCTTGAAGCCCGGGCGCGCGAAGTTTTCGCGCGCTATCGTTTTGAAGAGGTGCGCACCCCCGTTCTCGAAAAAACCTCGCTCTTCACCCATTCGCTGGGCGACACCACGGATGTGGTCACCAAAGAGATGTACCGTCTGCAGGATCGCGGCGGCCGCGATCTCTCCCTGCGTCCTGAAGGAACTGCCGGCTCCGTTCGTTATATCGCTTCCGGTGGCGAAGAAACCGCCAATGCCCGCATCTATTACATCGGCCCTATGTTTCGCTGTGAGCGTCCGCAGGCGGGCCGCAAGCGCCAGTTTCATCAGATCGGTCTCGAGGCCGCCGGCGCACCGAACCCGCTGGCCGATGCCGAAGTCATCGCGCTGCAGATCAATCTGCTTTCTGCATGGGGACTCGAAGGCGCCAAGATCCGCCTCAACACCATCGGTTTGCCCGAAGAGCGCGAAGCCGTTCTTGAAGGGCTGCGCGAAGCAATCCGTCCGCGTCTTGCCGAATTGCCCGAAGACGCGCAGCAGCGTTTTGAAACCAACGTCCTGCGTCTGCTCGACTCCAAAGATCCCGCTGTGCAGGCGGTGATTGCCGATGCGCCGAGCGTGACCGAATTGCTGAGCGCTGAGTCGCGCGCTTATCTGGATACGGTTGTGGAAACCCTGCGCGGTCTGGAAATTGATGTGGAAATCGACACCAGCCTCGTGCGCGGCCTCGACTATTACGTTCACACCGTATGGGAAGTGGTCCATGGCGGCCTCGGCGCGCAGAATGCGCTGTCCGGCGGCGGGCGCTACCGCATCCAGATCGATAACAAGACCATCGACGGGGTCGGATTCGCCATGGGCGTGGAACGAATGATTGCCGCGCTCGAGGCCAGCGGCGTCACCGCCGATCAGTTTCCTCCGAAACCGGCGGTATTCATTGCATCGCTTGGCGAAGCCGCGCTGAAGGAAAACCTGCTTCTCATGCAGACACTGCGTCAGCGCGGAGTGGCCTGCGAGATGGAACTAACGAACCGCAAAATCAAAGCGCAGATGAAGCGCGCGAATAAGATTGGAGCGGCAACAGTCATTATTCGCGGTGACAGCGAACTCGAAAACGGAACCTTTGTCGTCAAAAATATGGGAGAGGGCACCCAGCAGGAACTGGAACTGCCCGAGCTGATGGATTTAATGGGAAAAGGCGGTGGTTGATGCCGACCATTTTATACATCAACGGCTGGCGACTGTTTTTCTATAGCAACGAAAAGAATGAGCCGGCGCACATTCATTGCACGAAAGCAGGTTGTGATGCCAAATACTGGTTGAATTCAGCAACGTTTGACATTCAGCCGGCATATGAATACAACCTGTCTCCCGCAGATCGACGGGCAATCCGGGAAATTGTTTTTAAGCATTTCGATTACCTTCTTGAAAAGTGGGTGGAGTTTCACGGAGAAGATAAATGAATAAATTGCATACAATTGAATCTATAAAATTTGAATCCGGACTGATCATTCTAACAGTGGACGGACAAACCCTATCGAGAAAAATCAGCGACGTGTCTACACGATTGTCCGCCGCCTCTGAAACCGCTCGGAATCATTTCGAAATTTCGCCCTCCGGGTACGGAATTCACTGGCCGGACTGCGATGAGGATTTGTCCGTGGATGCTCTGTTGGGCATTCAGCACAAAACTCCAATGATTGCCGCTAAAGAAGGCGTAGAATATAAAACCAGATAACAGAGAACCCTGAACCAGGAAATTTTATCATGCATCAATACAGAACCAATACCTGCGGTGAACTCCGTAAAGAAAATGTCGGGCAGACCGTTCGTCTGTCCGGATGGGTCAACACCATCCGCGACCATGGCGGCGTCCTTTTTATCGACTTGCGCGATCACTACGGCATTACCCAGATCGTCATCAATCCGGATAAAGCGTTTTACAAAGACATCGAGCACTGGCGTGTTGAAACCGTCATCTGCTTCACCGGCGAAATCGTCGCCCGCGACGACGCGGCAATTAATCCCCGGCTTCCCACCGGCGAAATCGAGCTGGTTGCCGAAACCATGGAAGTGCTTGGCGAATCCAAGGTGATTCCGTTTCAGGTCAATAAAGAGGAGGAGTGTAATGAGGCCCTGCGCCTGAAGTACCGCTTCCTCGACCTGCGCCGTGCCAGCCTCCATAAAAACCTGATTTTGCGCTCGCAGGTGATCGCCCGCATCCGTGAACTGATGACCGCCGAGGGGTTCATGGAAATGCAGACTCCGATCCTCACCAGTTCCTCGCCTGAAGGCGCACGCGATTATCTCGTTCCGAGCCGCGTGCACCCCGGCAAATTCTACGCGCTGCCGCAGGCTCCGCAGCAGTTTAAACAGCTGCTCATGACTTCCGGCTTCGACCGCTACTTCCAGATTGCTCCCTGCTTCCGCGACGAAGACGCCCGTGCCGACCGTTCGCCCGGCGAGTTCTATCAGCTCGATATGGAAATGGCTTTCGCCACCCAGGATGACGTCTTCGAAGTTAACGAACGCGTTTTGTCGGCTATCTTTGCCGAGTTCAGTGACAAGAAGGTCGATGCGACACCATTCGTCCGCATCCCGTATCTCGAAGCGATGGACAAATACGGCTCCGATAAACCGGATCTGCGCAACCCGCTCGTCATGCAGGATGCAACCGACATCTTCCGCGACTGCGGTTTCTCTGCCTTTGCCGGTGTCGTTAAAAACGGCGGCGTTGTGAAGACGATCTCGGTTCCCGGCTGCGCGGATAAATCCCGTAAATTCTTCGATGGCATGATCGCCTTTGCTCAGTCTGTCGGCGCCAAAGGCCTCGGCTACATCAGCTGGCTCGACGGCGAAGTGAAAAGCCCGATCGCCAAGTTCCTCTCCGATGAAGAAATTGCCGCGCTCAAAGAACTCGGCAAGGTCGAAGACGGCGGAACCATGTTCTTTATTGCTGACAAACTTAAAGGCGCCTGGACGATCGGTGGCCATGTCCGCACCGAACTGGCGGTTCAACTGGATCTGTTGGAAAAAGAGGTCTTCCGCTTCTGCTGGATCGTCGACTTTCCGATGTACGAGCTCGATGACGATGGAAAAGTGGAATTCTCGCACAATCCGTTTTCCATGCCGCAGGGCGGGATGGACGACCTGCTCAACAAAGATCCGCTCGACATTCTGGCCTACCAGTACGACATCGTCTGCAACGGCACGGAACTCTCCTCCGGCGCGGTTCGCAATCATAACCCCGAGCTGATGGTCAAGGCGTTTGCAATCGCCGGCTACGACCAGTCGGTTGTGGAGTCCAAATTCCCGGCGTTGCACCGCGCGTTCCAGTACGGCCCGCCGCCGCACGCCGGAATTGCTCCGGGTATTGACCGCATGGTGATGCTGCTCGCCGACGAGCCGAACATTCGTGAAGTCATTGCCTTCCCGATGAATCAGAAGGCCGAAGACCTGCTGATGAACGCGCCGGGTGAAGTGGAATTCAACCAGCTGCGAGATCTGCACCTAAAAATCAATCTGCCTAAAAAGCAGGAAGAAAAAACTGCCGAGTAAAAGTTCAAAATAGTGTAACTTTTTAGACCCCGTTTTCCCAGTGTTTGGAAGACGGGGTTTTTTATTTTTCAATGGCTTCCTGCCGCTGACGCAGGATGGCTTTGGAGGTCGCGCACAGAAATTCATCCCGGTAGGGGATCAAGCGGTGCTGATCTACCTGCGCATCCTGCTCAATGGCTGGAAAAACCGGCGGCGGTTCGGACGGCGAAGCAATCGTCCCGTTGCCCATTCGGCAACCCGGCTCCGTTTCAGCAATAAAGAATCCCGCTTCGCGCATGGCGCTTCGCACGGGCAGGGACGAGGAGTAGGTCAATAGCACTCCGTCTGGTTTCATCACACGGTGAAGTTGCTGAAAAAACTCCACCGTCCACAGCTCCGGACAGTGCTGGCTCGAAAAGGGGTCGTGAAAAACAATGTCGAACGCATCGTCCGGCAGGTTTTGAATCAGCCAGCGAGCATCGCCGAAGGCGAGGGAGATTGTGGAATGTGGGATGTGGAAAGTGGAATGTTGGAGGAGTTCGTTTAGAACCATTTTCCAATTCACCGGATCGGTTTCCAAGGTTTGGAAACTTTTAGAGGCGGCGCGGACGACCCGTTTGTCTATTTCGAGCGCGGTGATGTCGAGGTTGTGTTTTGCATCCGCTGACGCGCCAAGCGCCGCCAGCGAGTTGTTGCCGAGCCCGAAGCAGACATCGAGGAGTTGTACACTCGAAGTCTTCAGTTTTTCGGTCAGCCCGGACGGCTCGATAAACTTCTTCTCTGCCTCCAGTCGCGCGCCGCTTTTCGTATGGTAGTGCTCTTTCCAATCATTGGAAAAGAAGGTCACACTGCCGTCGGCAGTGATGACCGGAGTCATGGAGTGAGGGAGTGGTGGAGTTTTGGATTTTCCAGACTTCCTGTACTCCAATGCTCCACTCGTCAAATCTCCCTGGGAGATTTGACGACAGGTCATTTGCTGAATGACATAGTCGAGAAACTGACCTTTTTCGAGGTGCCAGTGCGGGGCGATCAGCTGGTCGTCCGGCGTATCGGTTGAAATCCGCATCACGGGGATGTCAGCGGGAATGCGCCGCAGAAAATCCATCAGGGCCTCGGCGTATTCCCAGTGGTTCATTGTCGGAGGCAGGGTTTTGGCAAACTCGGTTCCCTTCATAATGTGCAGGTTGTGGATTTTGATTCCGGATATTGGAAGTTTCGCCAGCTCCTCTGCTGTTTTTTTCCAATCATTGGAAACTTCATTAGGGAGCCCGAGGATAACGTGCGGGGCGACATGGATGCCGCGTTCAGCTAGCGCCAGAATCGCCTGTTTACTGCATTCCCAGTCGTGCCCGCGGTTGATGGTTTTGAGTGTTTCGTCGTTGGCGGTTTGCACACCGAGCTCAACCCATACCTCTACAGGTATGGGATTTCGGTTTTTCAAGGATTCGAGAAAATCAATTGCCTGAGGCGGCAGGCAGTCGGGGCGGGTGCCGATGCTGACGGCTTCGAAGTTATATTCATCCAGACAGTTGAGAATGAGTTGCTGCTGCTTCGGATCGGTCAGGTCGGTGGTGAAGGCCTGAATGTAGAGCATCAGCTTGGTGGCTTTGTAGCGACGCTTGGAAAATTTGATTGCCGCTTCAATCTGCTCAAACGGGCTTTCCTGCTGTTGCGTCTGCTGCGCTTTGGAGCCGTTCTCGGAACAGAATGCGCAGCGACCGTGTGGACAGGAACCGGCGAGCTGAACGGGAACGCGGAACAGCGGTTCGCCGTAGCGTCCAATCATCCATTGTTTGTACTGTGTGAAAGGTTTCATTGAGGGGAAGTATTATACAAAATCATGTACAGCAGAATCATTGAAACGGAACTTCTGGAAAATAATTTTGTCGGTAAATGATTTTGTAAATTTTATTAGCTCACTTTGATTTGCGGGACGAGGGTGGCGATTTGTTCGGGGTCAATTACTCCGGGCAGGGCGGTTTGCGCGTTGGCGGCGCCGCAGGCAAGGCCGAAGATAAAGGCCTCGGGCAGGGCACTTCCTTTTTGCAGAGCAAAGGCGATTCCGGCGTTCACGGCGTCGCCGCAGCCGAGCGTGCTTTTAACCGCTACGTCCGGAATGCTGAACGAGTGGGTTCCTTCCGGAGTGAAAAGTCGGGCGGGTGAGCTGCCGTCTGTGATTCCCACCGCGCCCGCTCCCTGCGCAATCAGTTCCCGGGCGGCTTCTTCGATCGTATTCTGTTTCGTTGTTAGAAGGAGTTCGCTGGCATTGATTTTTACCAGTGCCGGACGGGCTTCCAACGCGGCGAGCAGGGGTGCGCCGGAGGTGTCCAGAAGTACGGGAACGCTCGCGGCGTGAATCAGCTCGGCATAAATTTCCTGCGGCGCATGGGCGGGGAGTGTGCCGGAAAGTATAACGATCGATTTTTCCAAGGTTTGGAAGTTTTGAAGCAAAATTTTCCAAGGATTGGAAAATTTATCTGAAGACCGGCATTGCCGGTTCCAATTCTTGGAAACCAGCGGTTCGCAGTCTTCGACCAGCTCGGTGAAATCAGGGGCGTCGTCGGTCAGCAAGGTCTGCGCGGTGCGGGTCGGGACGGAT
>JACNKZ010000065.1 GCA_014381785.1 Kiritimatiellota bacterium
CAACACCCAGATCTCCGGCTCCATCGAAAGCATGAACCTCTGGCATAAAACCGCCAGCTGATTTCCAATAGTTCGGCAAGCTCACTACAAGTGGTTGGAATGTTTTTTCCGGATTCTGGAAAAAAGCGCCCCGTTTCAAGGCAGGCTTCCGGCCTGCTTTTCCAATGGTTGGAATGTTTAGCCCCGAGCGAATGCGACGGATCCTTTCTGAAGGCAACAGCGAAGCGGTTCAAGTCATTGATGTCGACGGCGGAGTTTCTTTCTTCAAACCCCGCCTTCCCCCTCTTTTCGGATTCCGCTAAGATGACGGCGTAGCGTCCGAGGTGTGCCGGAGTGTGAAATTGAGGAGTGCATGGTAACAGAACGGCCAAAGTTTGAACCTCACCGCACTTCAAACAGAGGAAAGGCGTCTCTATGAGAATTACCGTTGCATACAACTTGAGAACCGACGCCTCGGAAGCCACGGCCGAACTGCTGTCGAATGAAGATGTTGAGCGGATCTGCAAAGCCATTCGCAGCCTGCAGCATACCGTCACCCCCGTTGAGGTTTCCGGCAGGCCCAACGATGTCGTCGACCGGCTCCTCGAAAGCGAACCGGATCTGGTCTTCAATGTGGCGGAGGGAACGATCGGAAGTTCGCGCGAGGCGTTCTATCCGGGGTTGTATGAGCAGATGGGCATGCCCTTCACCGGCGGCAATGCCTCGCTACTGCATCTGAATCTGGACAAACATCTGGCCAAGACGGTACTGGCCGCGCGCGGAATCCGCGTTCCGCTCGGTGTGCTGGTCACCAAAGAGCAATGCGATCTTCCAGATGACATTCAGTACCCGCTGATGATCAAGCCCAACTCGGAAGGATCCAGCAAAGGCATTTCGCAAGATTCGGTTGTCGAGACGCGGGAGCAGGCGCTGGAAAAGATCAATCGTCTGCTGGACCTGTATCCCGCCGGCCTGGTTGTTGAAGAGTTCATTGAAGGGCGGGAACTCAGCGTCCCCTTCATCGAAAAATTTCCCGGCAAGTTTCTCGCCGTTGTCGAACACACGTTTGACCTGGCGGGCAGCGCGAACAAATACAACATTTACGATTACGACATGAAGCAAGGCGGCGAGGCGGCGAAATGCGTGAACGTTCTCTGTCCTGCAAAGCTCGACGCCCACGAAGAAAGGGCAGTGCTGGAAATGGCCCGTCAGGTGTTCGACGTGATGACCTGCCCCGACATGGGACGCGTGGACATCCGCCTCAACTCCAAGGGGCAACCCTTTTTCATCGAACTGAACCCGTTGCCGAGTCTCCACCCTCAGGCGTCGATGATGACCGCGGCGGCATCGCGCGGCCTTGATTTTAAGGAGGTCATGCGGCTCATCATTCGCTCCGCCGCCCGGCGCTACGGACTCGCCATCCGTTCAGCAAAAAAACCGAGAAGTGCGGAGCCATCGACGGAAACATCCCGCCCCACGGCGCGGGAACTGGGAATCCATATCGGCCGAATGAGCCCCGGCATTAATAATTCCATCACCGACGTCAAAGGCGTCCGCGTGGGGCATTTCACCAAGATTCTGGACAATGAACTGGTTCCGGGTCTTTCCGAGGCGAGCTGTGTGCGGGCTGGCGTGACGGCGATCCTCCCTGCCGGTCAGACCTACGCCAAGCGCCTGGCCGCGGGCGGCTTCGTGCTCAACGGGGTGGGCGAAATGGCGGGGCTCACTCAAGTGATGGAGATGGGATGGCTGGAAACACCGATCCTGCTGACGAACTCGCACTCCGTGGGCCGCGTTCACTCCGGTGTGGTGAACCATATGATCAAGAAATACCCGCTGCTGGGAACGGAGACGGACGTCGTGCTTCCCGTGGTGGGAGAGGCAGACGACTCGTTTTTGAACGACTCGCGAATCGGGATATGCTCGGCCAAAGATGCCATCCAGGCCATCGAAAACGCCGCCATCGGCCCCGTGGCACAGGGCTCCATCGGCGCAGGCTGCGGCATGACCTCCTTTGATTTTGCGGGCGGCATCGGAACCTCTTCGCGCATCATCGACCTGCCGGAAGGGGGGGGGTTACGATCGGGGTGCTGGTTCTGTCAAACTTCGGAAAAATGCGCAATCTGACGGTCGACGGCGCGGTGGTCGGGCGTGAACTGGACAAGGAGTTTGATCAGGCCGGGCGGAGGGAGGTGTCGGAAGGATCGATTATCGTCGTTGTCGCCACGGACGTTCCGCTCATCAGCAGTCAACTCAACCATGTGTCGAAAAGAGCGGCGCTGGGTTTGGGACGAACCGGGTCGCACGCCGCATCCACCAGCGGAGAAATCATCATCGCCTTCAGCACCGGCAATCGCACACCCAGGCCGACGCGCAAGAGTGCCCACTTCATCAACCTGAAGTGCATTTCTGAATACCACATCAACACCGTCTATGAGGCGGCCATCGAAGCCACGGAGGAAGCCGTCCTGAACGCCATCTTCTGCTCAAACGGCATGAACGGACGCCAGCAGCGATGGTGCCCGGCGGTTCCCCACCAGCGGGTTGTCGAAATCCTGAAAAAAGGGAGAGAAATTCATGAAAGTCATTGAGAAATACAACGACAGTCTCCACAACCCGTACTGGAAATACCAACTGGGCCCGGAATCGTATGAGGTAAAGGACACGCCCCGGCGGGTGGAGTCCATCAAGAATGCCCTTCACGCGGATGACCGGTTCGAATTCATAACGGCAAAGCAATTTCCCGATCGCATGATCACGCGGCTGCACCCCTATCACGACTACATCCTCAACACCGCCGCCAGCCTGACAAAAGATGATGAGGAGTTCTATCCGGACCTGTTTCCCGGCGAAGGCGCCCATCTAACGCGCAAGTCCGACGCCCCGCTCTGGGGCGGCGTCTGGTGTACGGATGCCGTGACGCCCATCATGAAAAAGACGTATGAGGTGGCCCGCGCCTCGGCGGAAACGGCATTGAGCGGCGCGGAACTGATCCGCGACGGAGCGGAAAAAACGGTTTACTCCCTGTGCAGACCGTCCGGACACCATGCGGGCCCGCGCGTATTCGGGGGCTACTGCTACTTCAATAACGCGGCCACCGCCGCGGAGTTCCTGCTCCCGTCGGGAAAAGTCGCGATCCTCGATATCGACTATCATCATGGAAACGGAACCCAGGAGTTTTTCGAAGAGCACAAATCCGTCTTCACGGCCTCCATTCACTGCGATCCGGAATTTGAGTATCCCTACTTCTGGGGGTACGCCGACGAAACCGGCAAGGGCCAGGCAGAGGGCACCAACCTGAACGAACCCCTGCCCAAAGATACAAAGCTCGCCGAATACATGCAGGCGTTGGAACGCATCCTCGACAAATTCAGCGAGTTTGCGCCCGCCTACCTGATTGTCGCGGCCGGCTTTGATACGCATCAATCCGATCCGATCGGCGGCTTTCAACTGCTCACCGAAGATTACGCTCAAATCGGCAGGCGCATCTCTCAGCTGGGCGTTCCCACTCTGATCTGTCAGGAAGGGGGATACAATACCGACGTCCTGGGCGAGTGTGTCCGAACCTTCCTTTCAGGTTTTATGGAAAGCTAGAGTGCCGCAGGGTTGCAGGGCGGGAACGGCAACAATTCTTACCACAGAGCCCGCCGGGACACAGAGAACCGGCCTCATTGAAGAAGCGGAAAAGAAAAATAACGATTCTGGTTAAATCCTCGCGAGACGTTCATGAAATCCGATCCTTCGGATCGGAGCGAACTGAATCCTTTCCATTCGGCAAATGATTCCGATGCCCCGTTGCATTCAACCGGTCACTTGCGTAGGGTGCCGAAACTATGAGTGAACAACTGGAAGAATATCTATCGAAACTGAAACAATCCGGCATGCGGAAAATGAACTTTGGCTCCGCCGGAGTCGTAATCGTTCTGGTGATTGTCATTGCCGCCGCCGCCACATCGGTCTACAGCGTCCAGACGGACGGACAGGCGGTCATCAAACGCTTCGGGCGCGTTGTGTCGATCAAGCCGCCGGGGCTGCACTTTAAACTGCCCTTCGGCATCGACCGCGCCACCTTCATCCCGACCGAGCGTGTTCTCAAAGAAGAGTTCGGCTTCCGCACCGTGCAGCCGGGCCGTCAGACGCAATACAGCAAAAACCGGAGCACAGAGACCGAATCGCTGATGCTCACCGGCGACCTCAACGTCATCGACGTCGAATGGGTGGTGCAATACCGCATCATTGATCCGGTCAACTTTATGCATCAGGTTCGCGAACCGGTCGACAGCATCCGCGACATCTCCGAAGCCGTCATGCGCCGGATCGTCGGCAACCGGCTCGGCAGCGACGTGCTGACCGTCGGGCGTGTCACCATCGCCGCGGAGGTCAAAAGCGAACTGCAGCAGATTCTCGACACCTACAAAATGGGCGTCAGCATTGAACGCATCGAACTGCAGGATGTCACCCCGCCCGAATCGGTTAAACCGGCCTTCAATGAAGTCAACGAAGCACGGCAGCAGCTTGAGCGGCTGATCAACGAAGCGGAGAAAAAACGCAACCAGGTCATTCCCCGGGCACGCGGCGAAGCCGACCAGACGATTGCTGAAGCCGAGGCCTACCGCGCTGAACGGGTCAACCAGGCCAAAGGAGAAGCCGCGCGCTTCAACGAGATGGTCACCGCCTACCGTCAAGCCCCGGACATCACCCGCCAGCGTCTCTACATTGAAATGATGAATGAAGTGCTCCCGACGGTGAAACAACTCTATGTGGTCGACGAATCCGTCAAAGGGATCCTTCCCCTGCTCAACCTGACAGCCCCCGGGGAGGCCCGCTAATGAACACACTCGTTAAACAAGGTATCGGCGCACTGCTGCTGATCGCCGCCATCGCAATCATCGCCATCACAAGCGCGGCCGCCTTCAGCGTCGACCAGGCTGAGCAGGTCGTCGTCCTGCAGTTCGGCAAACCGGTCGGCGATCCGATCACCGAACCCGGCCTGCACTTTAAAATCCCGTTTATTCAGGAACTGCGCCGCTTCGACAAGCGGCTCATCGTCTGGGACGGCGACCCGAACCAGGTGCCGACCCGCGGCCGTGAATTTATCTCCGTCGACGCCACCGCCCGCTGGCGCATCGTCGACGCCCTGCAGTTTCTAAAAAGCGTGCGCGACGAAGCCGGCGCGCAGTCGCGGCTCGACGACATCATCGACTCCGTGGTGCGCGATAACATCTCCAGCACGGAGCTCACCGAAATCGTCCGTTCCAAGGACTGGAAAGTCAGCGAAAAAGATCTGGAACGACTCGACGTGGTGCCGTTGGAAAAAGCCGCCCCCGATGACCTGACGGAAACCATCCGCCTCGGCCGCGAAACGCTCACGCGCAACATTCTGCGCGAAGCCAGCAAAGGCATGCCCGAAAAATACGGCATTGAACTGGTCGACGTGCGCATCAAACGGCTCAACTATATCACCTCCGTCCGCCTGCAGGTCTTCCAGCGCATGACCTCCGAGCGCCAGCGCATTGCCGAACAGTTCCGCTCGCAGGGCGAAGGCGAAGCCTCGCGTATTGAAGGCGACACCTCGCGCGAGCTCGCACAGATCCGCTCCGAAGCGCAGCGCAAAGCCGAGATCGTCCGCGGTGAAGCCGATGCCGAAGCCATGCGCATCTACAACGAAGCCTTTTCCACCGACGCCGACTTCTTCAGCTTCCTGCGCACCCTCGAGAGTTATCCGAAAACCCTCACCGCGCGCACCGTGCTGATCCTCGGAACCGACTCGGACTACCTGCGGTTCATCAACGACATCGACCCGGCCAAAACAGTAAGTCCCTGACATCCACCGTCACGCATTTTTCGAGAGACCGCTCCCGCCGGGTGAAGGCGCCCGGCCTTCCGCCTTCGCATAAAGCTGCGGCGGACAAGACCGTTTTCATTCGCCTTTTCTGTGCGATTAGATGCCGGAGGGCGGGGAAAGCTCGATCCATGCGAAGCGGTAGGCGTCCAGCACCAAATCATCCCCGACCGGCAGGGTTTCGTCGAAGTAGATTCTGCACGCATCTGCGGTCAGGCCGACCGCGGCCAGACGGTTCCCAGGCATGATCTGTTCGTGTTCGGAAAAGTTGTTGACCACCAGCAACCGCTGCCCTCCGTTGGTCCGCAAGTAGGCGAACAGGTGCGGGTTGCCGGAATCAACCACTTCCATGCCGCCGTTCCGGAAGGCCGGGGTTTGCTTGCGCAGGCGGAACAGCTTGGCCATTTCGTAAAAGAATTTCCATTCGAGGGTGCTGGTGTCGGTCAGGTCGTCGTGGGCATGCCACTTTTTGCGGGAGCGGTGCACCCAGCGGCTGTCTTTGCTCTTGGCCGGATCGGACAGGAAGGTGTAGTCGTTGAGCATGCCGTGCTCGTCGCCGGCGTAGAGTAGCGGAATGCCGCCGATGCTCACCTGAATGCTGCGCAGCATGTTGATGCGGCGCACCGCATGCTCGATCAGTTCGTTGTCCTCTTTCTCCAGCGCCTCTTCGAGGCCGGCCAGCGAGGAAAGAGTTCCGGAAACGCGCAGGTCGCCGGTTTCGAGGTTGTGCTGAAAGGGCACGCCGCGCGCAAAGGAACCCGGATGCTGACCGGTGTAGAACTGGTTGAGGAATTGGCGGTGCCCGTAGGGATCAATCCCCAGCTGGCGGGCATCGTCGTCGTCGAAGGTCCATCCGATATCGTCGTGGCAGCGCAGGTAGTTAACCCATGCGCAATCCGGGTGGATGCGCGTGCGGTGCTTCATGGAGTGGACCAACAGCTTCACTTCGCGCGTGGCCAGCGCCTCCCAAAGCAGTGCCATCAGCAGCGGGTTGTACGAGAGTTGGCATTCGTCCGGATCGACGTAGCGGATCACTTCGTCGGGATGGACGATCGCCTCCGACTTAAAGATCATTGCCGGAGCGGCGATCCGCGCCATGGCGTTAAAGGCGCGGATGATGGTGTGCGCTTCGGACTGGTTTTCGCAGTTGGTTCCCAGTCGTTTCCAGATGAAGGCGACGGCGTCCAGCCGCAGCACCTCGACGCCCTGGTTGGCGAGGAAGAGCATCTCTTCGGCCATGGCGCACAGCACCGACGGATTGCCGTAATTTAAATCCCACTGGTAGCTGTTGAAGGTTGTCCAGACCCAGCGCTGCATCTTCTCGTTCCAGATGAAGCTGCCCTTGCGGGCCTCCGGGAAGATGTCGCGCAGGTTTTTCTGGTAGCGGTCCACCTCGGCGCGGTCCGCAAACAGGTGGTAGTAGTCCATGTATTCGGGATCGCCGGCCTGCGCCTGCCTCGCCCAGTAATGGTCATCCGAGGTATGGTTGAAAACAAAGTCGAGCACGAGGCTGATGCCGCGTTCGCGCAGCTCGTCGGTCAGTTGCGCCAGCTCGTCCATTGTGCCGATGTCCGGATGGATGGACCGGTAGTCGCTGACGGCGTAGCCGCCGTCGTTCTCGCCGTGAGGCACCGCGAAGAGCGGCATGAGGTGCAGATAAGTGACCCCCAGCTTTTCAAAATAAGGAATTTTATCGCGCAATCCCTTCAGGTTGTCGCTGAACAGATCCACATACAGCACGATGCCCACCATGCGCTCGGAGGCGAACCAGTGCGGATCGGCGGCACGCCGTTCGTCCAGTGCGCGCATCGCCTGCGGCCGGTCCAGCCAGTTTCGGACAAGCATGTCCAGCACCTGCTCGAGCGTATAAAAAAAATCGTAGCGTTCACCATAGAGTTCGTGCAAATAACCAAACAACCGCTCCCATTCATGCTCTACCCGGTCCTTGAAGCGGCCCCACGCCTCCGGCGCGGCGGCCAGCTCCGCCGCGTAGCTCTTTTCCATGCGGGGAATCAGGATATCCAGAGAACGTCTCTCCGTTTTGGTCTGCCGGGTATTGTTCTGTATCGCCATAGTGCCTTATAAAATTAAAAGGTTCGTGTTCTGTGTTGTATGCCGGCTCAATTACTCGGCCGGACTCGGCGGACAAGAATTTATGAGCCGCTTATTGCGCCATATCTCAGGGGCTTTGTCAGTCAATTATTTGTAGTCATCAGCGGAAGGCGATGACGAGCCAGGCGGTCAACGCCAGAAGCACAACGGCCCAGACGCGGTAGTTTCGGAACCATGGCACCGTTTTCAGCTCGATGGTTTCGTGCCGGAAGAAGTTCGGCGTCCAGCAGACACTCACCTGCTCTGCAGTCGGCGGGGCGCCGGTCCGGCTTCCGATCACCAGCGCGAAGGCAGACACCACACAAAGAATCGGTGCGACGTACAAGAAGTGGATAGAGCTGACGTTTAGTACGGCGTTACAGAGAAACAGGATGAGACCGGTAGCGGTTCCGGTAATCAGACAGACCGCCGCGCCGTGGCGATTGGCCCGGCGCGAAAACATTCCGGCGAGGTACAGAACAACAATCGGCGGCACGGTGTAGGCCAGCACCTGCTGGAGATATCTGAAAAGCGAAACAAACCGTTCAATCTGCGGTGCCCACCAGGCGGCGAGCAGCATAAACAACGCGGTGACGATACGGCCGATTCGCATGAGTTGCCGTTGAGTGAGCGCCGGGCGGGCGGGGCGGACAAAGTCCATGGTGACGAGAGTGGAGGCAGCGTTCAATGTGGAGTCGATCTGCGACATAAGCGCGGCGATGAACCCGGCAAGGCAGAGGCCGAGCAGTCCGGTTGGAAGCAGGTCAAACATAAGAGTCGGATAAACGAGGTCGGCGGCTGGCAGTTCGGGATAGAGATGAATGGCCATGGTGCCGGGCAGTACCATGATAAACAGGACCGGCAGTTTGAGCGCGCCAGCCAGCAGCAGACCGCCGCGGCCGTGGTTGAGGTTTTTAGCGCTAAGCACCCGCTGGGCCATGAACTGGTTAGTACACCAGAAGTAGAAGCCGAGAATCGGCACGCCGAACAGCAGTCCGGGCCATGGAACGGCGGCGTCATGGAGCGGGCGGATCAGACTGAGGTGATGTTCAGAGAGTCCGGCGGTCATGCCTTCCCAGCCTCCAACCTGTGTGAAGGCGACAACAGAAATCACCACAGCACCGATCAGCAGAAAGATTGTTTGGATGAAATCAGTATAAATGACGGCGGCCAGTCCGCCAGCGAGCGTGTAGATGCCGGCGAACAGTGCCAATGCGGCGATGATGAGGCCCATGTCGATGTCCGGAAAGATCAGGCGCAGGACAATGGCGCCTGCATAGAGGCTGCCGGCGGTATCGACGAAGATATTCAGGAACAGGCTGAGCGCCGAAAAATATTTACGGGAGAATGCGCCAAAACGCAGGCCGAGATATTCCGGAAGCGTGTAGACCTGCGCACGCAACAAAAACGGGAGCAGAAAAATTGCGAAAAAGACGAGGACGATGGATGCCACCCATTCGTAGTTGAAAACCGAGATGCCGGTGGAATAGGCGTCGCCGGCCAGCCCGATAAGGGTGGTGCTGGAGATGTTGGACGCAAAGAGGGAGACGCCGATAAAAACCCACGTCATGGAACGTCCGGCAAGGAAGTAGTCTTCGGCGCCCTTGTGTTTGCGGCCGATCCACAGACCGAGGCCGATCACAAAGAGCAGGTACAGGCCGATGATGGTGTAGTCGACAAAATGAAGCGTATGGAATTGCATTATTCTAGCGTTTGATCAGCTTCCGGTTTTTGCTTTTCGTTCTCAACAAATAGAGTGCGGGTCGGATAGGCGAATTCGATGCCTTCTTTTTGGAACTCTTCATAAAGGCCGAGGTTGATGGCCTGCTGGACATCCATGTAGCGGTTGTAGTCCGAGGTGTGGACGTAGTAGACAAATTCGAAGTCGAGCGAGTAGGTGCCGTAGGCTTTGAAGTGGGCGCGGTCGAAGTGGACATCGTCGAACTGCTCCAGCTGTTTTTTGAAGATGTCCGGGACTTTGCGGAGTTTGGAAGGCGGGGTCTGGTAGGTGACACCGACAGTAAACGGAACGCGACGCTGCTGCATCCGTTTGTAATTGCGGATGCGGCTTTTGAGCAGGTCGGTATTGGAAAAGACCAACTGTTCGCCGCCCAGGCTGCGAATGCGCGTGGTTTTCAGCCCGATGTGCTCAACCGCGCCCAAGAAATCATCGACGATGATGAAATCCCCGATGGCAAACGGCCGGTCGAGAGAGATGGAGAGCGAGGCGAACAGGTCGCCTAAAATATTCTGCAGCGCCAACGCAACAGCGATTCCGCCGATCCCCAATCCGGTGATCAGGGTCGTGACTTCGACGCCGGGAATGTTGTCGAGCACCGCCAGTAACATCAGGGTGAAAATAAAGATTCGACCGATGAAGACGAGCGCCCGGGCGGTCGTTACCTTTCCAGCGTGCTGCTCGAAGTTTTTTTTCTCATACCGCTTCACCGCGACCGTAAGAAACGCATTGAGCCAAACCCCGATTTGAATAATCAGCAACATGGTGAGGCCGGGGCGCCTCCACCGCGCGGCGGCCTCCGGCAAATTCAGCCATTGACTGCCTGCCAGCACCGCAATGCCGACAATAAACAGATAGGACAGATGCCCGGTGATGATCGTAACGACGTGCGCCGTTTTTTGTACAAGCCTTTGTTTGAGCTCGCGTTTGGCCAGACGGCGACCGATCAGCCGGACCAGCCAAAGCACCACGGCCACGCCTACAGCAACCGCTGATGCAGTCACCCATTGATCCAGCGTATTTGCTACAATAACCTTTTCCTGCACAAGTTGGTTTATTTGGTTTGTCATGCGTCCAACCTTAACGGAGATCAAAAAAGATGCAATCAGGCAACCAACTTGGATTTTAAGAAGCTCCTGCAACCCGTTAATTTATGATAAAAATCTTCACATTCAATTTGAGTCCGCTTGAATAGATACACCGTTCAGGAGAGAATAAACTGAGAGCCGGCGAAAATGATGATTTTAGTGTTAGGCGAAATTTTATTTGATGAGCTGCCGGAGGGAAACCGTCCGGGCGGCGCGCCGTTTAATTTTGCCCGGCATCTGAATCATCTCGGCTGTGACGTGCGCTTTGTCTCAAGCACCGGTCGCGATGAAAACGGAGTGGCTCTTCTAAAGGTTCTGCTGGAGTCCGGACTCAATCCCAACTGGGTGCAGCGGCATCCCAAAGCCGCCACCGGCGGAGTTTCCGTTACGCTGAACAAATACGGAGTGCCCGCATACGAAATCGCGGCCAATGTCGCCTATGATTTTATTGATTTTGAAGAACTGCCGGCGATGAGCCCGGAGCTGGTTTATTTCGGTTCGCTGATTCAGCGGACGGCCGGTGGCCGTAAGCGCCTGCACCGTTTTCTGGAAACGCTTCCTGAATCCGTCCTGCGGTTCTATGACGTGAACTTCCGTGACGGATGCGTATCCAAAGAGATTGTGGTTCCCTCATTGGAACAGACGGATGTTTTAAAACTGAACGACGAAGAACTTCCAATGATTGGAAAACTGACCGGCTCGGCTCTAACCGAAGACAAACTGGCCGATTGGTTGATGGAGCGCTTTTCGATCCGGCATCTGGCGCTGACCCGCGGTGCAGACGGCTGCGCGCTATACTGCGACGGACAGAAGTTCGAGGAGCCGCCGGGACCGCTTAAAAAAGAGGACGTCATCGATACGGTCGGTGCCGGCGATTCGTTTGCCGCCGTGCTGGCCCACGGCATTCTGACCGGGACGAACCCCCGGCAGATTCTCAAGCGCGCCACCCGGCTGGCGGAATTTGTCTGCACCGTACCCGGTGCCGTTCCGGACGACGATTCCTTCTATCAATCCCTACTGGAGAACCCATCATGAAAGAAAACGACCTGTTGATTCAAATGTTCAGCCTGCACGGGTTGATCCGCGCAGAAGACCTGGAAATGGGCCGCGATGCCGACACCGGCGGGCAGATTAAATATGTAGTCGAGGAAGCTATGGAGCTTTCGAAACACCCGGGGGTCGGCCGGGTGGATCTGTTCACCCGCCTGATTGACGACAAGACGGTATCGAAGGATTACAGTGTGCCGATCGAGGAGGTGACCGACCGGTTCCGCATCATCCGCATTCCGTGCGGCGGTCGCAAATATATGCGCAAGGAGATGCTGTGGCGCCATCTGGATGAATACATCGACAAATCCGTGAAATTCACCAAGCGCGAAGGCCGCCTGCCGGATATTGTGCACGGGCATTATGCCGATGCCGGCTATGTGGCGATGCAGATGGGCCGCCTGTTCGGCGTGCCTTTTATTTTTACCGGTCATTCTCTGGGACGTTCCAAAAAGCAGAAACTGCTGGTCGACGGAATGAGTGAAGACAAAATCAACCGCAAATATATGATCGATCAGCGCATTGAGGTGGAAGAGGACATTCTGCAGTCGGCCGACATGATCATCACCAGCACGCGGCAGGAAATCGACACGCAGTACGGCGAATACCTGAGCCATCAGTTCCCGGAGTTCCGCGTGATCCCGCCCGGAATCGATCTGGAAAAGTTCTATCCCTATTACCACGACGTGCTGCTGGAAAAAGAGACGGATGAGGAGCTCCGGTATGCTCACGCCTCGATTTTGAACGAGCTGGGCCGTTTTTTTAAAAACAAAGAAAAGCCGGTGATTCTCGCGCTCTGCCGGCCGGACAAACGCAAAAACATCTCCGGCCTGGTGGAAGCCTACGGCAAAGACCGCGAACTGCAGGCGATGGCCAACCTCGCCATCTATGCCGGAATCCGTAAAGACATTGCCGACATGGAGGATAACGAGCGGGGCGTGCTGACCGATATGCTCCTGCTGATGGATAAGTATGATCTCTACGGGAAAATGGCGATTCCGAAGAAGCACAACTTTCAGCTCGAGGTTCCGGAGCTCTACCGCATTGCGGCCGGCGGCAAGGGCGCCTTTGTCAACGCCGCTCTGACCGAGCCGTTCGGTCTCACCTTGCTCGAAGCGGCGGCGACCGGACTGCCGCTGGTCGCCACCAATGACGGCGGCCCGCGCGATATTCTCGCCAACTGCAAGAACGGGGAACTGGTTGATCCGACCGACACCGAAGCCATTGCCAGCGCCATCAAGAAAATCATCTCTGATCCGGATGTCTGGGAAACCTATTCCAAAAACGGCCTGCTAAACGTGCGGGAGCACTACGCTTGGGAAACCCATGCCAAAAACTATCTGAAAGAAATCCGCGCGGTCATCAGCGAAAACAAACCGGCCCAACCCGCCGACGGCCCAGCCCCGGCCGCCATCGGCCGGCGCATGGCGAAATTGAACCGGTTCCTGATTACCGACATCGACAACACTCTGATCGGCAAAGACAACAGCCGCCTGCCCGAGCTCGCCGCCTTCCTGCGCGACCACCGCGAAAAGGTCGGCTTCGGCATTGCCACCGGCCGCACGATCGATTCGGCGCTGCAGATTCTCTCTGAGCATGACCTACCCGAGCCGGACGTGATGATCACATCGGTCGGCGCCGAAATCTATTACGGAGCCAACCGGTATCAGGATAAAGGATGGCGGGCGCATCTTTCCAATCATTGGAACCGGCAACAAATCCAGCAACTGCTCGACTCACTTGATTTCCTTGAATATCAGGAAGAGGACACGCAGCGGCCGTTTAAAATCAGCTACGATATGGATCCGGGAAAAGACCGCCTGAGCGCGGTTCACGAACTGCTGCAGAAAAACCGGATCCGCTACACGCTGGTTTACTCGCACGACCAGTTTTTGGACATCCTGCCGCACCGCGCCTCAAAAGGAAAAGCCATCCGCTATCTCAGCTATAAATGGGAGATCCCGCTCGGAAACATCCTCGCTTCCGGCGACTCCGGCAATGATGCGGAAATGCTTCGCGGGGACCTCAACGGCATAGTGGTCGGTAACTACAGCCGGGAGCTCGAGCGTTTCCGCGGGCAGCGCAAAATCTATTTTGCTGATTCTGAATGCGCCGGCGGCATCCTCGAAGGCATTGAACACTATAAACTGCGTGAACACGTATCGAACCACTAACCCAAAAGAGAATTGACTATGCAACTTGACCGCCTCCGTCGGGAAACGGACGAACTGCGCGCGGCACTCTATCCGCTGTTGCTGAAGATACTGGATCAGGGCCGCGCCCTGCTGCGCACCGAAATTGACGAGCTCTTTGAACAGTATGTCGCCACAGACGAGGGCGTCCGCCTGCGCGGAACTCAGATCGAACGCATGCTGAAACACGCGGAGGAAGCGCTGGCGTTCGACTCGTGCGTCATGCTCTCCGTGCGCCTCGCCGTGGCCGACTGGCACTGGATCGTTTTTCATACCGACCCCATCTGCTGCGAAGCCGTAACCGTGCGCGAGTTTCTCGCAACCAAAGAAGTCCAGGTCGGCGGCCAGCCTGATGAAGCATGGATCACCGAACTCGACCTGAAACCGTTTGAGCACGGCCTGCCGGTTATGAAAGAGGCCGACTCCATCGGAGACGGAGTCGAATTCCTCAACCGCCACCTCTCCAACGGCCTCATCGGCGATGAGGGACGCCGCCAGCTCTTTAATTTTCTAAAACTTCATGAATACAACAACATCCAGCTGCTGCTCAACCGGCAGATCCGTGATGTCGCCGCCCTCCAGCAGGCACTGCGCGGCGCGCTTAAATATCTCCGCACCCTTCCGCCCCAAACCGAATGGGGCGAGTTTTCCGGCAACCTGCCCCACTGCTGCTTTGAACCCGGATGGGGGCGAACTGCACAAAAAACAAGCGAAATGATGCGGCTCCTGCTGGACCTGATGGAGGCCTCCACCCCCCGGCAGCTCGAAGAGTTTCTCGCCCGCATCCCGATGATTTCCAAGCTCGCCATCCTTTCCCCTCACGGCTACTTCGGTCAGTCCGGCGTGCTCGGACTGCCCGACACCGGCGGGCAGGTCGTTTATATTCTCGACCAGGTCCGCGCCCTTGAACGCCAGATGCGCACGGATCTCTACGAGCAGGGACTCGACATCCAGCCTTCTATTATTGTCATCACCCGCCTGATTCCCGAAGCCGGCGACACCACCTGCAATCAGCGCAAAGAACCGATCACCGGAACCGAGTCCGCCTATATCCTGCGCGTTCCGTTCCGCACGAAAACCGGGGAAATCGTTCCGCACTGGATCTCCCGTTTTCACATCTGGCCCTACCTCGAACGGTTCGCACGCGACGTCGAGCACGAGCTGCTCGGCGAAATGGGCGGCAAGCCGGATGTCGTCATCGGCAATTATTCCGACGGCAACCTGGTTGCCTCCCTGCTTGCCCAGAGCCTGGGAATCACGCAGTGCAACATCGCCCACGCGCTCGAGAAAACCAAATACCTCTATTCCGCCCTCAACTGGCAGCAGCACGAAAAGGACTATCACTTCTCCTGTCAGTTCACGGCCGATCTGATCGCCATGAACTCGGCCGACTTCATCATCACCAGCACCTATCAGGAAATCGCCGGCACTGATCACAGCGTCGGCCAGTACGAGAGCTACTCCTCTTTCACCATGCCGAAACTTTTCCGCGTGTTGCACGGTGTTGATATTTTCGACCCCAAATTCAACATCATCTCGCCCGGCGCCGATGCCACCGTCTACTTTCCTTACTCCAACAGCGACGACCGCCTGACCGCACTGCGCGATAAAATCGACGCGATGATCTACGGTCCGCCCGCCGATACTGCCTGCGGACAGCTGTCCGACCGCGATAAGCCGCTCATTTTTTCCATATCGCGTCTCGACCACATTAAAAACATCTCCGGCCTGCTGGAGTGGTACGCCCATTCCCCCGAACTGCAGGAAGAGGCCAACCTCTTTCTTATTGCCGGGAAAATCGATCCCGAGACTTCGTCCGATGCCGAAGAACAATCTCAGTCCCGCCGCATGCACGAACTCATCAACGAACACGGCCTGCACGACCGCGTCCGCTGGGTCAATGCCTGCTCCGACAAGGTGTTTAACGGCGAACTCTACCGCGTGATTGCCGATCGCCGAGGCGTCTTTGTTCAGCCGGCACTGTTCGAGGCCTTCGGCCTGACGGTCATTGAAGCCATGGGATCTGGCCTGCCGGTGTTTGCCACCTGCTACGGCGGTCCGCTCGAAATCATCGAAGACGGCCAGTCCGGCTTTCATATCAACCCCGACCGGGGCAGCGAGGCAGCGGCCCGCATGGCGGAGTTCTTTGCCGCCTGCCGCCGGAACCCGCAGGAGTGGGAACGCATTTCTGCCGGCGGCATTCAGCGGGTTGCTCAAGCCTTTACCTGGGATCTGTACGCCAAGCGCATGCTGACGCTCTCGCGTATTTACGGGTTCTGGAAACATATCAACCGGATCGAACGCCTCGAAATCCGGCGCTACCTGGAAATGTTCTACGGCTTCATCTATCGAAGTCGCGCCGCTCTGATTACAGACGACTCGACATCCGCAACCGGATAACTCTCTGTACAGAAATGGCAGAGCGCGGCATCACCTCCCTCACGCCCATCTCACCCGGCACGAACATCAGCTTCGCCAAATGCGGCTACCAATTGGGCGGAACATTGATCAACAACACCCGGATTTCCGGATCGATCGAAAGCATGAATCGGTGGCATAAAGCATCTTGAGCTTCGTCTAAGGGTTTGACTGCCGAATCGGTTTGTCTAAACTCGGGGCTCAACCAAGGGGAGATGCAACCATGATTACAAAAAGAATGGAAAAAGCCCTCAACGGGCAGATCAATAAAGAATTTTACTCGGCCTATCTCTATCTGGCGATGTCGGCCTACTGCAATAAACTCGGGATGCCGGGGGCGGAGCACTGGTTCCGGATGCAGTACGATGAGGAGGTCATTCATATGACCAAAATGTTCGACTATGTCATGCAGCACGGTGGCTCAGCACACCTGATGCAGATCGAAGAACCGCCAAAAGAGTTCGGAACCCTCCTCGAGGTGTTTGAAGAAAGCCTCAGGCACGAGCAGTTTGTCACCAAATCCATCAACGAGCTGCTCGACGTGGCGGTGGAGGAAAAAGACCACGCCTCGCAGGTGTTCCTACAGTGGTACATCACTGAACAGGTTGAAGAGGAGTCGAATGTCATCGAGATTGTGGATCGCCTCAAACTGGCCGGCGACAACGGCGGCGCGCTGATGATGATTGACGACAAACTGGCCGCGCGGCTTCCGCCGGCTCCCGCCACCGCATAATCAACCGAGGATTCACTATGTTCAAAAAAGCACTTCTAACCGTTCTGGTTCTTCTGGGCGCTATCAGCCTGTATGCACAGGAAGAGGAAATTCCGTGGAGACAAAACATCACGATGCTGGTGGTTCCGCGCGAACCGCTGGCCATTCAGGTGGCACAGGATATTTCACGGCGCTACCCCGTCCTGCTCGTCTGCTATCAGTCGACGCCCGCCGAACCGGTGCTGCATGCATGGAACGGTAAAAGCTGGGTTCCCGTTGCCACAGCAGATTATGTAAACGGTACGTTCTTTACCCACCGCCCGCGCCATGCAGTGATCGTGGAAGCGGAGGGTCAGCCCGCGCCGGACATTCTGATTCCGGACGGCACTTGGTGTGAAAGCGGCAACCGGCTGACCTCGACCGACACGCGCGTGATGATTCATCTGCTCGGCCGCTACTTTGACTTCCCCTACCGCTACTGGATGCAATTCTCCAAGCGCTACGGCTACACACTCGAAGAGATCAACCCTGCGCTGATCAATGTCTTCTGGTGGCATTACCGCGCTGACGAAGCGATCGCCGCCTTTAAGGCGCGCGACTTCGATCTCGATATGGACAAGTGGTTCTTCCTCGACATCACTCCGCCCGAACCCATCGAACCGGTTGTGATTAAAGCGGAACCCGAAACCCTTCCGCCCGCCGAAACCCCCGCCGAAGAAATGATTGAGGAACCCACTGAAATTCCGGCTGAAGCAATTCCAATGGACGACGAGGTGACGGTTGATGAAACGATTATTGATGTAACGGAAACGGCTCCGGAAGTTGCCATCGAAGAGGTCGCCGCCCCGGTGGTTGAAATCAACCCCTTCTCGACCAATGACATTCCCGCCGCCGAGCTGATCGTGCTTCCGGCAGAATAAGACATCTGGCGCTCAGAACACCGGAGTTTTCCAACCCTTGGAAAACTCCGGTTCTTTTTTTCCAAGGGTTGGAAAAATTTATTCGCACCTATGCAATAGGCTTCCAAGGTTTGGAAAAATAGCGAGCCGCAACGCAGTTGTTAGACTTCGTCTTCGTCCTCTTCGGAGACGCGCAGAATTTCTTCAACGGTCGTGATGCCGTCGAGGACTTTGCGCCAGCCGTCATCGCGCAGAGTGCACAGCCCGTGCTTGAGCGCTTCGCGTTTAATTTCGCTGGAGGCAGCGCGGTTGATGATGAGCGGGCGGATGTGGTCGTCAACGGTCAGAATTTCGTAGATGCCGGTCCGCCCTTTAAACCCGGAGCCGCGACAGGCATCGCATCCGACCGGTTCATAAATAGACTTCGTTTCAAGCTCTTCGAGAGGGAACCCCTCCCCTTTCAAAAATTCACGCTTGGTGTCATCGATTTCGACCGGCACACGGCAGACCGGACAGAGGCGGCGGATCAGGCGCTGGGCGATAATCCCTTCGACCGAGGAAGCAACCAGAAACGGCTCGATGCCCATATCGAGCAGGCGGTTGACGGTCCCGGCGGAGTCGTTGGTGTGCAGGGTGCTGAAAACGAGGTGACCGGTGAGCGCGGCGCGAATGGCAATTTCGGCGGTGTCGCGGTCGCGGATCTCACCAACCATGATGACGTCGGGATCCTGACGTAGGAAGGTGCGCAAGGCGTGGGCGAAGGTAAGGCCGATCTCGGGTTTCATCTGCACCTGATTGACGCCGGCCATTTCGTACTCAATCGGGTCTTCGGCCGACATAATGCGTTTATCGACGGAGTTGATGGTGTGCAGCCAGGCATAGAGCGAAGTGGATTTTCCGGAACCGGTCGGACCGGTACACAGCAGGATGCCGTGCGGGCGGGTAATCATCCGTTTGAGTGTTTTTTCATCGTCAGGAGCGAGGCCGAGCTGGTCCATGCCGATCATGCCGCTGCCGCGCAGCAGCAGGCGAAGGCTGACGCTTTCACCGTAAACGGTGGGCATGGTTGAGACACGCACGTCGATTTCTTCGCCCTGAATCCGCAAGCTGATGCGGCCGTCCTGCGGCAGGCGTTTTTCGGCGATATCCATGTTGGACATCACTTTGATGCGCGAGATGATGGAGGACTGAAACCGTTTGAGGGTGGCGGGCACCGGGGTCTGGTGCAGGACGCCGTCAATGCGGTAGCGGATGCGCAGGTCGATTTCCATCGGTTCAATATGGATATCCGTGGCGCGGTTCTGGTGAGCCTCCCAGATGATCTGGTTAACGAATTTAACGACGGAGGCTTCCTGATCGAGGTCGTTGAGGTCCTGTTTAAGAAGCGGATCGCTGTCGAGGTCGATGCGGTTATCGTCCTGCATCATGCGGTCGAGGGTTTCCGCGCCGACCCCGTAAAGCTGTTTGGCCGAGAGCTCGATGTCGTCCGACGGGCTGAGTGCGAATTTGATGCGGCCGGCAGTAACCAGACGCAGGGCATCAATCAGACCGGGCTGAAGCGGGTTGGCCGTGGCGATACGCAGTGTGCCGTCTTCCTGCGCCACCGGCATGATATTGTATTGAAAAACCGCTTTGGGTGGGATTTTGCTTAGGATTTCCCCAGCAATCTCAACATTTTTGAGCCGCATAAAGGGCAACCCCATGACCTCGGCCAGCTTTTCGAGGAAAAGCTCCTCTTTCACGCCGGTCTGCTGCACCACCCCATCGGTGAAGTCCACGCCTCCGCTCATATCCCCAAGAATTTTTTCAACCTGTTCGGCTGAAAAGAGACCGGTCTGCTTAAGCAGGGTGGCGAGTTGGCTATTTTGCATATTCTGCGCTCCGTTTAGCGGACGATACCAACTTTTGAGCTGCGAATAAAGTCGAGCAGGTATTTTACTTCTGCGGTCTGCGGCACGTCGGTTTCAATTTTTTCAAGGGCTTCGGCCAGCGGAAGTTTCTGACGGTACAAAATGCGATAGGCCTCTTTGATCGCGGCGATCGATTCTTCGGAAACGCCGCGCCGAGCCATGCCAATCTTATTAAAGCCTCGCACCTGAATGTCGAGTCCATCGGCAATCATGAAGGGTGGCACATCTTTGGTGGCTTTGGTATAGGCCCCCATGAATGCCATTTTGCCGATGCGGCGGAACTGAACCGCTCCGGCCAGCCCTTCGATGATCGCGAAATCCTCAACGATGACATCGCCAGCCAGCTGGGTGCCGTTGGCGATGATGACGCCGTTGCCGATTTTGCAGGCGTGGGCCACATGGCTGTAGGCCATTAGCAGACAACCGGAGCCGACTTCGGTCATCTCGCCGTCGTGAGTGCCCGCATTAATGGTGACGCATTCGCGCAGGACGGTTTTGTCGCCGACGATCACACCGGGCGCGCCGCCGTTATATTTCAGATCCTGAGTCTGGCCGCCGATGCGGGCGAACGGATGAATAACGCATTCGCTGCCGATAGTGGTATAGCCGTCGACAACCGCATGGGCCATCAATTCGGTTTTATCGCCGATCTTCACGTGCGGTCCGACCACGCAGTAGGCGCCCAGCTTGACGCCTTCACCCAGCACAGCCCCCTCTTCCACAATTGCGGTGGGATGTATATTGCTCATAGGGATTATCCTGCGGAACTGAACATCAGGTCGGCTTCAGAGACAAGCTGGTCGTCCACGAACGCTTTGGCGTGAACTTTAGAGAGGCGCGGCTTGGCTTTGATGATTTCGATTTCCATGCGGAGCTGGTCGCCGGGCACCACCGGACGGCGAAAGCGGGCATTATCGATCGCCGCAAAATAGGAGATTTTCCCTTCGCCGCCGAACATGCGATTGAGCAAAATGCCAGCCACCTGCGCCATGGCTTCCATCTGGAGGACGCCGGGCATCACCGGCTGGCCCGGGAAGTGCCCCTGAAAGAACAGCTCATTAAACGTGAGGTTTTTGATGCCGACGATCCGTTTTTCGTCATCACATTCGAGAATGCGGTCGACGAGCATAAAGGGATAACGGTGCGGCAGGATTTCCAGAATTTCCTGAATATTCAGTGTTGGCATAATGATTCGGCTCCTTTTACTAAACAAATTAAAATCGAGCGTCGATTATCAGCAAAACGCCCCGCCGGTTCAACGCTTAACCCGATTTTTGTCCAGATCCTCCAGTGCGGGACATCCTTCCGCAACGCGCCAGGTATGCGGGAAATTGCGGCACTGCCCCGGGCGGGCGTCATAGAACGCGCACCCCTCCTCGGCAAGAAAAATGCAGCGGCCATCCGGATATTCGGTCAGGCTCAACTGTCGACGATTGGACGCCAGGTGGGTATACCGGTCGATAAATTCCGTTTCGGACAACCCCATGGCCGCGGCCATCCTTGAGACATCCTCACCGATAAGCAGCACATGCCCCGGCCAACGGCAGCAGGTGCCGCACCGCTGACATTTAAATGAATATTCCGCCTCGTGCTGTGTCATATAAATCCAACTGTTATTTGGGGTGATTGAATTGACAATACCCCTATTAAATATGAATATCCGCTTCTATTCAGGCCGAAACAGCGCCGGAAAGAAACGATTAACCTGAAGGAGAATTCTGACATGATGACGACAAAAAGAGCCAGCCTTTTCATTGCTGCAGCCGTACTGGTTGCACTTACCGCGGGATGCTCAAAAGAAAATCCCGCAACGGAAGAAATTGATCTGACGCAGGCTCCCGATCTTTTTGAACAGCCCCTGCAACCCAACCCCCTCGCCCTGGCCGCCGCCGATGTGGTCGTTACCGTAGAAGGCGAAGATATCACGCACGGCGAAATCATGCAGGCTGTGCAGGCGACCATGGCGCAATTGAGCCGCCAGATGCCCCCGCAGCAGCTTTCCCAAATGTACGGGGAAGTCTACCAAAACATGACTGAGACCCTCATTGCGAACATCCTGCTCGAAAACGCCGCGGAAAGCTCCAGTCTGGCGGTCAGCGATGCAGAGCTGAACGAAGAAATTGCCACAATCAAAGCCGGCGCCCCGGAAGGGCAGTCCCTCGAAGATACTCTGGCTGCGAACGGAGTCGCCTTTGACGAGTGGAAAGAGAACCTGCGTTCGCAAATGCTCGTTGGCAAACTGGTGGAAGAAAAAACGGACGACGTCCCGGAAGCCACCCTCGCCGAGGCCGCCTCCTTCTATCAGGAAAATATTGACTCCTTCAAAGTGCCCGAAACCGTGGCCGCCAGCCACATCCTGATCGCCTTCACCCCGGAAGACACCGACGAAACCAAAGCCGAAAAGAAAGCGGAACTCGCGGCGCTGAAAGCCCAGATTGACGCCGGCGCAAGCTTTGAAGAACTGGCCGGATCCCACTCCGACTGCCCCAGCAGCCAGCGCGGCGGCACGCTCGGAACCTTCGGACGCGGACAGATGGTTCCTGCATTTGAAGAAGCCGCCTTCTCGATGGACACTGGCGCGGTCAGCGACATTGTTGAAACTCAATTCGGCTACCACCTGATCAAAGTCACCGATCATCAGCCGGAAGGCGTCCGCCCCCTGAGCGAAGTAACCGAACAGCTTACCGACTACCTCACCGGACAGAAAAAGCAGGAAGCGATGCTCGCCTATATCGAGACGCTCAAAGAAAGCGCCAATATCGTCATGCAGAAACAAGACCTGGACGCCGGCATCGCGAAATAAGACCGCTCCACCCTCAAATGCAAAAAAGCGCTCCCTTGCGGGGCGCTTTTTTATTGTCTGGGCCGGCCTGAAAATCGTTAAAAATGGAGCCGGGCAAACTCGCGCCCTGATCCACTTTTTAAATAGCGCTCAAAGGCATGGGCCTTTTCTTCGCTTTGAAAAGCAACTGCTGTCTCAACCTGCCAAGGGCGAAACTTAGCCGTGTGAGGACACCGCCCTGCGTTGTGATCTTTAAGCCGGGCTTTGATCTCGCTTGTTTGCCCAACGTAGCGATGTTCTCCCTGATCACTCTTTAGAATATAGACGTAATAGGTCATATCTATAGCTGGCCGGCCAAGCCGTAGCCGATGAGAGAAAATTACAGGTTGTTTTTATAACACAAGCCCGCCTTCGCCAAGGCTACGGCGCGGCAGCCTTCTCGCTGGCTTCGCTCATCGCGAAGGCTGGTGCACCCGAGAGGAGTCGAACCTCCACGCCGTTGCCGGCACAAGGACCTGAACCTTGCGTGTCTGCCATTTCACCAC
>JACNKZ010000079.1 GCA_014381785.1 Kiritimatiellota bacterium
GCAGTTCTAAAGTGTTGACAAATCGACCGTTTCCAATAACTATCTGATCACGTTCCGACGCAGTTCCCCTTATTCCCAATTTTAACGAACTGTTTTCCTGATCTTCTTTTGGCGTCGATTCCCGATTTATGACATCTCATCAACCGATCATTCTGGGCCTTACCGGTGGTATTGCCTGCGGAAAATCAGAGGTCGGGCGAATTCTTCAACAAAACGGATTCGCTGTACTGGATACTGATACGCTGGCGCACGAATTGATGAAGGCCGGCACTCCGGTTTTTAAAAAAATAACGGAGCGGTTCGGAGAATTAGTGATCGGTGCGGACGGTGAGATTGACCGGGTTGAGCTGGGAAGAATTGTTTTTGAGAATCCGGACGCGCTGAGATCACTGAATGAGCTGGTTCATCCGGCGGTAATTGAGGCGGCCGAACAGTGGAAGGCGCAACAGCACGGCGATGCCGCGGTACTGATTCCGCTACTGTTTGAGACGGGCTGGACGAACGGATGGAGCGCGATCGTTTGTGTGAGCGCGAAGGAAGAAACCGTTTTCCAACGGTTGGAAGAACGCGGGCTGAGCGAAGCGGAAGCCCGCAAACGGATTGCGGCGCAAATGCCGCTGAACGAAAAAGAGAAACAGTCTGATTTTGTATTAAGAAATAATGAAACGCTGGATGCGCTTCGCACCGAAACCGTGAAGGTTTTAGAAGCGGTCCGAAGCCGAGGAAACGACCATGAGTGAAGAAAATAATATTCCTGAAGAAAAACCCGTTCCGTCTGAATTGGAACCTCGCGAGCGCCCGTACGATAATGACCGCTCGCAGCGGAACCAAAAAGGCGGCGGTAACCGGCGCCAGAACAACAAGGGTCGCAGTAGCAATAACCGCCGCACGAACACCGGCTCGAACACCGGCAATAACGGGGGGAATAACGAGCCGGAGTCTATGGAGCCGGATCCGGACGCAAAGAAAATGCCGCCGCTCAAGCTCTATGAACTTCAGAAAACTGAAGTGCCGGCGCTTAAAGAGCTGGCCGAGCAGTATCTTGTTGAAGATCCGGCGGGTCTCGGCAAACACGATTTGATTTTCGAAATTCTCAAAAAACAGATCCGCTGGGGCAACGAAGCGTTTACCCGCGGCGTGCTCGAAACACTTCCCGATAAATTCGGATTTCTGCGTTCGTCGGAAAACAGCTATATGCCCAACCCGGAAGACATCTATGTTTCTCCCGCACAGATCCGCCGATTCGGTCTGCGTACCGGTGATCTGGTTGAAGGCCCGATCCGTACGCCGAAAAAGAAAGAGCGCTTTTTTGCTCTGATGTCGGTCGATATCGTAAACAACGATAAACCGGAGAAAAACCGCAACCGTGTTCCGTTCGAAAATCTCACCCCGCTGTTCCCGGATGAACGTCTGCGGCTTGAAACCGACGCGGAAGGAATTTCCATGCGCGTGATGGATCTGGCCACGCCGGTCGGCAAAGGTCAGCGCGGACTAATTGTGGCGCCGCCGCGCACCGGTAAGACGGTTCTTCTTCAGCAAATGGCCAACAGCATTTCGATAAACAACCCCGACTGTAAGCTCATCATTCTTCTGATTGATGAGCGCCCGGAAGAGGTGACCGATATGCAGCGCAACACCAAAGCGGAAGTGCTGGCCTCGACCTTCGACGAGCAACCTGAACGTCATGCTCAGGTCGCCGAAATGGTGATTGAAATGGCCAAACGCCGCGTCGAAAACGGCGAGGATGTTATCATCCTGCTCGACTCAATTACCCGTCTGGCGCGTGCGTATAACACCATCCAGCCGCATAGCGGAAAGATTCTTTCCGGGGGTGTGGATGCCAAGGCACTGCACAAACCGAAACGCTTTTTCGGTGCGGCCCGCAATATCGAGTTTGGGGGAAGTCTAACGATTATCTCCACCGCGCTGGTCGATACCGGCTCGCGTATGGACGAGGTCATCTTCGAGGAGTTCAAAGGAACCGGTAACATGGAGCTGGCGCTCGACCGCGATTTGGTCGGTAAACGCATCTTCCCGGCCATCAACATCGAAGCCAGCGGAACCCGCAAAGAGGAGCTGTTGCTGCACAAAGATGAGCTGGCGAAAATCTGGACGCTGCGCAAGGCGCTCAAGGATGTGCCCGCGGTCGAAGCGATGGAGTTGCTCATCAACCGTCTCAAAAAGACCAAGAGCAACGCCGAATTCCTGATGGCGCTCCAAGGCTGATGACCGGGTCGGCTGAGAGGTTTCCAATGGCGCGGTTCGCCGTGAAGGTTCACCATGAACGTCTCGCGCCACAGGCGTTTGGAAATGGTTGTGCGTGTTGATGCAATAGACTTCCAACCCTTGGAAACAACCGCTAAAGTGGACGGCAGTTTTATGAACGAAACCGCCGTCAGTCCAATCCTTGATGTCCAGGGGCTCGAAGTGCACTTCGGGCCTTTAAGCGATCCGGTCCGCGCGGTCGATCAGGTCGACTTTCAGATTTTTCCCCGCGAAATTGTCGCGCTGGTCGGCGAAAGCGGCAGCGGCAAAAGCATCAGCGCGCTATCGATTGCTAATTTAATTCCACGTCCGGCCGGGCGGATTATGGGCGGAAAGATTTTTTTCCATCCGCCTTCGCCAGAAGGCTCCGGCGTGACAGGAGCCTTGGAAATTTTGGGGCTGAACGATTCCGAACTTCGGAAAATCCGCGGCGAAAAAATCGCCTATATTTTTCAGGAGCCTGCCACCTCTCTCAATCCGGTGTTTACTGTTGGCTGGCAGGTTGGCGAGGCGGTCCGGTTGCACCGCAAAGGGGTGAAGGTGAAAGCCGAAGTTGGAAAACTGCTGGCCGATGTTGGATTGCCCGATCCGAAACACACGGCAAAAGCCTATCCGCACGAACTGTCCGGCGGGATGCAGCAACGCGCGATGATTGCGATGGCGCTGGCGTGCGATCCCGACCTGCTGGTGGCCGATGAGCCGACCACGGCGCTCGATGTGACGGTTCAAAAGCAGATTCTCGAACTGCTGGTGGAACTGCGCGACACGCGCGAGCTTTCCATTCTGCTGATCACCCACAACCTCGGCATTGTCGCGGACGTGGCCGACCGGGTTTACGTGATGAACAACGGCAAGATGGTTGAATCCGGTGAAACCCGTTCCGTGCTGACCAACCCGCAGCACGACTACACCAAAAAGCTACTGGCCGCTGTGCCGCGGCTTCATAAATAGATTTACAAAATCATGAACAGCAAAATCATTTTCATGGAGAGTCTAGATGCCAATAGAGCATGACTTTCCGGTAACTGGTTTGTCGCAGGATGAATTCCATGCGATAGATCGGGTTGTGATGCATCATGCATTTGATATTCAGAACGAATTGGGGCGCTTCTATGACGAAGAGATTTACCACAATGAGTTGGCTTTTCGGTTGAAAGAGCAAGGCCTGTCCGTTGTTTCGGAAGGAATGATTAAAGTTCGGCATCAGGACTTCACGAAGCATTATTATCTGGATGTTCTGGTTGGGCCAGGGGCACTCTATGAGTTGAAAGCCGTTGATGCACTGGCTGGGGTTCATGAAAAGCAGTTATTGCATTATTTGTTTTTGTTGGGACTGCATCATGGCAAATTAATTAACTTTTCTTCGTCGTCTGTAACCTCTCGGTTTGTTTCTACACAAATGACAAATGCGAACCGTCGTCACTTCAGATTGGTTGATCCTTTGTTTGAGCGTATAGGGTCCGACGATAAGCTGATTTTTGAAATCCTGCAGGCGTTACTTGCTGATTGGGGCGTATGTCTGGATATTTCTCTTTACGAAGATGCTCTTGTTCATTTCCTTGGTGGAGCCGAAAAAAGAATTCGACCTTTAGATATTTCATTTGGGGGACGGTTTATTGGCTCTCAGCAGGCCTGTTTGTTGAAGGAAGATGCCTCCTTGCATGTATCTGCAATTTCCAAGAATTCAACTGGTTACCAGAAATATCTGGAACGGTTGTTTTGCCACACTTGCCTGAAGCGAATTTTGTGGGTTAACTTCAATAGGAATGAGGTTGAGTTGATCACCTTAAAAAAATGATTTTGCTGTCCATAATTTTGTAAAATGAATCCATTGCTTAAAGTTGAGAACGTGAGTGTGCGCTACGGTGCGCTGGAGGCGGTGCGCTCGGTGAGCCTGTCGCTCGCGGTGGGCGAGACCCTCGGGCTGGTCGGTGAAAGCGGCTGTGGCAAGAGCTCGCTCGGGCGCGCGATTCTGGCGCTGGAGCCGGTTGTCGCCGGCCGGGTCGGCTTTAACGGAGTCAGCGTGCACACGCTGAAGGGCGCCGGGTTGAAACAGTTCCGCCGTGAGGCGCAGATGGTTTTTCAGGATCCGTTCGGGTCGCTCAATCCGCGCCTGAGTGTCGGCGCGGCGATTGAAGAGGTACTGTTTGTCCATAAGCTCGGTGGAAACCGGGCAGGCCGCCGCGAACGGGCCGCCGCGCTGTTTGAGGATGTCGGTCTCGATCCGGACTGGCTTAGCCGTTATCCGCACGAGTTCAGCGGCGGACAGCGTCAGCGGATCGGCATCGCCCGCGCGCTGGCGCTGGAGCCGAAACTATTGGTGGCCGATGAACCGGTTTCCGCGCTTGATGTATCCGTGCAAGCCGATATTGTTCAACTTTTGAAAAAACTGCAGCGTGAGCGCGGTTTGGCGTATCTGTTTATCGGTCACGATCTGGCCGTGGTGCGCGAGATGAGCGATCGCATTGCCGTGATGTTTAACGGAGAAATTGTCGAAACCGGCACGGCGGATCAGGTTTGTGATGATCCGCAGCACGACTACACCCGCAAATTGCTGTCGGCTGTTCCGGATATCGATACAGCGTTGGCTTAAAAAGGAGAAGGAAATGAAACAATCGACATCACTTCGCGATCTTATTCGCCGCACGAATGACTTATGGGCGGGCAACTGGGGACCTTCTTTTGCTGTTGTGATTATTGTTGGGTTTCTGATCTGCGGTCTGGGGCTGCTGGTTCCTGTATTCTCAAAGGCGTTACTCTTTGAAGGTCTCGATTTGATGCGTCTTGGTGTCCTGATTGTTTCCTTTTTGCCTTTGGTTCTTTTTGCGGGGCCGTTGGCAACAGGAACCTCTTCCTATTTTCTTTCTGTAGCAGAGAATGATCACCCGAAAGTCGGGTCTATATTTCAGGGGTTTGAAAGATTCAAGACGTCTAATGCTGTGTTTTTGTTAACGGCTTTCTGGTGTTTTCTTTGGTGTCTTCTGCTGGCCATAATCGTTTTTGGAGGTCTTTTCGGGCTGTCGATGCTGACGAAAACCGTAACCATATCCTCCTTTATGACGAGCGATGCGTTGTCATCTATTGGGGGGGCATTTGGCCTTTTGTTGCTCGTGGTGGTGCTGTTTGCGATCGTAGGGTGTGTGGGTCTTTTCTGGGTATTTTTTCGACACAGTCTGGTTTTGTTCGCATTTGTTGAAAATCCAGAGGCGGGTGCCGCCTCGGCCGCCAAACATGGACTCTCCCTGATCCGTGGACATTATGGGATACTCTTTCGCGCGTGGGGCTTATTGATCCTTTTATTCTTTCTTTTGGCGGCCATCATATTTGGTCTGAATTATTTATTCATGAGCATCGGGTTTCCGCGCCTTGCCGTTATATTTGAGAGTATTATCGGGATTTATTTTGGATTGTTTGTCTGCGCGTACCCGATGATTTTTCTGGCAGTGCTCTATGAGGACGTTCGAGACAAGTAGCCAGCATTTCTCTCCGATCCTCGTTATTTATTCGGTTTTGAATCGTTAAAGCAGTGGGGTCTGGTTTTCTCGGGTTTTTGGCCTCCCGGGATTCGGTGAGAAGTTCGGGCCGGGTGCGGGTTTCAGGCTTGCCTAGCAGGGGGGCGGACACTAGTATGTCCGCCTTTGTGATTTTTCGAAAATATAAGGAGATTCAGTATGTTTATTCAGCAGATGGCAATGGCCGCTCCCCCGGCCGCAAACGGTGCCGAAGCCCCCGGCGGCGGTTTTACAATTGGTTGGCTCGTTTTCATGGCCGCCATTTTCTATTTTGTGATGATTCGCCCGCAGCAGCGGCGCGAAAAAGAGCGCAAGGCAATGATTGCCGCCGTTAAAAGCGGCGAACGCGTGGTGCTCAGCAGCGGAATCATCGGCCAGATAGCCAACGTCAAAGAAAAGACGGTTATTGTGAGCATTGCGGAAAACACCAAGATTGAGGTGTTGAAGACCGCAGTGGCACAGATTATTGAAAAAGGGGAAACCCTTGAAGACGTTAAGTCCTAACCATCTGGAAGCATTATTATGAACAAAGACGCACTTTGGAAATGGCTGCTGTTGGTCGGGATCATCGCTTGGTCGCTGGCACTGGTTACTCCGTTTGATGAAAAAATTAAACTTGGTCTCGACCTGCAGGGCGGGGCGAGTTTCACCGTTCAGGTCGACCGCGATAAAGTCGCTGAGATCATCCGGCAGGAAAACCCCGAAATCACTGAGGCTGAGCTGGCCAAACAGGTGAAGAAAAATGTTGAAGTTGCCAAAGACGTTGCGCTGGAAGTGATCCGCAACCGTGTCGACAGCATCGGAACCGGCGAGCCGGAAATCTACCCGCAGACCGACACCGACAACATCATCATCCGTCTGCCGGGCATCGACTCTGAGAATATTCAGGAAGCCGAATCCATGATTGAACGCGCCGCGTTCCTTGAATTCCGTCTGGTGCATACCGACAGTGATCAATGGGTTTCCGAGCTGATGGCTTCCCGCCTGGCGCCGCCGGGCTATAAAATCCCCGATGCCGGCAATGCGGATTACTACATTCGCGACCTGAGTGTCAAAGATGTCAATGGTTCGGATCTGGGCAATTTCGGGTTCCGCGGCAAAGCCGAGTTCATGCTTCAGAAAGACAGCCTGAACGACGGATCAATTATTTACCGCCCGATGTATGTTGAAATCCGCAACCAGCTGCCGGGCACTTCGCTGAAAGATGCTTCAGCGCAGTACAATCAGAACAACCAGCCGTACATCTCCATGACGTTCGACAGCAAGGGCGCTGACCGCTTCGCCCGCGTGACCTCGCTGTACGCGCCGAACGGCGACAGCAACCTGAATAACGAACGCGGCCGCCGGCTGGCGGTGGTCATGGACGGTACGCTCTATTCCGCACCTAGCATTCAGGAGCCTATTTACGGCGGAACCGCCCAGATTACCGGACAGTTCTCCGTTGAAGAGGCCATCAAACTGGCCAATGCTCTGCGTGCCGGTTCGCTCAAAGCGCCGCTCAACATCATTCAGAAAAGCGAAGTGGATCCCTCCCTCGGAAGCGACTCGATTCAGAGCGGCATTCGCGCAATCATTTTCGGCGGCGTCGCCGTTCTCGTCTTCATGATGCTCTACTACCTGCTGGCGGGTGTGATCGCCAATATCTCCCTGTTGTTGGTGATGGTGCTGCTTCCGTTCGGAATGTGGTTTGCTTCCGGCATCTTCGGGCTGTTTGCCGCGGAAGGCGGCGCCAATGTCGGCCTGCCCGTGCTGACACTGCCCGGTATCGCCGGGATCGTGCTGACCATCGGTATGGCGGTTGACGCCAACGTGCTGATCTTCGAGCGTATCCGTGAGGAGTTGCGGGTGGGCAAATCGGTGCTCAACGCCATCACCGCCGGTTACAGCAAAGCGTTCAGCACCATCATGGATGCCAACGTCACCACGCTGCTGACCGCCGGCATTCTCTTCTGGCAGGGTTCAGGCGCCATCCGCGGCTTCGCCGTCACCCTGAGCGCCGGTATCCTCGTCAGCATGCTGATGGTTCTGGTCTTTACCCGTCTGTTCCTCACCACTCTGGCGGAAACAACCAAGCTTAAAACCATGAAGATGCTTACCATCATCAAGGCCAACACCAAGATCGACTTTGTCGGCAAACGCGTTCCGGCCATCATCTTCTCCCTCATTCTGATTATCGGAACCTGGGGAATGTTTGCTCAAAGAGGGCAGGACAACTTTGGAATCGACTTCACCGGAGGCACCTCCTACCTCTTCCACTTCGCGCAGCAGCCTGCTGTGGAACAGGTTCGTGAAACGCTTGATGCCGCCGGAATTTCTGATGCCACCATTCAGTATCAGCGCAGCTTCGGTGACGGCAATGCCTTCAATGATGCGTTGGAAATCAAAGTAGGCTTTGAAGAGGGCGAAACCGCGCTGGCCGCTATGCAGACTGCATACGCCGACGCTGGAATGACCGAGGCCGGAGAAGAGAAAATCGGAGCCCAGATTGGAGCCGAGCTGCAGAAGAAGGGGATCTCCGCGATTGTGTTCGCCATGATCGGGATCATCATCTACATCTCCATCCGTTTTGAATTCGCCTTCGCCGTCGGTGCCATCGTCGCGCTGTTGCACGACGTGCTCATCACCGTCGGCATCTACTGCCTGCTCGGCCGTCAGCTTAGTCTGCCGATTGTCGCCGCGCTGCTGACCATTGTCGGGTACTCAGTCAACGACACCATTGTTGTGTTCGACCGCATCCGCGAGGACCTCAAACTGATGAAAGGCAAAGCCTCGTACAGCGAGATCGCCAACCTGTCGATCAATCAGACCCTGTCGCGCACACTGCTGACCTCATTCACCACACTGCTGACGGTCACCATGCTGGTGGTCTTCGGTGGCGGCGCCATCAACGATTTCGCGGTGGCATTGCTCATCGGGGTAATCGTCGGCACCTACTCATCCATCTTTATTGCCACCCCGGTCGTCCTGCTGTGGCATAAAGAGAAAAAGGTATAGAGAATGGGACGAACTGCAATTCATAAAACATGAATATGGCAGGCAGGCATGAAAATCCCGCGAAAGCGGGATTTTTTTGTTAACGGCAGTTTTATTCGGCCCTTTCTTTCCGATTCATAATTCATCCTTCATACTCCTTCCTTATGCCTAAACAGTGGAAATTTAAACCGTGTGACGAGGCGCTGGCTGAGGAACTTTTCCAAACCTTGGAAAATCTCTCCAGGCCGCTGGCGGCGCTGCTTACGCAGCGCGGTTGCAAAACGGCTGATGAGGCGCGCGAGTTCATGAATACTGCGTTGTCAGGTTTGAGTGATCCCTTTGATCTGCCCGATATGGACAAAGCGGTCGAACGTATCCGCCGCGCGCTCAGCGGCGGCGAGCGAATCACCGTTTTTGGCGACTATGACGCCGACGGTGTTTGCTCCACCGCGCTGATGGTGCGCGTACTGCGTGAAATGGGCGGCAACGTTTCCGCCTACATTCCCAGCCGCCACGACACCGGTTACGGTCTGTCGCCCGAGGCGCTGGTCACCTGCGTCGAGCAAAACAGCCCGTCGCTGATCGTCACCGTCGATTGCGGCACCAGCTCAGTCGAGGCGGTGGACGCCGCGCGCGAACAGGGGATTGATGTGGTCATCACCGACCATCACGAACCGGGCGGCGTGGTCGCCGATGCGGTCGCTGTGGTCAACCCCAAGCGGGTGGAAAACCATCCGTCCTCTATTCTGGCCGGAGTCGGGGTCGCCTTTAAGCTCTGCCACGCGCTGGTGAAAGCCGGGCGCGACGCGGGCTGTGCGGTCTGTGCCGCCGTCGATCTGAAAAACGTGCTCGATTTCGTCGCCGTCGCCACCGTCACCGATATGGTGCCGCTGCTCGGCGAAAACCGTGTCCTGGTCCGCGCCGGTTTCCAATCATTGGAAAATCCGGCTTGTCCCGGCTGGAACGCGCTGAAGCGGGTGGCCGGGCTGACCGGTCCGCTCGAAACCTGGCACGCTGGCTTCACCTTCGGCCCGCGCATTAATGCCGCCGGACGGGTGGGGCGCGCCGATGCCGCGCTCGAACTCTTTTTGACCGACCGGCCGGAACGGGCCGATGAACTCGCGCAGCTTCTGGAAGAGGCCAACCGCGAGCGGCAGGCCATCGAGAAAGACATCGTCAAAGAGGCCATCGACGAAATCGACGCCTATTTCGACGAAACAAAACACTTCGGTCTGGTGATTGCGCGGGAAGGGTGGCACGCCGGCGTGATCGGTATTGTCGCCTCGCGCCTCGTCCAGCGCTACCACCGGCCCGTCGCCGTTGTGGGTCTGGACGGCGAAAGCGGCCGCGGCTCCTGCCGCAGCATTGACGGCTTCAGTGTGCTCGACGGACTCAACGCCTGCGCGGATCTTCTCAAACAGTTCGGTGGGCACGATATGGCCGCCGGCCTCGAAGTGGAAACGGGGCATATCGACGCCTTCAGAGAACGCTTTAACGCCTTCGCGACCGAAGCGCTGAAAGATGTCGATTTAAGCGCCGTGCTGGAAATTGATCATGCGGTTGAACTGGCCGATGTGAATGACGCACTGATGGACGGGTTGAAACGCACTGGCCCCTTTGGACAGGACAATCCTGAACCGATCTGGGCGGTGATGAATTTAAATGTGGCCGACAGTCGCATCCTCAAAGAAAAACACCTCAAACTGACCCTCACCGACGGCAAAACCCGGATCGACTCTATCGGCTTCAATATGGCCGAAAAACTGCCATCCGGCCCCATTGATGCCGCGTTTTCTCTGCACGAAAACACCTGGAACGGCCGCACCAGCCTCCAGCTGAACCTCAAAGACATCCGCCCCGCTGAATAAAATTCTCTCGTCCGTTGGTTTCTCGCTCAAGTCGTAAAGCCGCAAAGCGAGCAGGATCAGGTTTTAACCACCCGCTGCGCTAGAGAGGGGCAGAGAAAACAGCCGAGAAAAAGACTCTGACTCTTTCGGTTGCTTCCTCTAGCGTGCCACGCCGCAGCCTTGGCGGAGACTGGCGAAGCGGGTGGTGAAATTTCCAATGCTTGAAAATGGATGATTTGTTGGCCCGCTCTATTTTCCAAGCCTTGGAAAACAAAAAAGCCGCCCCGGATTCCGGCGCGGCTTTTCCTATGTCTTGATGAGACAGCCAGCAACTATTTATAGTTGATTCATACGAGCTTTCGCTGCGGCGAGTTCTTGTCTTCCAATTTGGTCGTATTGATAATAATAGATTGTTTCTAGCTTATTGATGGTTCCCGCATCAATTGCTGCCTGAGGAACAGCCCAAATAGGGGATATGGGCCAAAGAAGAAGATTACATGTTCCGTAAATCCACTGGTCACCTTGCTCGGTTCCGGTAGCTAAATAGAAATTACCGATTCCTGGTAGCAAGTTCAGCACAGCCGCCATGACAGGTTTTTTTATCTCTTCGTCTGTTTTCCCAAGGCCGTAGGACTCAATTTGTCGTAACATTTGCCGATCAGACCGACTAATGCTTGCACATCCGGTTACAGAGAAAACAACAGTCATAGTCAGCAAAATATTAACTACGTTGAGGGTGCTTTTCCAATTGTGCATATCCAAACCTTTCGCTTATTTATGGGTAAACAATCCGATCTTTATAAGGCAGGCGCCAAAACATGTAAATGCAATAAGGATTTGAAATCAGATTTCACCCGAGACTATAAAAAAGCCGCCCCGGAATCCGGAGCGGCTTTTTTTTATGAGGGAAACGGGTATATGGGTTACAGTTGCGCGGCAACACTGCGCAGGCACATTTCGTTGCCGGTCGGCGCGGCGGTGGCCTTAATCGGGTTGTCTCCACCCCAGAACTCAATACTATTGAAGATAATCGCATCACCTAGAGTCGCTAAGCTATAGATAGGTAGGATAATGCATCCGAGGAACAGAACCTCATCCATCCATTTTTCATCCTGACCGGTTTGCCATTTGTGAATGTTTTTGGTCAGTTGAAACGGGCCGGTACAACCGGTGAGCAGGATGCTCAGTGTGATTGCGGCGATTAGGAATTTTTTCATAAACAATCTCCTTCGTGGTTAGTGTGTTCCCCTCTGCGGGGGAAAGTAGACCTTTTCAATTCGGCTGGCAATGAAAACCCTGTGCTTCTTGCTTTTTAACGCTGTCTTCAGTACCGTCTCGGCTTGCGTTTTTAAACGGAGAATTTGAAATGCCGACAATTGAAATTATGCCGTCGATTCTGGCGGCCGATATGGGGAATCTGGAAGCGGGTATCCGGCTGTGTGAACAATCGGGGGCTGACCAGATTCATGTGGATGTGATGGATGGCGTGTTTGTACCGAATATCAGCATGGGGCCCGCCGCGGTGGCGATGGCGAACCGTGTGACGGATCTGCCGCTGGATGTCCATCTCATGCTGCTTCGTCCGCAGGAGCACATCGAGGCGTTCGCCAAAGCGGGGTCAGATACTATTCTGATTCATATTGAGGCGGACTGTGATGTGGAGGACACACTCAAAAAAATCCGCGAGCTGGGCTGCAAGGCCGGCATTACCGTTAACCCGCCGACGCCGGTGGATGCGATTTTTAACTGTCTGGAAGATGGGCTGGTCGATGAGGTGCTTGTGATGTCCGTAAACCCCGGTTTCGGCGGCCAGAGCTACATCGCCGACGCGGAAGCCAAGGTGGCGGAGGTTCGCCGACGCTATCCCGACATGTTGATTGCGATCGACGGCGGCATTGATCTGGAAACCGTCGAACCGGCCGCCGCACACGGCGCAAACCTGTTTGTGGCCGGCACGTCGCTCTTTAAAGCGCCCGATATGAAAATCGCGATTGCTCAAATGCGCAAAACCGCCGAGCAGGCTTACGAAACACAACTTTAACCGCTCTAATTAAACGCGAACCTACGCGAATGAATGCAATTTAAAAAAGGAACACCCGATTAGCGTCCATTGGCGTTAATCCGCGGTTGAATAAAATGCCTGATCTGTCCCACATTCGAAATTTTTCTATTATTGCGCACATTGACCACGGCAAATCGACGCTGGCCGACCGCATCCTTCAGCTGACCGGCGCGGTCGAGGAGCGCAATATGAAAGAGCAGCTGCTCGACGCCATGGATCTCGAACGCGAGCGCGGCATTACCATCAAGGCGCATCCCGTGTCGATGAACTACATTGCAAAAAACGGGGAAACCTATCTCTTCAATCTCATCGACACCCCCGGCCATGTCGATTTTTCCTACGAGGTGTCCCGTAGCCTGCAGGCCTGCGAGGGGGCCATTCTGGTGGTGGATGCCGCGCAAGGTGTGGAAGCGCAGACCGTGTCCAACGCTTATCTGGCCTCCGATTTGGATCTAACGATTTTCCCCGTGTTGAATAAAATCGAACTGCCGAATGCGCAGCCGGAAGTGGTGGCGCAGCAAATTGAAGACCTGCTGGCGATTGAAGCCTCTGAATGCCTTCAGATCAGTGCGAAGACTGGGCAGGGAATTGCCGAGGTTCTCGAAGCGATCGTTGAGCGCATTCCGCCGCCGAAACCCGCCGCGGACAATGCCGCGCGCGGCCTAGTTTTTGACTCGAAATATGATGCCTTCCGCGGCGTCGTGGTTTATCTGCGTATGTTCAGCGGCAGTCTGCGGCCCGGCGAAAAGGTGCGCATGATGGGAGCGGGCCTGGAATACGAGATCAAGGAAGTCGGTGTTTTTACGCCGGAACCTGAGCCCCGCAAGGAACTGACCGAGGGAACGGTCGGCTATGTGATTGCCAACATTAAGGATGCGTCAGACATTCAGATTGGCGACACCCTGACGACCGCCCGCAAGCCGGCCGCAACCGCGCTGCCGGGTTTTAAGGAAATCCACCCGATGGTGTTTGCCGGCATTTACCCGATCGAAACCAGCGATTACGAAAAGCTGGGTAAAAGTTTGGAAAAACTCAAACTCAACGATTCGGCTTTTTCCTTTCAGGCGGAATCCTCCATCGCGCTTGGTTTTGGATTCCGTTGTGGATTCCTCGGGTTGCTTCATATGGAGATTGTGCAGGAACGCCTGCGCCGCGAGTTTGACCTCGATATTATCGCCTCCTATCCAAATGTTATCTACCGCATTAATCTCAAGAACGAGGAAACACTGGAAATCGACAACCCCGCGCTGTTCCCGGAAGTCACCCTGATTGAAAACATGGAAGAGCCCTTCATCAAAGCAACTATCATCACGCCGACCACCTGTCTGGGCGATATGATGCAGCTGATTATGGAGAAGAGGGGAGCCATTGTGCACACCGACTCCATTGATGCGCAGCGCGTGATGCTCACCTGCGACCTGCCGCTCAATGAAGTGCTGGTCGATTTCTATGACCGCCTTAAAAGTCTCAGCCGCGGCTACGCTTCGATGGACTATGAATATGCCGACTACCGTGAGTCCGATCTGGTGAAAATGGACATTCTGATCCATAGCGAACCGGTCGATGCCTTTTCTGCCATTGTCCATCGCACCAAAGCGGTCCATCGCGGCCGCCAGATGTGTGAAGCGCTCAAGGATGTGATTCCGCGCCAGGCGTTTTCCGTCGCCATTCAGGCCACCCTCGGTGGAAAAATTATTGCCCGCGAAACCATTCGTGCCTACCGTAAAGACGTCACCGCCAAATGCTACGGTGGGGATATTTCCCGTAAGCGCAAACTGCTTGAGCGCCAGAAAGAGGGTAAAAAGAAGATGAAAAGCATCGGCAAAGTGAGCATTCCTCAGGAAGCCTTCATCGCTGTGCTGAAAACCAAAGTGGAATAAGGGGATATGAATTTTTTTAAACAGCATCAGGCTCGCCAGACTCGCAAAGAGTTCAAGGACATCCTGCACCACGCCCGGCATATTCGTCACATGCATGAGGATATCGCCGACCCGGAACTGCTCGCCCGCTTACAGATTGCCGAGGCGGCGGGAAAGAGTGTTTGCAAGGGAGACGACACCGCGTTGATGGAGTCCGCCGGAAAGGCGCTGTACGACCTTTGTGAAAAAATTGCTCCGCCGCGCTCGAAGCCTAAAGTCCGCGAAAATGTGGAGGTTCTGTTTGTCGCCATTGCCGCCGCGATGGCCATCCGCGCCTACGGTTTCCAGCCCTTCAAAATCCCGACGGGCTCCATGCAGCCCACCCTCTATGGAATTACACTGCGGCCATTGGAGCAACAGGAGTCTTCCAGTCTGCCGGTGCGTATCGCAAAATTCTTCTGGAAGGGAGAGGTGTTCCTTGAAAAGGATACCTTTTTTGACCGGATGGCAAAAGTGATTGCGGTCGGGCCGGGCTTTTCCGCCACAGCTCACGACAGTGGTTACATCCGCACCGTAAACACCTCGCATGGCGTTGCCTTGGATTACCGGGACAACTTTGATGCCGGACAAACCATTACCATTTTCATCGGCAACACCCCGCATCGTGTTTCAAAACAGGTGGCGGGACTCTGCCGATATGGTGAATACATCAAAAAAGGGCAATCCATTTTGCGCGGTGTGGCGAAAGCCGGCGACTACATTCTGGTCAACCGCATGAAGTACAACTTTTTTCCGCCGAAGCGCGGCGACATTGTCGTTTTCGATGCCAAGGATGTCGCCCGCGATGCGTATTACATCAAACGCATGGTCGGGCTGCCGGGTGAAACCATTTCACTGGCTCCGCCATACTTGATGGTGAATGGACACAAAACGACCGATCCGCGCTTCGAAAAAATGTTTCATAGCCCTGAATATTCCGGTTATGTATATGGATCCCACGGAGTGGGAACGGAACCGTTGATTGCAGACGCGGAGGATTCGATCCATTTGGCCAATGACGAATATCTCTTCTTCGGAGACAACACGAAAAACAGCCTCGATGGCCGCTACTTTGGCGGTGTTAAACGTAAGCGGATTCTCGGTTCCGCGTTCTTTGTCGGTTTGCCGTTCGATCGCGCCGGACGCGTGGAAACCTGGCATTAGCCTGAATGATTACCGTCTGAATTTTTCTTTGTATTCACGGCCCTTGGCGATGATTTCCTCTTCGCCTTCCACCTTGCGGCCCTGCATCAGGATTCGCCCGTCGCAGATGACGGTGTCGATGCAACTGCTGTCGGCACTGTAAACCATGTCGGCAACCAAGTTGTGGCCGGGAACCAGCCGCGCATTATTCAGATCAACCAGCATACAGTCGGCCAGAGCGCCTTCGGCGATAACTCCGCTGTTGAGGCCGAACATTTCGGCGGCGGCGCGCGTTCCGGCGTGCCAGGCGGTTTCGGCCGGCAGAGCGGTCGGATCGCCCGTAAAATGCTTTTCGAGCAGCGCGGCCATTTTGATCTCCTCGCTCATATCGAGATTATTGTTCGACGCGGCCCCGTCGGTGCCGATGGCGATTTGCATTCCGGCTTTTTGCGCATCCGTAAAGCGGAACTTGCCGGAGGAAAGTTTCATGTTGGAGGTCGGGCAGTGCAGCGCTTTCACGCCGCGCGTTGCCAGCAGGTCCATTTCGTTATCCTCCAGCCAGACGCAATGCGCGGCGGTGAGGTTGGGTGCCAGCAGTCCGAGCGAATCCAGATAGGCCGGGGGACGCATGCCGTGCTCTTTGATACAGTCGGCCACTTCGCGTTCCGTTTCGCTGAGGTGCGTGTGGATCATTATCCCGTGTTCGTTTGCGAATTCGGAGCACCACACCAGTGCTTCTTTCGAAACAGTGTAGAGCGCGTGCGGGCCGAGCTGGAAGTGAATGCGGTCGCTGTACTGTTTGCTCTCGTCGAGCAGCGTCTGCGCCATCTCGCGGTTGGCGGCGCGGCGGTCGCCGTCACCCATGTCGATGAACACTGCGCCGAGCGCGGCGCGCATGCCCATCTGTTCGACCGCCCGGGCCGTGCCGTGGAAATACCAGTACATGTCGTTAAAGAACGTGGTGCCCGACTTGATCATTTCCAGACAGGCCAGCCGCGCGCCGTTGTAGACATCCTCTTCGGTAATGCCGGCCTCCAGCGGCCAGATATGCTCCTTGAGCCATTCATACAGCTCCAGATCGTCGGCATAGCTGCGCATATACGCCATCGCCGCGTGGTGGTGCGCATTGTGGAACGTCGGCAAAATCGCTTTGTCGCTTCCGTCGATGACGGAATCAGGCGTCAGGTGACAGGTGTCAGGTATCGCTTTGGTTCCACCTGGGATAATTTTTTCAATTACACCGCCGTTGATAAAGAGATCAACAGGCTGTCCCTCGTGCTCAACGTTCTGAATCAGAATACTCATGGAATCGGCTCTTCCTTGCTTGTTTTGTTTTCGGCCAAATTTTTCTCAAGCTGTTCATAGACCGTATCAAAAAAGTGTTCTGAATACTGCGAGAGTCCATGTAGCTTGACAATCGCATTGGGCACAGCATCGCCCAGAATGCGCTCTGATTCATGGATGCGCATATGCAAATGTAACAGAATCTCCATCAACTCTTCTTCGGTGGTTCTTATCGGACGGATGTCGTATCCCTTGCGCCGCGACAACTCGCTGTAGATCAGATTGCTGACCAGCTTGCGGAATAGGGTGTTTTCCAAACTGATGGTCTGCGAAAAATATTTCCAGAGCCAGAAGTCCAATTGAATCGCGGGGCAGTTGCTGCGCACAATCTGTGAAGAGAAAATCGCTGATAGCGCATTGGCCGCCGTCATTGTCTCGGAGATCCGCCGGTTCGCGTTGGCGGTTTCAAGAGTCACTTCCTCAACCGAATTCCAGTCCGCGGCCGCTTTCGCACAGGGAACCATCGCCGCAGCCGCGGGACACCAGCGGTATTCATCTGTGCTCAGCGGACATTTCGGGCATTGGTGGCAGGAAAGCTCTGCCCAGCTCGGTAAATCGTCCAGGTCGTTCAGTTCATCCGGCGATGGTGGCTGCTCAGCATCCTGCTGGAAGACCGGATTCAGCTTTCCGTCGCGAAAGACTCTGATTTCCATGAACATGGGTTTAGTCAGTCGGTCCGGTTGAGCTGGCGAGCAGGGCGTTGAATTCGTTTTCGGGCAGTAGTTCCTTTTCGCGCACAAGCTCAGCCAGGGTTTTTCCGCTACGAAGCGATTCTTTCACCAGCACCGCCACCTGATCGTAGCCCAGCACCGGGTTGAGGATGGTTGGCAGCCCCGCGCTGCGCTCAAAGTTGCTCTGGCAGACCTCTGCGTTGGCGGTGATGCCCGCCACACATTTTTCGTTCAGCGCGGCGCAGGTTTTAGTGAGGATTTTGAGCGACTTGACGAGGTTGGCCCCGATGACCGGCATATGGGTGTTGAGTTCGAGCTGCCCGGCGCCGCAGGCGGCCGAAACCGCCGCGTCGTTGCCGATCACCTGCATGCAGGCCATATTGGCCGCCTCGCAGATGCTCGGGTTGATTTTTCCCGGCATAATGGAGGAACCCGGTTCGACCGGCGGCAGGTTGATTTCGCCCAGACCGGTGTTGGGGCCGGAGCTGAGCAGGCGCAGATCGTTGACGATCTTGTTCAGGTCGAGTGCCAGCATTTTCAGCGCGCCGGAAAAGGCGTCCAGGTCGGTGAGGAATTGAGTGATTTCGATTCCGTTATCCGCCACTCGGTATTCCTGACCCGTCGCCTGATTGAGCGCGGAAATAATTTTTTCGCGGAAGTCGGCAGGGGTATTTACCCCGGTGCCGATCGCATTGCCGCCGACCCCCAGTTCCAGCAGATTCATGCAGGCAAAAGCGATTCGCTTTTCCGCTTTGCAAAGGGCCTGCGCCCACGCGGCGAACTCCTGGCCGAGTGTCACCGGCACCGCATCCTGCAAATGCGTGCGTCCGCTTTTCCGGACAGTGGAAAATTCATCCGCCTTTTTTTCCAACCTTTGGAAAAGTCCTTCGAGCGTCTGCAGCAGGCCGCCGCAAAGTTCAACCGCCGCCACGCGGATGGCCGACGGGAAGATGTTGTTGGTGGATTGCCCTCTGTTGACGTCGTCGTTCGGATGAACGGTGCGATCGCCGAGCGAGCCGCCCAACTCTTTGCCGGCCAGATTGGCGAGCACTTCGTTCACATTCATGTTGCTTGAGGTGCCGCTGCCGGCCTGGAACACATCAATCGGGAAATGGTCGTCGACTTTGCCGCTCAGCACATCTCCGCACGCATCGGCGATGGCTACCGCTTTTTCGACCGGCAGCAGCCCGAGTTCAGCATTGGCAGCCGCGCAGGCCTGTTTGAGGGTCACCATGCCGTAGATTAGTTCGATCGGCAGCGGTTCACCGGCGGAATCAAAATTAGCGATAGAGCGCGCGGTATGGATGCCGTACAGCGCATCGTCCGGCACATCGAGTTTTCCGAGGGAGTCTTGTTCTGTTCTCATAGCGGACATTTTTAACCGTCCACACAGGGAATGAACACGAAAAAATAGAGCGGATGCAATGTTCAGTCTTCCGTGAGGGCTTCATAAAGCCCGATCAGCAGAATCATGGCGCCGAAAATCCCGAAAATAAACAGGGCCACTTGACTGAAGTGTATTTTTAAAAAGCTGAAGGCGATGTGCAGGGCAAACATATAGGTGATGAGCAATCCGGTTTTGGAACCGCGAACGATCATACAGATGGTCGTCACCGCTAGAATGGTAAACACTTCCCAAATTGGCACCTCCAGAGAGTCGTGTTGTATCGATTGGAACACTTCGATCAGTTTATCCATCGGATCATCCCTTCCGGTTGGCCAGCAGCTCACCCGCATGTTGCAGGGTCACATTGGTTAAATCCTTGCCGCCGAGCATCCGTGCGACTTCTTCGGTGCGCGCAGTGTCATCCAGTAACGTGATGTTCGTGAACGTGCGCTCGTCGCGAACGCTTTTGGAGACCGCGAAATGCGTGCGCCCGCAAACGGCCACCTGCGGCAGATGGGTGATGGCAATCAGCTGATGGGTGCCGCCGACCTGCGCCAGCTTTTCGCCGACCGCGTTGGCGATCTCGCCGCCGACATTGGCGTCGATTTCATCAAAGACGAGCAGGGGAATCCGGTCATGCCGCGCCAGCACCGCTTTGACTGCCAGCATCACACGCGAAATTTCCCCGCTTGATGCGATGGCGCGCAGCGCCCGCATCGACTCGCCCGCATTGGGTGCAAAACCGAATTCAATTTCGTCCATGCCGGAAGCGGCAGGGTCACACTCCATCAGCTGCACCTCAAACAGGCCGTGTTCGAAGCCGAGGTCGCGCAGTTCCGCGGTAATGGCGTCTGCCAGTTTACCGGCCGCCTTCTGCCGTTTTTTACTCAGCGCAAGTCCGGCCTCTTCTACCTCCATCAACGCGGCGGCGCGCTGCACCTCCACTTCGGTGCGCTGCTCGTCACGGCTTTGCAGATCGTTGAGCCGTTCGGTCCACTCGTGGATCTGTTCCAGAATCTCCGGAACCGACGGCGCGTATTTGCGTTTGAGGCTGCGGTAGAGCGCGACCCGCTCATCCAGAAACTGCATCCGCTCCGGTCCGGCGGAAATATCATCGACGGCAGCTTGAATCACGGCGGAGATTTCCTGCGCGGTGCGCAGGGCGCCCTCAAGTTCTTCGCTCCAGTCCGCGGCCTCGGGGATATATTTTTCGAGCTGCGCACAGGCCCGCCGCGCGGCGGAAAGCCCCTCGAAGGCGGCGGTTTCGCCTTCGGTCAGCCCGTCGACCGCCGTCTGCGCCAGCTCCAGAATATTCTGCGCGTTGGCGGCCTGCTCGTGTTCCTGCAGAATTTCTTCCTCATCTTCCACAGAAATTTTGGCATCCTGCACCTCCTTAATTCGCCACGAAAGCAGATCGATCTGCTCTTCAAGGCCGGAGTTGTCCAGATTCGACAGCTCATTCAGCCGTTTTTCCAAGGCTTGGAAACCTTTGTATTTTTTGCGGTACTCCGCCCGGTCCAGCCCCAGTTCGCCGAAGGCATCCAGAATATCCATCTGTGCTTCGGTCTTCAGCAGCGACTGATGGTCGTAGGGTCCGTGCATATCGACTAGCACATCGCCCAGCGCTTTCAGAACCGTCAGCGTGACCGGCGAATCGTTGACCAGATTTCTAGAGCTGCTCTCTGTGAGAGTACGGCGGATAATCAGAAGCCCGTCTTCACAGGGCGGCAGATCGACCGCATCCAGCACGGCGTTAACAGCGGACGGATCCGCCAGCTCAAACATCGCCTCAATACCGCAGGAGGTTTCGCCGGTGCGGATCATGCTTTTATCGGCGCGTTCACCGAGCAGCAGGCGCAACGCGCCGATCAGCAGGGATTTCCCCGCGCCCGTTTCGCCGGTGATCACATTCAAGCCGCGTTGAAACTCAATCGACAGTGAATCGACAAGCGCCAGATTTCGGATGGTTAAACGGCTGAGCATGTTGCCGCATATTCTTTCAGATTTACGTGCTGTTTTACAAGTTCAACGCCTTTAAAACGTGGCCGACCAAATAATCACACCTTCGAAGGTGTGATTATTGCAGGCTGGATACAAGTAGAAAAATAATGAGTGGAATGATCGAAAAAATGCCGATTAATTGCTCAAACTCGGCGAGCCCCGCAGGATCGTGGCCGCAGTTAGCCGGTGGTTTCGATGAGACCATGCTCTCCAAACCTTGGAAAAGTGACTGCGATGGGGCGCATAAGGATTCCAATGTCTGGCGGCTGAAAAAAAAGTCGCCATGCTATGGTTTCCACTCGACCAAAGGGAGAGAGGCCACACGAAGGTGTGGCAAGGAGCGCTGCAACTGGCAATTGCGACGGCAACGCGTTAGAGCAAAGCGGAAACATAATTTACCTCCGCTAAATAATGAGCGCAGCGACCACCGCAGGTAGAGGCTGGCCTGTAAAACAGGACGGCAACGGAGCAAAGCGCAGTGGCAATGGTTCAGTGAAGAAAAGTGGTAATGGGTGGAAGAATCCTGTAGAAGACCTGAAAACCGGAGGGCGTTATGTCTAAAGATGCAGTGGCGGTATATTGGGATTTCGAAAATATTCACGCGAGCTTGTTCGATACGAAGAACGGGCGCGGAGCCTATAGCAAACAGAGCCGCTTTGCTCCGCAGGAGGTGCTGGTGGATGTACAGGCGGTCTACGACTTCGCCGCCACTTACGGCAACGTGGCCATCAACAAAGCCTACTGCCACTGGCAGTGGTACGCCAAATACCGGCAGGCACTGCTGAAGACCGCGGTGGAGCTGATTCAGATTTTTCCGCCCGGCGCCTCCGCCAAGAACGGAGCCGACATCAAACTGTCGCTGGACGCGCTGGATGACGTGCTGCGGTTTCCTTACATCTCGTCGGTGGTGGTGATTGGCGGCGACAGCGATTTTATCCCGCTGGCGCAGAAAATTAAAACCGCCGGCAAAGAGATGATCGGGGTGGGGTGCAAAGGCAGCACCAATCAGCATTGGGCCAACAGCTGCTCAGAATTTAAATATTACGAGTCACTGATGGTTGAAGATGCCGTGGTGGTTGAAGAACCTGAAAGCGATGAGGCCGTCGTCAAAGACGCGGTCGAACTGATTACCCGGGCGATCAAACGGATTACAGCGAAGTCGGGCGATGCCTGGGCTCTGAACTCCAGCGCCCGCAATATGGCCAAACGTCTTGATCCTACCTTCGACGAAGCCAATTACGACTGCAAAACATTCGGCCAGCTCCTGAAAAAACACCCGGACAAATTCAAAACCAAAAAAGGCGAGCACGACCACCTCGTCAGTCTTGCGGAATAGGCGGTAGGTTTTCCAATCATTGGAAATTTTGATGGGCGCAGGCTCGGCCTGCTAGCCGGTTGTGCTGATCAGCTGCAAGAACTCGGTTCGTGTGGCCATCTGGGTGCGGAAGATGCCCTGCATGTCGGAGGTGATCATTTTGCTGTTCTGCTTTTCGACGCCGCGCATCATCATGCATAGGTGCTGGGCCTCAATCACCACACCGACGCCCTGGGCACCGACCTTTTCCATCAGCACATTGGCAATCTGGTTGGTGAGCCGCTCCTGAATCTGCAGGCGGCGGGCGAACATATCGACCACGCGGGCCAGCTTGCTGACGCCAATCACCTTGTCGCTCGGGATGTAGCCGATGTGGCACTTGCCGATGAAGGGAAGCATGTGGTGCTCGCACA
>JACNKZ010000038.1:0-5379 GCA_014381785.1 Kiritimatiellota bacterium
TGCTGTTTCTGTTTGTCGGTCAGGCTCACGCCTATGTCGGCCCCGGGGCGGGGTTTGCGGTGATGGGATCGTTTCTGGCAGTTTTCTCGGCAATCTTGGCGGGCATGCTGGCGGTGTTTACCTGGCCGATCCGGTATCTGATCCGGACGGTTCGTTATCGCCGGGCCTTTCAGCGGAGCCGGATTAAGCGTTGCGTTATTCTGGGTCTGGACGGCATGGATCCGAAAGTGGCCGGAAAACTAATGGATGAAGGAAAGCTGCCTACACTGGCCCGGTTGCGGGACGAGGGAACCTTCCTTCCGCTGGCAACGACCGTACCCTCCATGTCGCCGGTGGCCTGGTCCTCATTCCAGACCGGGACGAATCCGGGCAAGCATAACATCTACGATTTTCTCACCCGCGATAAACAGAGCTATCTGCCCAAGCTCAGCTCCGTTGAGATTCGCGGCCCGAAGCGCATCGTCAGGATCGGGTCGCTGAGTCTGCCGATCGGGAAGCCGGATATTCGCCTGTTGCGCAAGGGCAAACCATTCTGGGTTACACTCGGGGAGCACGGCATTTTCAGTAGCGTGCTGCGGGTGCCGATCACGTTTCCTCCTGAAAAATTTTACGGGGTATCGCTGTCCGGCATGTGTGTGCCGGATCTGCGCGGATCGCAGGGGACATTTTCGCTGTTCACTTCGAAAAAGCCGGACCAGATGGAGGTTGAAGGGGGGCAGTACCAAACTGTGGAACGCCGGGGCGACACGATAAAGGCCAAGCTCATTGGCCCCGACGATCCCTTCCATGCGGACTCGGATCCGCTCGCTCTGCGGTTCACGGTGAAGATCAAGGACCCAGAAACGGCGGTTCTAAAAATCGGCAAGGAACACACGGTCCTCAAGCTCAACCAATATTCCGAGTGGATCAAGGTGGCCTTTAAAGCGGGTCCGGGAGTAACCGTTAAAGGCATCTGCAAGTTTCTTTTACAGAGCACCGACCCCGAGTTCACCCTGTATGTGACTCCGGTTAATATCGACCCGGAAAAGCCGACCCTTCCGGTTACCCACCCGCTGGTCTACGCCACCTATCTGGCCAAGCAGCAGGGTTCGTTCGCCACGCTCGGCCTGGCCGAAGACAGCTGGGCCCATAACGAAAAGGCGCTGCCGGATGAGGAATTTATTGAGCAGTGTCTCCAGCTGGACACCGAGCGCGAAAAGATGTTCTTCGATTCGCTGGATCATGTGTCCAATGGGTTGTGCGTCTGTGTGTTCGATGGTACGGACCGCCTGCAACATGCCTTCTGGCGGGATATCGATCCCGATCATCCGGCCCGCGATGCATCCTCGGAAGGTCGCAATGTGATCGAAGATATCTACATCCGTATGGATGGTCTCGTCGCCCGCACTCTCAAAAAATGCGATGATGACCGCACGCTGTTTATGATTATTTCGGATCACGGGTTCAATACGTTCCGTTACGGGATCGACCTGAACCGCTGGCTGGAGCAGGAGGGCTATCTGGCGCTGAAGGACAACGACCGCGAAAGCAAATATTTGACCGCCATCGACTGGTCTAAAACGAAAGCGTTTGCCATCGGTCTCTCGGGCATCTTTTTGAATATTAAGGGGCGGGAATCGCAGGGTATTGTCGAAGACGGCGATGAGGCCGACCGGCTCCGCACCGAGATCGCCGAGAAGCTCGAAAAACTGGTCGATGCGGAACGCAACGAGCCGGCTATCTACAAAGTTCACAACGCACTGAGAATTTATGACGGACCTTATAAGGGGAACGCTCCGGATCTACTGGTCGGTTATTATCCGGGCTATCGGGTGTCGTGGGAAACGGCGACCGGCAAGGTGACCGATCAGGTGTTCCATCCCAACACCAAGGCCTGGAGCGGCGACCACTGCATTGATGCTTCGTTTGTGCCGGGCGTGCTGTTCAGCAACCGGAAAATTAAAAATGAGGATCCGCGCCTTATGGATATCGGACCGACGGTGCTGGATCTGTTCGGCGTGGAGGTTCCCGGCTACATGGATGGCCAGCCGCTTACGGTGGATTTATAATCGAATGAGTTAAAAATATGAAATGTCTGAACACAACAGGGTTGAAGCTTGCCGCGACAGTTTGGATCGGGGCGGCGGCTCTGGTTTCATCGGGACCTGTTTTCGCTAAAAACGAGGTGAAAGCCCGCCATCCAAAAGTGATCGTGATCGCCTTTGACGGCATGGATGCTCAGCTAACTGAAAAAATGATGGATGCCGGAGAGCTGCCGGTGCTGGACGCCATGCGTAAGAAAAACGGCTATCGCCGCCTGGCAACTAGCAATCCGCCGCAAACCCCGGTGGCATTTGCCAGTTTCATCAACGGAGCCGATCCCGGCTCACACGGCATTTTTGACTTTGTCCTCCGTGATCCCTCCAAACAGTGCGTACCCTACTATGGGGCGGCCGAAACAGTCGAAGGAGTCGGATATGTGGAATTCCGCGGGCATCATCTTCCGCTCAATTTCTGGCCCTTCAACCATTCACTGGATCAAACCCTGTTGAAACGTGAAGGAACGCCGTTCTGGCACTATCTCGATCAGGCGGGAATTCATTCCGACTTCTATGATCTGCCGTCCGACTATCCGCCCAGCAAGTCTGAATTTGGCAATCATCGATGCATGGCCGGCATGGGCGTTCCCGACCTGCTTGGCACCTACGGCACCTATCAACATTACGGAGAGGACGATCCCGTCCGGACAAGAGAAGAATCTGGCGGAATGCGGACCATGCTCTTTTTCGAGGAGGGCGCGGCCAAGGCTGAGCTGACCGGGCCGCAGGATAGTTTTCTCGCCCAGCCGGTACCGATTAAAATTCCCTTCACGGTTTATCGAGATGTCGACTCCATGTCGGCGGTAATCGAAATTCAGGACCATACCGTCATTCTTAACGAAGGCCAGTGGGGCTCGTGGCTGCAGGTGGATTTCCCGCTGTCCCTGCCGGGCCCGCTGCCGGACAAGCACATCAGTGGCATCTGCCGCTTCTACTTGCAGGAGGTTGCTCCGAATTTCCGTTTGTATGTTACTCCGATCAACATGGATCCCTCCAATCCGGCCGCAACGATCACTGAACCGCCGGAGTTTTCCACTGAGGTTGCCTCCGAACTGGGCCTCTACTACACGGCCGGTTTCCAGGAAGACCACAAGGCACTGTCCAACGGCATCTTCACCGACGAAGAATACGCAGCGCAGGCACAGATGGTTCTGGATGAGCGGCTTCACATGCTGGACTACGCCAAGGAACACTATAAGGACGGACTGCTGTTTTTCTATTTCGCCAGCACCGATCTGCAGGCGCATATGTTCTGGTGGGACGATCCGGCCCGGCCCCATCCTACCCGTTCGAAGGAGCAATCCGAAAAATATTTTAACTGCGTCAAAGATCTTTACCGCGAGGCCGATGCCATTGTTGCCGGTCTTTTATCCGAATACGGCGATGAGGCAACTCTGATTGTTATGAGCGACCACGGTTTTGCCAATTTCAGCCGGCAGTTTAATGTCAACACCTGGCTGCGCGACAATGGATACATCCAGCCCGCTGATTGCACAGGCCTGATGGACGGGACCGTCGATTGGTCTAAAACGCGGGCCTACGCTATTGGAATGAACGGTCTTTATATCAATCTGAAAGGACGTGAGCGGGACGGAATTGTCGAGCCGGGTGAAGAAGCCGACCAGCTGATGACCGAACTGATTGAAAAACTCAAACAGGTGCGCGATGAAGATGGCCGCCCGGTTCTCCGTAACGTCTATCTTTCAAGTGAAGTCTATCATGGTCCGGCAATGGCCAGAGCGCCTGACTTCGTGCTCGGTTATTATCGGGACTATCGCACCTCCTGGGCCAGCACGCTGGGTGACATGAATGAGGGGATTCTAACCGACAACAAAGAAGCCTGGGCAGCGGACCACTGCATCGATCCGCTTGAAGTGCCGGGTGTCCTGTTCTCCAATCGACCGATCGATAAGGAGGATCCGGCGCTGATCGATCTGGCTCCGACGATCCTGGCAGAATTCGGGCTGGAGAAACCGGTGCAGATGACCGGAAACAATATTTTTTAAGTACATGAATCAATGGTACTCACAGCATGAGATTGAAACCGCAAAAGAACGCAGGGAACACAAAGAATCGATCATGTTCTGTACGAAAGAAAGTTTTGCGTTTTTTGCGTTCTTTCGCGGTTAAATAAGTAACGGGGATGGGATTATGCCGAAGATTAAAGTAGAAAAGGGGCTGTTCGACCGGCTGAAAAAGGTTACCGAGATCGCCGGTTACAGCAGTGTTGAGGAATTTATGACGCACATGATTGAAAAGGAGCTGGAGCAGATCGAAGTGGCGGATGACGACAAAGCGGTTGAAGAGCGTCTGCGCGGCCTGGGATATATTGAATGAATTATGGCCACGAAAAACACGAGAAGTCACAAGAAAAGGAGCAATGCCTTTTAGTGGATTTTTGTGTTTTTTGTGGCGATTTCTGCTCCATTTTAATTTCTCTTAATCAAGATAGATGATGAATATGATTGCTCAGATAATCGCATGGTTGAATGGCTGGATGAACGCCCTGTCGGGGGTGCTGCGCGGACCGATGTCGGCTATGCCGCCATGGCTCTCGCTGACTATTATTTCCTCCGTGCTGGGTGTGGTGCTGCTGATCCCCGTTAAATACATCTCCCCGCAGACAGCAATCAGCCGGGTTCGCGACCGCATCAAGGCCCGGCTATTGGCCATGAAGCTGTTTAAGGACAACATCCCGGTGGTTCTTAAGTCGCAGGCGCAGGTGATTATCGCCGCGCTGATGCTGCCGGTTTATATGCTTCCGCCCGTGCTGGTGATGCTTCTTCCGTTTTCTCTGGTTCTGGGCCAGATGGGTGTTTGGTATCAGGCAAGTCCGCTGGATGTGAACGAACAGGCTGTGATTACAATGCAGTTGTCCGAATCCGAAAACAGCCCCATACCTTCCGTTTCGCTGGCTCCGACGGATGCGGTTAACCTTGTTGCTGGTCCGGTGCGGGTGCCTTCCAAACAGCAGGTGTACTGGAAAATCAAAGCGACCCGGGCCGGAGTCCATCAGTTGCAGTTTGATGTCGGGAATTCCCGGGTCAGCAAAGAACTTTCGGTCGGTTCCGGTTTTATGCCGGTCAGCATGAAAAGGCCGGCGATGCATATCGGGGATCTGATCCTCTATCCGGCGGAGACGCCTTTCGACAAGGACTCTGTTGTCCAATCGATTGAAATCGGCTACCCGGATCGCGACGGCTTCGTTACCGGCTCCGACAACTGGGTCATTTCCCTGTTTGTCATCTCTATGCTCGGTGCGTTAGCCGTCAAACCGTTCTTCAATGTGAAGATTTGATGG
>JACNKZ010000038.1:5409-15300 GCA_014381785.1 Kiritimatiellota bacterium
GTTCTTCAATGTGAAGATTTGATGGGATCAACAGAACAGGATGCACGATACGATTGGTGTATCCTGAATCCAATTTCTTGAGCGTATATTTTTTATTTGTAGCATTCTTAAAAGTAGAACGAGCGTCCCGCTCGTTTATGAGCAAGCAAGACACTTATTCTACCTTAAAGTAGAACGAGCGTCCCGCTCGTTTATGAGCAAGCGAGACGCTTGCTCTACCTTCAAAGCGAAAGCGCTCTAACCGTCCGAGCATTGAGGCGTCAAGCTCTGAGCTATTCCTCGATATAGGGCTTCGACTGCTCGAACAGGTCCAGGCGGCTTTTGATTTTTGCCTCTAATTCGAAATTTTTCATATTGCCAGCCAGCCGCAGTGCTTCTTCTGCTGTTTTGACGGCCTGATGGAAATCGCCAGTCGCCGCATAGGCTGTCGCCAACGTATCCAATGCGTTTGGTTCGTTGTACTTTGTCTGCTCGCAATTCCTTTTGGCATATTCCAGGGCTTCATCAACATCTCTGGAAGGGAGTGACGGCCTGGTCGCCTGAATCCATGCCAGATCATTATAGACGTCAGGCGGGATGGCTTCCGGGTCGAGTTGATACACGCGTCTGTAGCTTTCGACAGCGAATGCATAATCCTGCTGTAGCATTTCAATTTCACCGAGTTTAGCGAATATCTCGGGACACTGAGGGGCCTGCTGAGCGATTTCCTCCAGCATGCTCCTTGCTTTCCTAAATTCCCCTCTTTCAGTTATAGACCTTATATCTCTTATTACTTCGATCAAATGCACAAAATCCTTGGGATCGCCCTTTGTTTTGTCGAAAACGATCTCGCCTTCCTCTTTGCCCGCGACGTAGCCAAGGGATTCCAGGCGTTTGATCGATTCGGAATCCAGCTCCATCTGGCTGTCTGAATCTTTGCGCACTGACTGTTCAAGGATTTCCTGCAGCTTGTCTTCCAAGATACGTGCGCGCTGGTGTTCCTTTTTGACCAGATTGTTTGTTTCCCCGGGATCGGACATGACATCATACAGTTCGGGCCGCGGAGCCTGGATATATTTCCAGCGAGCGGTTGAAATTCCCATCAACGAGCTGGCGCCGAAGCGGGTTGGAGATACACTTTCTGAATAGAGATACCGCTCATCGATGTCCGGATTTTCACCCAGTAGGAATGCTGAAAGATCGACGCCCTGGATGTCGGCGGGAGGATCGATTTTCAGCAGGGAGCAGATTGTCGGAACAATATCGATCAGCCCGACTGGGTCCGATACGGTGATCCCCTCCTTCTGTCCCGGCAGCTTCACGATCAGCGGCACCTTGATCGCCGATTCATAGATAAAGTATGTGTGCGTCGCTTCGCCGTGTTCTCCCAGCATTTCACCATGGTCGCCTGTGATGATCAGCAGAGTGGAGTCATACAGATCCAGATCCTTGAGTTTTTGGATTACCCGTCCGATGCAATGGTCGGTAAAAGCAATTTCGCCTGCATATGGATTGTCAGCGAATTGCGTTGCATACGGTTCGGGCGGCACATAGTCGTAATGTGGGTCATAGTAGTGCAGGAAGAGAAATGCTTTCTCGTCCCTGTTCCCATCGATCCAGTCAAGGGCAAGCCGGGTTGTTTCATCCCCCCCGCGCTCGACGCCATACTCATTCTGGTGATGTTTACTGAAATTGTCATAATAGGTGTCAAAACCCTGATTGATTCCAAACTGCGAGTGTAGAACAAAGGTGCTGATGATGGCAGCCGTGCCGAAGCCGTTCTTCTTGAGGAGTTCAGCCAGCGTCTGATTGGAGTCGGCAAGCTTGTAACCGAAGTTGTGATGAACACCGTGGGAAGGAGGGGTTTTTCCGGTCAGCATGGAACAGTGTGCCGGAAGGGTGATCGGAACCGGGCAAACCACGGTTTCAAAACGGGTCGCCTGTTCGACCAGCGCATCGATATTAGGTGTCGTTTTCTTCGAATAGCCATAGCAGCTGAGATGGTCCGCCCGGAAGGTATCGATGCTGATTAGAACAACATGGCGAATTTTAGGCGTTCGAAAACCTGTGCCGATGAACCAGACGAGGATTCCCGTTAGGCATAGAGATATTGCTGTGATTATTCGTTTTTTCATCAATCCTACCTCCCCGTCAACGCCGGGTCATTCTTCTATATAAGGCTTATCCTGCTCAAAAAGCTTTAAACGTTTACCTATCTTCCACGAAAGCGCCACATCCTTTTCAGCAACAGCCAGTGCATGGGCTTTGCGGGCCGTTTCAACCGCCTTCGGGAAATCACCGGCTGCGGCATAGGCCGTTGCAAGCGTGTCCAACGCGTTAGGTTCGTTGTAATTCGTCTGCTGGCAATTCTTTTTGGCGTACCGCACAGCTTCTTGAACATCTCTAGACATCAACGTGGGGCGGGTCGCCTGTATCCATGCAAGATCGTTATACACATCATAGGGTAGGGGTAGCGGATCCTCAAACTGATTGACACGTCTGTAGTAAAGAACCGCCTGGGTATAATTCCCTTTAATGGCTGCGAAATCACCCAGCTTGACGTAGATCTCCTGAAAGTCCGGTCGCTCGGGAATCAAATCAAGAAGGATTGCCTCGGCTTTTCCATACTCTCCCGCATCTCTTAGATTCAACGCCTTGTTGAATTGCTCGAAGACATGAATAAAATCCTTTGGGTCATCCTTGGTTCCATCAAATACAATCTCGCCTTCTGCTTTTCCTGCAATATAGCCAAGGGATTCCAGTCTCCTGATCGATTCGGGATCCAAATCGATTTTGCTATCCGGATCCGTGCGAACCGATTGCTCCAGCACCTCCTTCAGTTTGTCTTCAAGTATGCGGGCGCGCTGGGGTTCCTGCTTGACGATGTTGTGTTCTTCACCGGGATCAGCGTCGAGATCGTAGAGTTCAGGACGGGGTGCCTGAATATATTTCCAACGGTCGGTTGAGATCGCCATCAAAGAACTCACGCCGATGCGGACCGGACCCAGGCTTTCAGAATAGATGAATCGATCATAGGCATCAGGAACCTCCCCCATCAGCAGGGGTGAGAGATCCTGCCCCTGAATGCCAGCGGGAGGATCGATTTTAAGCAGGGAGCAGATGGTTGGAACAATATCGATCAACCCGACCGGGTCCGATACGGTGATCCCCTCTTTCTGTCCCGGCAACTTGATGATCAACGGAACCCGTATCGCCGACTCGTAAATGAAATAGGAATGCTCCTCCTCACCATGTTCTCCCAGCATTTCACCATGGTCGCCGGTAATGATCAACAGGGTGGAATCGTACAGGTCCAGGTCTTTCAGTTTCTGGATCACCTGGCCAATGCAATGGTCGGTAAAGGCGATCTCGCCGGCATAGGGATCGTCGGAGAATTTCGTGAGAAAAGGTTCGGGCGGTGAGTAGTCGACATGGGGGTCATAGTAATGCAGAAAAAGAAAGGATTTCCTGTCACGTTTGTTATCGAGCCAGTCGAGGGCAATCTGAGTGGTTTCGTCGCCTTTTCGTTCTGCCCCGAATCGGTTGACGGACTTCTCTTTAAAGGAGTCGTTATAGGTATCAAATCCCTGCGCAAGTCCCCATTTATGATCCAGAACAAAAGCGCTTACAATGGCCGTGGTCTGAAAACCGTTTTCTCTAAGCAATTCAGCCAGTGTAATATTGGATGGAGCCAATTGATATCCTATGTTGTTGTGCACGCCGTGGGCGGGCGGGATCAGGCCGGTCAGCATGGAGCTGTGGGCCGGCAGGGTGATGGGGGCCGGTGTGAGCGCTTTTTCAAAGCGGGTGGCCTGTTCGGCAACCGCATCAATATTGGGTGTGGTGTTTTTTGGATAGCCGTAACAGCTGAGATGATCCGCCCGGGTGGTATCCATGCTGATCAGGATGATGTTGCGGATTTCGGGTGTCCGGATGTGGTCAACGACAAGCCAGACAAGAACTCCTGCCGCACAAAGAGTCGATATAAGGACTGTTTTTTTCATAGCCCATAAACATATCACAAACGGGTCGGAGCTCAAACCGAGAAGCATACAAAAAACGAAATCCCCGGTGTTTCCGGTTCTTATGCGATGTGCTTAACCGCGGTTGCGGTACAGGTCGGGATCCACCACGGCGGCCATCGCGTCCACATCCAGTCCGCCGTCAAGGAATTCGCTGATTTTGCGCGCCTGCTCCCGGCTGTCCGTGATCATGTCGCGATGATCAACATGCAGCACTTTGACATGGGGCTGCTCGGCCATCCACTTTTTGCACTTGTTCAATTCAGCGGAAAACAGATCCTGCATTTTTTCATCCGGGAGTGCTCCGGCCGATTTTCCGCTGCGTTCGAGCATCTTGCTCTGTGAGGCCAGCACCTCGTTCAGATCACGCTGCATAAAGACCACTTTATACCAGTGGGTGTCGGGTAGATCATAAAGCAGGCGGTAGACCATCTTAACCACTTTGCCGGAGGCGCCATCAAGCCACGCGGCATCGCTTTTGGTTTTTTTGACCGGCTCAAATTCATAGTAGCCCTTGGGATTGTCCTCGTCGGCCTTGCGAATGTGATCCACCAGCGGCTCAATGCCGCCCGCCGAGATCGCACTCATCGCCAGGGAGGTTCCCGAACGGGGCAGGCCGGACACAATGGTGATGTAATCTCTCTTCAATGGTTCTGTTTGCATCAAATACCTATACATTCAGTGGCCGGAACGAAACAAGTCGGAAAGCAGAGTTTGAGGTTAGGCGGGGAGACGGAACCCTGCTCCGCGGGTTAACGTTTACCGACTTGAACATTGAACGGATTGTCGTGGATGCGCTATTCTCCCGCGCCTTTAAAGGAGAGCCCACATGACGAAAAATGTTTTTTTTACAGAGTACTACACCCATGTTGAAGAGCGTGCGCAGGACGCCGTTCCGCCGCTGGCGCTGAGCAGGGAACAGACCGCAGAAGTGGTAGAGCTTCTGAAGAACCCGCCAGCCGGCAAAGAGGGCGAACTGATTGAGCTGATCACCAACCGCGTGAATCCAGGGGTCGACCCGGCGGCGCAGGTGAAAGCGGAGTTTTTATTTAAGGTGGCGCATGGCGAAGAATCGACTCCGCTGATCACCCCGGAGCGCGCCGTTGAGCTGCTCGGTACGATGGTGGGTGGCTATAACCTCGACGGACTCATTCGTCTGGTTGACGAGCAGGGCCCGCTGGCGGTCCGTGCCGCCACGGCACTGAAAAGCATGGTTCTTGCGGTGAACCGGTTCGAGGATGTTCAAGCGCTGGCGGATAAAGGAAACGACACGGCGAAGGATATTATCGAGTCGTGGGCAAAGGGCGAATGGTTCACCTCGCAGTCCGAAATACCGGACGTGATTGAAACGGTTGTTTATAAAGTGGACGGCGAAATCAATACCGATGATTTTTCGCCGGCCTCCTTCGCTTTCACTCGCGCCGACATTCCGATGCACGCAAACTGTATGGGCGGAACGCTGTTCCCGAACGGGCCGCAGGAAATCGCCGAACTCAAAGAAAAAACCGGTCTGCCGGTTACTTTTGTCGGCGACGTGGTCGGTACAGGATCCTCCCGCAAATCGGCGATCAACTCGCTGCTGTGGCATATTGGTGACGACATCCCCTGCATTCCGAATAAACGCCGCGGCGGCATTGTCATCGGCAGCACCATCGCCCCGATTTTCTTTAATACAGCCGAAGACTCCGGCGCGCTTCCGATTCAGACGGATGTGAGCAAGCTCACCACCGGTAGGGTCATCAAGATTTTTCCAACCCTTGGAAAAATTATGGATGCAGACGGCACCGAGATCGTCACCTATTCGGTAAAGCCCGACACTATTCTCGACGAATACCGTGCCGGTGGACGCGTTCCGCTGATTATTGGCAAACAGCTCACAGAAAAAGCCCGCGAAGCACTGGGGATGAGCTCCATCAATGAATCCGGCATTTTCGTTGTGCCGAATAATCCACAGCCGAAAGAGGGGCAGGGCTATACGCTGGCCCAGAAGATGGTCGGTAAAGCCTGTGGCGTGGAAGGCATTCTTCCCGGAACTTCCTGTCTGCCGAAAATGACCACCGTCGGTTCGCAGGATACCACCGGCCCGATGACCGCCGGGGAAATCACCGAGCTGGCTTGTCTGAAATTTAACGCCGATCTCGTGATGCAGTCGTTCTGCCACACCGCCGCATATCCCAAGCCGAGCGATGTCATCACGCACGCGACGCTTCCGGACTACATCATGAACCGCGGCGGCGTTTCCCTGCGTCCCGGCGACGGAATTATCCACTCCTGGCTCAACCGTCTGCTGATTCCGGACACCGTCGGTACCGGCGGCGACTCGCACACCCGTTTCCCGATGGGGCTTTCCTTCCCCGCCGGTTCCGGACTGGTGGCCTTTGCCGCCGCGCTCGGCGTCATGCCGCTCGATATGCCGGAATCCGTGCTTGTTCGGTTTAAAGGCGAGCTGCAGCCGGGCGTTACGCTTCGCGATATCGTCAACGCGATTCCGCATATGGCCATTCAGAACGGGCTGTTGACCGTTGAAAAGAAGAACAAGAAAAACGTTTTTGCCGGTCGTATTCTCGAGATGGAAGGCTTGCCTGATATCAAAGTGGAGCAGGCCTTTGAACTGACCGATGCCTCCGCAGAACGCTCCGCCGCCGGCGCGACCATCAAGCTCAACCGCGAGCCGGTTGTCGAATTCCTTGAATCGAACATCACGCTGATGGAAGAGATGATTAAAGGCGGCTACGGCGACACCGAAACACTCAGGAAGCGTATCCGTGACGTGAACGACTGGATCGAAAACGGCGAGTTGATGAGCGCTGACGAAAACGCCGAATACACCGAGATTATCGAGATTGATCTGAACGAAATCACCGAGCCGCTTCTTTGCTGCCCGAACGATCCGGACGATGTGAAAAAACTGTCCGATGTGCAGGGCGCGAAAATTGATGAGGTATTTATCGGCAGCTGCATGACCAATATTGGCCATTTCCGCGCCGCCGCAGAAGTTCTTGATGGAGAAGGAGTTGCCAGCGTGAGCTTATGGGTCTGCCCGCCGACCAAGATGGATGAAGCCCAGCTGACCAAAGAAGGCTACTATGCGAAATTCACTGCCGCCGGCGCGCGTTTGGAAATTCCGGGCTGTTCACTGTGCATGGGCAATCAGGCGCGGGTGCGCGACAATGCCGTCGTGTTCTCCACCTCGACACGTAACTTCAACAACCGCATGGGAACCGGCGCGCAGGTCTATCTGGGATCTGCTGAGCTCGCCGCGGCTGTCGCGCTCAAAGGCGCGCTGCCGACCCCGGCTGAATACCTCGAGATTGTCGGCCCGAAACTGGAAGGCAAAACAGCAGACATCTACAAATATCTGAACTTCCATCAGATGACAGAGTTTTCGGTGTGAGGCTTTTGGCTCTAGGCTATAGACTTTAGGTTCTAAGGCCTAAAGCCTACGGCCTAATGCCTTTTCTCTATTTGGCTTTGTCGACTTTTCCTCCGGCGGTGCGCCAACCGGCGATACCTTCCGGGTATTCGTGGACGTTCGTGTATCCCAGGGCCTCAAGGTGTTCCGCCAGCGCTTTGCTGGCCGGACACTGCAGGTTGCTGCAGTAAGTCACCACTAGCGCATCCTTGGACGGAATAACGGCCGCGATTTCTTCAGCCGTTGATTGGCTGTTGAGCGATTTAGCTCCCGGAATCCGGTTTCCGTCGTCATACTTCCCGGAACGTGCATCCAGAAGAATCGCATCTCCAGAATCAACATGCGCCTTCATCTGGAACGTGTCGATGTCGTGCGAGTGAGCCGCTTCTACTTTTGGCGCCTCGCTTACACTGCATGCACCGGACGGGCAGGCGGCTTCATCGGGCTTCGGTTCGGCTTTTGCTTTGCCGTCGGAACATCCGCAGGTTGAACAGGCGTATAGGTTCTGCAACCCGAGAATTAAGGTAACCGCTACTACGGTGACTACTGTTTTTGGATAGCTTTTCATCTCTCCCCCTTTTGTTTATTCCGGGAATTAAACCGCTTTCCACCTGTTAATACAAGTAAAACATTATCATTTTACTTTTGTATTGGCGGGTTGTAGGACACGCTTCCCGTATTCGGGAGCGTGTGTGGCAGAACGAAAACACAGGCTCCTCGGAATACCAAGGAAGCCTGTGCTACAAGCGATTTTAACGACATTTCTCTTGTTAAATAATCGAGTCGAATGGGTCAGATTACATATAATCGTTAGCAATCTTCCAACCAATGAAAACCCCGGCAATGCTGCCGAGACTGCTGATTATAAAGCAGCCAAAAAACTGGAAGCCAATGAGATCTCCAAGATACCAGCCGACCCAGCCGCCGACAAACACACCGATCCAGATCAACAGTTTGGTCATGAGAATTTCCTTTCGTTAAAACAACCTGCGGTCTCGTTCAAATCGTCGAAACGCTTCGCTCGTTAAACGGCTTTAACGATTTTAACGTTTTGAACGGGTTGTTAAAATTTCTTCATAAATTTTGACGACCCTCTCTGCAATCGCGCTCCAATCGTACTGCGCAGAGACTTCTTTGAATCCGTTGGCGGTCAGTCGATCCTGCAGGTCGCGGTTATCGGCGAGCTGGTTCATTGTTCCTGTGAGCATGTCGGCATTTTCGTTTTCAAAAAGAAGAATGTTTTCGTTGTTGCTGGTAAATCCAGGGATGCCGCCGATGCGCGTGGCGATCACCGGTGTTTTCGCCGCCCACGCTTCGAGAATCACAATCCCGAACGGCTCATTGGAAGTTGGCAGCACGAACATCTCGGCAGCGCGATAGGCGGACGGCAGCAGCGGGTCGCCGGGGCGCAGGCCGGGAATAATCAGCACGGAGTCGCTCAGGCCGAGCCGCTCAATATCGTCGAGCATCTGACGGTGATACTCCTCCACCGTGACCGGCCCGATGAAAACCAGCTTCCACTCCGGATGCACCTTTTTAAACTCGGCGAACGATTTGACCAACAGGCGCTGATTCTTCTGAAAGTCGATGCGCGACAGGCAGAGCACAAAGGGTGTCTCTTCCAGTCCGTACGCTTTGCGGAACGGTTCGGGATCCGCTTCGGCGAAGTGGTCGACATACACCCCGTTGGGCAGGTAGTGAACATTTTTCTGTCCGCGTGCACGCATCTCATCCGCCTCGCTCTGCCCGACACAAATGATTGCGCTCGCATCGTCAAAAACCTTGCGCGAGCCAAATAGGAAGCCAAACGCTTTGCCCCACTCGAATTTGCCGTTTACCGGCGCGACCATCGCGTCGTATTGATCCTGCGGAACGGTGTGGCGTCCGCCGTGGACGTGAATCACATACGGTACGCGCCGGATCTTCGCCGCAGTGCGCGCAATGCCGCCGAGCCGCCGCCCGACGTGCGTATGGATCAGTAGCAGATCTTTGGTGAACAGCAGGCTGAAGAACAGCGGCAGGGAGAGGGGGCTGCCGCCTTTCAGCCGCAGCTTGGCTTTGGCCTCTTCGCTTAGACCCAGCCACGGAAAGACGTAGCGGAAGCGGCGCAACGTGATGCCCTCAATCGTTTCCTCGCCCGCTTTGGAGAACATATCGGTGCAGTAGATCGGGCTGTGCAGTCCCGCCTTTTCCAGCTCGCGCGACAGGTTGAAAACAACGGTTTCGGTGCCGCCCCATTTATCGAGGGTAAAGCGGCGCATCACGTGGGCGACGGTTCCGGTCAGGTTGCTCATAGGGCGCAGTCTATTCCAATGTTTGGAAAAAATCCTGCGGAAAGTTTCCAAACATTGGAACTTTTAGGGCTGCTTTTCCAATGGTTGTAAACCATACGTTGCAATGTATGGTTTACAGGCTGCTTTTCCAATGTTTGGAAAGGTTTGGTCTTGCAACCATCTATCGCTCCATCCACCGTCCAAT
>JACNKZ010000038.1:15389-22205 GCA_014381785.1 Kiritimatiellota bacterium
CTCCCATGAATTTCGACTGGCTCATTATAGACGGCTACAACCTGCTGCATCAGGACGATGCGCTCGACGGACGCCGCGACGACCTGCAGACGGCGCGTCAGCGGCTGGTGCGCCGGATTGAGCGCGCCGCGCCCGAGATGGCGCCGCGTATCACTGTGGTGTTCGACGGCCGCGAGGGCGGGCGCGATGCGTCGTTCGATGCGCCGCATCTGGAGGTGCTCTTTTCGCCCGCCAACCGCACGGCCGACGCGGTGATCGAGCGGATGGTGTCCGACGCAAAGAATCCTCAGCGGATTTGTGTAGTCACCTCCGACCGGATTGAGGATCAGATTGTTTCGGCGGCGGGCGCGTCGGTGGTTTCGTGCATGGAATTTACCCGTCGCTGTGACGCGGCGGAAGGGGCACCCGTTGCGCGCCAACCCAAGCCAAAAGCTTCCACATTGGGTGATTTCTTCCCGAAATCTATCCAATAAATAGATTTCATCCCTTTGCCCAATACTCCAATATTCCGGGCTTCCAATAATCCAAATTTAAATTATGAGAGTTCTAATTATAGGTGCCGGCAACGCCGGCCAACAGCTGGCGATGCGACTCTGCGAAGAGAAGCACAGCGTGGTGATGGTGGATGCCAACCCGCAAGCGCTGGCGGAGGCTGAGGCGCGGCTTGATATCCTGACGGTCTGCGGGCCGGGGTCGAGCCCGCGTGTGCTCGATGAGGCGCAGGTTGAAAAATGCCAGCTGGTGATTGCCGTGACCGATAGCGACGAAGTGAATATTCTGGCCTGCCTCTACGCCCACGCCGCCGGCGTGGAACGCAAGGTGGCCCGCGTTTCGAGTCCGGAATATATTCATAACGACGACACCTACGACCTCACCGCGATGGGCATCGATCTGGTGATTAACCAGAAGCAGGAGTGCGCGCGCGAAATGTTCCATATGCTTCAGATGCCTGAAGCCGTGGAAGCCTTTGAGATTTTTAAAGGCAAAGTGATGGTCGCCGGGGTTCTGGTGAATGCGGAGAGTCCCATGTTCGGGACAACGCCCCTGCAGTTTGGAAGCCATGAGCTGATCCAGAAAATCCGGATCATTGCGGTGCATCGTGATGAAGAACTGATTATCCCGCACGGCGACACCCGCTTCGAAGAGGGCGATCTGGTTTATATGGTCGGTCAGCAAGCCGATCTGAAAGAATTCTTTACCTGGGTCTGTCCGGCTCGTAAATCCTTCCAGAAAGTGATTATTGCCGGTGGCGGTGACCTCGGTCTGATGCTGGCGAAGTTTATCGAAAACGAAATGGAGTGCGTCCTGCTGGAGCTGGACGAAGACCGCGCCCGTCACTGCTCCGCCGAGCTGAACAAAACGCTGATTCTTAAAGTGGACGCACTGGCCGAAAGTGCGCTCGACGAAACCGGAATTGGAAAACACTGTGCGTTTGTCGCGCTGACCGGGGATGATGAAAACAACATCATGAACTGTCTGATGGCACAGAAAAAGGGTGCGGAATTTACCCTGACGCATATCGCGCGCACCGACTACGTGCCGGTTATTGAAAGCCTCAGCCTGGTCGACCGGGTGGTCAGCCCCTACATCTCGACCACACACGCGATTCTGCATTATCTGCGTTCACAGAAAGTTCAGGCCGCTTCGCTATTGCATAACCTGCCGGGCGAACTGCTCGACGTGGTGATTTCCAAAGACAGCAAGCTGGCTTTCAAAAAAATCTGCGAAATCAAAATGCCGCGCGATGCAATCATCGCCACCGCGCTGCGCGGGCAGGAGGTTCTGCCTGCCACCGGAGACCTGCAGATTGTTCCGAAAGATCGCCTGCTGATTTTTTCGCACCCGGCGGCGGTTAAAAAAATCCAGTCCATGTTTTTGAAGTGAAAATTGAAACTCGCAATTTGAAATTGGGGCGGGGTTCCTCGGAATCCCGTTTTTGGGCATTCCATCACTCCAATACTCCGGCACTCCAATCTTCCTCTTTTTCCTCATGAACAAACGCGCGGTATTTCATTTAGTCGCCACGGTCACGCTGGTGATCGGCCTGGCCATGGGGCTTTGTGCGGCGCTTTCCTTCTTCTGGGGCGACCCGGTTCAGGCCTGGCGCAGCCTGCTTTCCTCTTCAGTTATGACGGCTGTTTTCGGAGCCGGGCTTCTCTTCCTGACGCGCGGCGACATGAATCTGTCGCGCCGCGACGGTTTTGGCGTGGTCACCCTCGGATGGGTTGTCGCCTCCTTGTTCGGCGCGCTGCCCTACATTCTTTCCGGCGTCATTCCGCATCCGGTCGCGGCGGTCTTCGAGACCATGTCCGGTTTTACAACCACCGGCGCATCGGTCCTGCCGTCCGGGGATTTCCTGACCTTGGAAAGCATCCCGCGCGGCATCATTTTCTGGCGCGCGCTCACCCACTGGTTCGGCGGCATGGGGGTGCTGGTTCTCTGTGTGGCCATTCTTCCGTTCCTCGGCGTGGGGGGTATGCAGATTTACCGCGCCGAAATGCCCGGGCCGTCCAAGGACCGTCTCACCCCGCGCATCACCACCACCGCCAAACTGCTGTGGGGCGTCTACGCGCTGCTCACGCTTGCTGAAATTCTTCTGCTTAAATATATCGGCGGCATGTGCTGGTTCGACTCGATCTGCCACACCTTCGCCACCATGGCCACCGGCGGCTTTTCGACGCGTACCGCCAGTGTCGGCGCATTCAACAGCGGCGCGGTCGACTGCATCGTCATCTTCTTCATGTTTGCCGCCGGCGTGAACTTTTCGCTTCACTACTACGCGCTCACCGGCAAGCCCGGCCGCTACTGGAAAGATCCTGAATTCCGTTTTTACTTCTTCTTTTGGCTCATCTGCGGCCTGATCCTCACCTTCAATGTCTGGGGCTCCGTCTACGGTAACTTCCTCGACGCCTTGCGCACAGCCTTCTTCCAGGGAACCTCCATTCTTACCACCACCGGCTTTGTCACCGCAGACTTCGACCTCTGGCCGCAGAGCTCGCGCATCCTGCTGGTGCTGATGATGTTTGTCGGCGGCTGCGCCGGCTCAACCGGCGGCGGCATCAAAATGGTCCGCATCTCCATCATGTGGAAAAAAGTGGTCAAAGAAATGCGCCAGTTTATGCGCCCGCAGGCCGTCCTGCAGGTCAAACTCGGCGGCAAAGCGGTTGAAGAAGAGGTCGTCTCGCACATCGTCGCCTTCTTCACCATCTTCGTGCTGGTCTTCGCGCTCGCCTCGTTTTTGATGACCTTCTACACGCCCGACCTCGAAACCGCCACCACCTCTGTGATCGCCACGCTCGGCAACATCGGTCCGGGTCTGGCCGCCGTTGGCGCCACCCATAACTTTGCCGCCATCCCCGCGCCGGGGCAGATGATCCTGACGCTCTGTATGCTGCTCGGCCGCCTGGAGCTCTACACCGTCCTCATCCTCTTCTTCCCCAGCTTCTGGAAAAAGTAGAAGAGGGGGAGAGAAGAGTTGGAGTAATGGAGTGTGGGAGTGATGGATTTATTGAAAGAGAGAAATTGATGCAAGAACAAGACTCCAGTACTCCAGAACTCCAGCACTCCGATACTCCAATGCTCCAAAACTCCAACTCTCCAACCCTCCAACCCTCCAGCACTCCAGCACTCCAACACTCCAGTTCTCCCGTCGTTTCCCCCGTCGTCTCTCTGGTCAGCCTCGGTTGCGCCAAAAACACCGTCGACTCCGAACTCATTCTCGGCCGTTTTGTTGAAAGCGGCTGGCTGATTTCTGAAGAACCGGCGGACTCCGACATCTGCCTCGTCAACACCTGCGGCTTCATCGAAGACGCCCGCGAAGAGGCGGCCAGTGTGCTTCACGAATTGAAAGCCGCGGGCGGGCCGAAAGCCATTGTCGCGCTCGGCTGTCTGGTCAAACGCGCCGCCGACGCGCCCGAAACCGACCACTTTCTCGAAGCCGCCGACGCGCGCGCCACCTTCGCCGACTACAGCCGGCTACCCGAAATCTGCGCAAAACTTCTCGGTTCATCGCGAGGATTCACCACGAGCGGTGAAAAGTTTGCAGGACCGGCTTCCTCTATTCAGGAGCCGATGGGATATACCGAATTCCTCACCCAGCCGCGCCTGCGCACCGGCTCGCCGCACGCCGCCTACCTCAAAATTTCCGAAGGCTGTTCGAATCCCTGCACCTTCTGCTCCATTCCCAAAATCCGCGGCAAACAGATCAGCCGCCCCATGGACGATATCGTCAACGAAGCCCGCTCGCTGATTGAAGCGGGCGCGATTGAAATCAGCCTGATCGCGCAGGACACAACCGCCTACGGCAAGGAGTGGGACGGCGAGCTCCACCTGAAACGACTGCTCGAACGCCTGCGCGACGAAGTGGAAGGCAACGTCTGGTTCCGCCTCATGTACGCATGTCCGCAGCACCTCACCCGCGATGTGCTCGAGGTGATGGCATCGGACCCGCGCTTCTGCCCCTACATCGACATGCCGCTCCAGCACATTTCGGATAAAATGCTCGACGTCATGGGCCGCCAGCTCACAAAGTTCCAGACATTGGAAAAACTCGACCTCATCCGCGAGGTATTGCCGGACTGCGCCATCCGCACTGCCTTCATCGTCGGCCACCCCGGCGAAACCGAAGCCGACTTTAACGAGCTGCTCGAATTCGTCAAAGAAGGACGCTTCACCCACGCCGGAGTCTTTACCTACTCCGCCGAACCGGGAACCCTTTCCGCCAAAATGGGGGACGACGTCCCGGCGGAAGTGAAAGAAGAGCGCCGTGCGCTTTTGATGGAAGCTCAGCGCGAAGCCTCCGCCGCGCACTGCGCCGCGCAGGTTGGTAAAACGGTTGAAGTAATGATTGATGGCGCGGGCGAAGAGGGGCTCATCGCCCGCTCACAGCACGAAGCACCCGAAGTGGACGGTGTTTTCTTCCTGCCAGAATTTGAAGACGCCATCCCCGGCGACCGCTACGACGTTGAAATAACCAGCTCCGCTGATTACGACTTCTTCGCAGAATAGTCTTGTTATATAAAATCGTATAAATATTTTAATATGAAATAGTTACGTTTTTATAATGTCATACCTTTAAAGGTATAGTATTTTAAGTTTGTTATGTCGGATTTGAGACCCACACTATGGCGAACTTGCCGGGTGCTTGCTTCGGAAAGTCGATTGCGACTTCTTTGGAAGATGATGGACGGTTCCGAAGAGAAGTCAGTTTGCGGTTTGGGACAAAGCATTGGAATTTCAGATCAGAATGCCAGTATTCAACTGCGTCTGCTGAATTCGAGGGGGTTGATTACTCCGTATCGCAAGGGGATGGAAGTTTTTTACCGAATAGAGGCCAATAAACAGATCGATCATGCCGAAGATCTGCTTCATGCGCTTCAGGAGTGTCATGAACGAAGAGTTTCAATTGATCGCGTGTTACGCTCAGCAACGGCGTTCACGCATGAGAGACGAATCCAAATAGTTCAGGTGCTGATTAACGGGCCGCGAACCGCGGTAGACATTAAGGAAAAGACCGGGATAAAGCCGCGAGCTCTTCAACGGCACCTTGGTAAGTTGGTGTCGCGCGGTTTTGTGAAGAAAAACCGCAACCTGTATCAGTTGAATACGCCACGCGACCCATTGGGAAAATGTTTAATGCGACTTGTTTGCGACCCGTGTGAAAAGCCGGGGCTAACCATTAAAAGGATCGTTTCCGGCGGGCAGACGGGTGCGGACCGGGCGGCGTTGGATGCGGCGATTGCCTGCAAGGTGCCGCACGGCGGGTGGTGCCCCAAGGGACGACGGGCCGAGGGCGGGCCGATTCCTGAGAAGTATAGCCTGTCAGAAACGGAGTCTGCTGAGTATGCGGAGCGCACGCAGGCCAACGTGGCTGATTCTGACGCGACACTTATTTTCAGCCACGGCCCCTTAACAGGCGGGTCGCTGCTGACGCAGCAGTTCGCCGAGGAGCTGGAAAAACCCTGTATTCACATCAACTTCTTAGAGAGTCGCGGCGAGCAAGAAATCTGTGCGTGCCTATGCAATAGGTTTCCGAACCTTGGAAACGCACAGCGTGAGGGCGGTCTGGTTCTCAATGTGGCCGGCCCGCGCGCCTCCGGCGATCCGCAAATTTATGAGGCGGTCTATCAGCAGATGCTGCAACTCCTGCAGTGATCGGACCAAAAACACTCACATAAACGGCACGAGGGCGGCTTCGAGCGCGACGCGTTTTTCCGCGAGCAGTTTTTCGTCTTTGGCTTCGATGAGCAGGCGCAGGTAGGGCTCGGTGTTTGATGAACGGACGCTGAACCACCAGTCGGGGAATTCCATGCGTACGCCGTCAAAGTCATAGACCGCTTTCGGCTTTTCCAATTCGGCACAGGTTGTTACCAGCGCGGCGATGGCTTCGTCTTTTTTCTCCACATGCAGGTTGATCTCGCCGGAGTTGGCGTAGCGCATCAGTCCGTCGATGCAGGCGGAGAAGGGTTTACCGCGTTCTTTGAGTTTCACGGCGACGCTCAGCACGATCAGCGCGGTGAGGATGCCGGAGTCGCAGTTGAAAAAGTCGCGGAAGTAGTAGTGACCCGCCAGCTCGCCCCCTACCACACAGCCGAGCTCGCGCATCTTCATTTTGGCGAAGGAGTGTCCGACCTTCCACATGTGCGGCTCGCCGCCGAGCTCAAGGATCCGCTCGGTGACCGCTTTGGAGGTGCGGATATCATGCAAAACACGCGGTTTAGAAGACTCACCCGACACCCGACACCCGACACCCGTCTCTAAGTAATATTCAGCCAGCACGGCGGTGATGAGGTCGGGTTGCACAAAGCGTCCCTGTTC
>JACNKZ010000081.1 GCA_014381785.1 Kiritimatiellota bacterium
GGTCGCTTGAGCTTCTTTTTAAAGGGCTTAAGACCCGCCCAGATGGCCGCGCGCACCGTTTCCGCGGTTTTACACTGTTCGATTTGTTTATAGATGCGGTTTTCGACAAAAATCTGAACCAGTGTTTTGGTATGGAAGGCATCGAGCAGTTTATCGCGCCGCAGGTTGAGCTCGCCTTCGAGAACCGTTACAAGTTGCTCCGTATTGAGGTGTAAAATTTCATCCACGGTCATTTCAACCGGGCGTCTATCGCGAATGACGATAATGCGACTGGAAAGCGACACTTCGCAGTTGGTGAAGGCATAGAGGGCTTTTTCAACCTGCGCAGGCTTGGCTCCCTGTGAGAGGATAAGCTCGATTTCCACCTTTTCGGCGGTGTAGTCGTTGATGACCCGCACGGCCACTTTTTTCTTTTTCACCGCATCTTCAATGGAAGCCGTGAGTTTTTCGGTAGTCTGTCCGTGCGGCAGTCCGGTGATCACGAGGCGGCCTTTGCGCTCTTCGATTTCCGCACGGACTTTGACTTTCCCGGTACCGTTGTCGTATTCAGAGACATCCATGATGCCGCCGAGTTGGAAGTCGGGTAGCGGGTCGGCCTTATATGGCGTGCGTTTTTTCTCGCGCAGGATTTCGACCTGACATTCGAGCAATTCGATGAAGTTGTAGGTGAGGATGGCCGTGGAGAGACCCACCGCAATCCCGTCCGCGCCCAACATGAGCAAAAGCGGGAGTTTGGACGGAAGGGTGACCGGTTCTTTGTTGCGGCCGTCATAGCTGGGAATATAGCGGGTCAGTTCTTTATTGAAAAGCTGCTCACGGGCGAGCGGGGTGAGTCGACACTCGATGTATCGACCGGCGGCGGCGCGGTCACCCGTGTAGATATTGCCGAAGTTCCCCTGTCCCTCGATGAGATAGCCGCCGCGGTTGGTGAGCGAAACCAGCGCGTCATTAATGGATGCATCGCCGTGCGGGTGATACTGCATGGTGTGGCCCACCACGTTGGCAACCTTGATGAAGCGGCCATCGTCTTTATCGTGCAACGCATGCATGATCCGGCGCTGAACGGGCTTAAGACCGTCCGCCACATTGGGAATGGCACGGCTGCAAATGACATAGGAGGCGTACTGCATGAAGTTGAAGTCGACCAGCCGCCGCAAGGGCCCCTGCTCGTCTTCAAGCGGTTTGTGAGACGGCTTGTCCACTGCCGCAGACGTCTCCTCCGGCTCCTCATCGAATAGAAATTCCTGTTCGTCTTTGCTCATAAAATTTCTTCGTCCACTTCGAGATTGTCCATGATGTGGAAATAGCGCTCTTTTGTGTTTTTACCCATATAGAAACTCAACACTTCAGAGATGGAGTGATCCTCGTCGATCACCACAGGGGTTAAACGCATATTTTTGCCGATAAAGGCTTTGAACTCGCCGGGAGAGATTTCCCCGAGTCCTTTAAAGCGGGTGATTTCCGCACTGCGGCCGAGTTTATTAAGAGCGGCCTCGCGCTCCTCTTCGGAATAGCAATAGATGGTCTCTTTCTTGTTCCGAACCCGAAACAGCGGCGTTTCGAGGATCTGGAGGTGGCCGTCGCGCACCACCGGCTCAAAAAAGCGCAGAAAGAAAGTGATCATCAGATTGCGGATATGCAGGCCGTCGACATCGGCATCGGTTGCGAGCACCACGTGGCCGTAGCGCAGGTTGTCGGATGTCTCCTCGATGTTGAGCGACCGCATAAGATTGTAGATTTCAATGTTTTTATAAATGGCATCGCGTTTGAGATCCCACACGTTGAGCGGCTTCCCCTTGAGCGTATAAATGGCCTGGGTGTTCACGTCTCGGCAGCTGACGAGCGAGCCGGCGGCGGACTGCCCTTCCGTGATAAAAATCATCGTGCCATCATTCGTGCCCTTCTGCTTATCGAAATGCTTTTTGCAGTCCTTGAGCTGCGGTACACGAATGAACACAGCCTTGGATCTTTCCCTCGCCAGTTTTTTCACCGAGTTGAGCTCTTTGCGGAGTTTCTGGCTTTCCTTGATCTTTTCAATCAGTTTTTCTGCGGCCGGTTTATTGCGATGCAGCAGTTCGACCACCGCTTTTTTAACGTCCGCGACAATATCGGAGCGGATTTCGGTGTTGCCGAGTTTGTTTTTGGTCTGCGACTCAAATATCGGTTCTTTCAACCGAATGGCCACGGCCCCCAACACGCCCTCACGCACATCGTTGCCGTCAAATTTGGCATTTGCATATTCGTTAATGCCCTTCAGCAACCCTTCGCGGAAGGCACTGAGGTGCGTTCCGCCGTCACTGGTGAATTGTCCGTTCACAAAAGAGTAATAGTCCTCGCTGAAGCGATTGGTGTGCGTGAAGGCGAATTCGAGCATTTTGTCGCGATGATGAAATGGCGGATAGATTTTTTCAAATTCGCTCTCGTCACTGATAAGGTCAAGCAGTCCCCCTTGAGAGACCACTTTTTTTCCATTAAAAATGATGACCAGTCCGGCATTGAGATAGGAATAGAAACGAAGACGCCGATCAATATGGTCATCTCTGAATTTGTATGTTTTAAAAATCTCAGGATCGGGAGAGAAGCTGACAAACGTTCCGTTCTCCTCATTTGTCGCCTCGCCGTTATCTTCGGCCTCCAGCACACCTTGCGAAAAACGCGCTTCAGCGAATTTCCCTTCCCGATGAGAGCGGGCAACAAAGTAAGTGGAGAGTGCGTTGACCGCCTTTGTTCCGACCCCGTTGAGACCGACGCTGAACTGGAACACGTCATCATTGTACTTGGCTCCGGTGTTGATCCGGGAGACACATTCAACCAGTTTGCCGAGCGGAATACCGCGGCCGTAATCCCGAATACTCACGGTATCGTCTTCTACCGTGATTTCGACCTTTTTACCGTGCCCCATGATGAATTCATCGATCGCATTGTCGACGACTTCTTTGAGCAGGACGTAAATCCCGTCATCATAATGGCTTCCGTTCCCGGTCCGACCGATATACATGCCGGTTCGCGCGCGAATATGCTCCAGTGATGAGAGCGTTTTGATTTTGCTCTCGTCATACACATGTTTTTTGCTCTGTTCAGCCATTTTACCCCGAAAAGTACAACATATTGGGCTTTTCACCCCTTCAAACCGCAAAATGTAGCATGGTTTACCGAGGGTCGCAATACCTCTTGAGGGGGTTCGTGTATTTTTCAGCGGGCAGAAGCGATATAATCGGCAATATCGCGCAGATGCAGAATACCAACGGCTTTGGATGAGCGATCGGTGATGATTGCCGGCGCACTGGGCGAGCGCCGTAATTTCGTGAACGCCCTGCTGAGAGGCTGATCGGCCGATATCGATGCCGTTTTACGCACATACGAGCGAAGCGGATCCGTCGGGCTCACTGCGGGATCCATCAGATCGAACAACGTTACAAATCCGGTGAGATTCCGGTGAGATCCTCTATAAATCATAAGCTCTTCCACATCTCCTGTGCGCATACGATCCAATACCTGAGCGCAGGTCGATTTTGACGATACAGAACCTCTGGTATCAATCGGCTTCATCAATTTGCGCACAGGAACACGATGCATCGAAACGAGATTGTCGATCATTCCATGCTGATGTTCACTGAGAGTCTTCATGCCGGATACATCAGAGAAGTAGTCGCGCAACCCCTGCAGTGAAAAAGAGAATCCATTCAGTGCCTCACTACGACCTCGCCCTCCGGTCAGCAGGTTAAAAAAGAGCTTGAGTATGGCCGTCAACGGACGGAAGACCCACCAGAAAAAAAGCAACAAGCCAGATGCGCGGTACATGAGCGTATCCGGCTTCCGATGAAAGAGGTTTTTAGGAATGATCTCAGCAAACAGAAACAGCGGCAGTAACAACGTCAAGGTAGCGGCGGTTTCAGCATTCCATGGGATAAAGCCCATAATCGGCTCATGCGGTGTCCGAAAGACGGAATCCAGATAAAGCAGGGTGACACCGTGCGAAATCAAATAGACCGCAATGTTATTTCCGATCAGCACAGTAAAAATAAAAATATGGGCATCCGAAAGAACCCGCTGCAAACGCAGCGAGGCCGGATTCCCGTGCCGGGCCTGAACACGAAGACGAATCCGATTAAGCTGATAGCCCCCGGTTTCCATTCCAGAAAAAAGCGCAGATGCCGCGAAGAAGATCAAAATCAACAGGCCTTGTCCCCATCCGTTCATGCCGCACCTCCTTCCTGGAGGTGAAGCAAAACGGTATCCACACGACGATGGTGCATGGCCTCGACCGTCATCCTGAGATTTCGCACCGTAACCGAATCGCCAACTTTCGGCATCCGACCCAGCAATGAGATGATCAATCCACCGAGCGTGTCAAACGCCAGTGTTTCAACCTCCTGCCCGGGAAGGAACCCGGTAAATAGATCCCGCCAGGCACGGATAGGGATCTGCCCCTGAACCCTGTACGTAGCGGCATCCAGCTTGACAATCTCTGAAGATTTTTGAGGCTCAAAATCGCCGACAACCTCCTCGAAAAGATCCTCCAGGGTGACCAATCCGGCCAAACCACCATATTCATCCACCACGGCCGCCAACGTCCAGCCCTCCGTCATAAATTCCTGCACAAGAATATCCACACGCTTGGTTTCGGGAACGAACACCAAAGGATGAATCAATGACTCAAGTGACCCGGACTCTGCCTGATTAAAAAACAGCTCCCGAGTACAGATATATCCGAGCGGATCATCATCGCTCTCCCGGTAAAGAATCACATGACTGTACTCCCCGACCCGGGCTTCCTCGAGAACCTGTTGCCGATCGGCATCCAGCGGTTTACGCAACACACGTACCCGCGGGACCATCACCTCTCGCACCCGAACATCCGACAGATTGACAATATCCTCCAAGATCTCTTTTTCCTGCGATCCGAACCCGGGCTCATGACGAACGGCATCCAGGAGCTCCTTCAACTCCCCGCGGGTCAACCCGGAGTCCCGAACTGTCATTTCTTCTTTCAGATTCAATGCGCTGAGAAGCTTTCGAATCAGATATCGGGAAAAACGGGTGAAATTGAACCACATCTGCAGCGGGACAGCCGTCCAGCGAAGAACGGCTGATGAATGATTAACGCCCAGAGCCTTGGGCGTAATTTCTCCGAAAAGAATTAATGTGACCAGCACAACAATCCCACCAATGGCCTCGAACCATTCCCCGCGGGATTCCGCCCAGCGGCCGGATGCCGCCGCCCCGGCACAAAAAAACAGAATATTCACGATCAAATTGCCGAACAGGATAGAGGCCAGCAGTTCAGACGGTTCCTTTTCGAGAATCCGAATAATTCCCGCCGTACGGCCCTTCTCCCGCAATTGGCGCAGTGTCTCAGAGGAAAGAGAGAAAAGTGCGGTCTCCGAACCCGAGAAAAAAGCAGAGCAAAAAAGGAGTAGCGCCATCACCATCAGAAAAATAATTTCCTGTCCGATATAATTCAAAGTACCCAGAGCTCCAATCTCGTGTTAGATTCAGATAGTAAATCATTCGAAAAAAAACACCACCCGCAGATTAGAAATAATGAAACAGCGCAATCGAAACCAAATGAACTGGCAGCTGACTCGCGAACGCTTTCATATTGCAGACTACCGCCCGCCGGCTCCACTGCGGGATGAACGGGAGATTGGAGCCATCCTGTCCGATATTCTACAGACCGAGCCCCCGGCAGAACAGCCGCCGCCGATGGCGCTCGTGGAACGGTGGGGGCTTATAACCGGCGAACAGATCGCCAAACACACGGCGCCCTCCAGTCTTAGAAACGGCGTGCTGTCTGTTTATGCGGATCATCCCGGATGGCTGACAGAAATTCGGCGACTGCCGAAAGAGCACTTGTTGAAAAAAGTGATGTCCATTCCCGGCATTCCGGAAATAACAGATATCCGGTTCCTGCTCGACCCATCCATACGAACATGGAAAAACCGGACGTAACCAAAAAAAAACGCCAGCCTTCCGGCTGGCGCATGCAACTAGACATCAGACTGAGTTAATAGAACGTCCGATCCACTTTAATCCGATCGCCGGCTTCTATCGGAATATCCATCTCAGGATGCTTCTCTATATCCCTAGCATTCACCTTGATGTTTTCTCCGTGCCGAGTAATAACAACATCTTTGTTGTCGGCAAAATCTGTATAACCACCTGCCGCGGCGATAGCCTGCAGAAGGGTGATCCGCCGGTTAAGATCGTATTCCTGAGGACGATTGACTTCGCCTTCCATGAAATATGATTTGGCAGATGTTTGAATATTGACGGTCACAGTGCGGTAAATTCCACCCTCGATATAAATACGCTGAATCTCACGCTCAAGCCCTGAGATGGTCAGCCCAACCACCTGAACCGGCTCCTCAATATACGGAAGAGTAATTTGCCCGTATTCATCGACCACAGTTTCTATCTGTTTTTCTTGAGGAATGCCCAGCAATGAAATAAACAGCGGATCCAGCGGCTTTAAATTATACAGCCCCACCAGCGGGCCTGAGTCACTCCCCGTCTCTTCAACATGAATCGGACTCAAACAGCCAGCAAACAGTGCCGCCGTCAACAAAACGACAAAAATTCGGTATTTATTCATCAAATCTCCTTAACTAAACTGACTGATTCCCGGCAGAAGCCGCAGGTTCAGATTCTTCTGAACGGTAATAATAATAGTTCGAATAATAGGAATGGTAGTAGTAGTAATAGTCGTCACGCATAATATTGATGTTATTCAACACCACTCCCACCTGCGGCACACCCAGCGTATCGAGCATCTGCTTTGCACGGATAATCATGTCCCGTGGATATTTACGGTACTGCACCACTAAAATGACACCGTCCATTTCCTTCGCAAGCACAGCCGAATCACTGGTACCCACCAGTGGCGGAGTATCAAAAATGACTACGTCATATTTGGACTTCAAACTGTTAACCAGTTCGCCAATACGTTTGGGATCCAGCACACCCAGTGATGCCCGGGGAAGTCGCCCACTCGGCAGGAAGTGCAGATTCGGCACACTGGTCGTTTTAATGGTTTCTTCAACAGGAACGTCACGCAATAGAACATTCGTAAGCCCGAAACGATTGGACACGCCGAGGATCGTGTGCTGAACCGGGCGCCGCAAGTCAGCGTCCACCAGTAGAACTTTTTCACCCTGCTGGGCGCAGACATAGGCCAAGTTAAACGCGGTGGTGGATTTACCTTCCCCCGCACCCCCGCTCAACACAGCAAAAGCACCCTTCGCCGGTCCCCCGCCATCCGTAAACGACATATTGGTGCGCAGCACGCGATATCCTTCCGCATGGTCGCTGTCCGGCCCCTCCTCGATCAAAGGACGCACTTTCTGCGGAATCAAGCCAAGCACGGGCAGATCAATCCAGCGCTCCACATCATCAGCCGTTTTAATAGACGTATCGAGATATTCAATAAAGTATGCCAACCCCACGCCGGATCCCAGCCCGACGAAAATACTCAAAAGCATATTCATAATCAGATTCGGACTGACCGGCCGGGTTGACTCCTCTGCGGAATCAACGATTTCAACCGGCGTGCGCGGTACTTTTAATGTAATCCCCTCCTGGGCAAGACGCGACTGGAGCGCATTCATGATCGAACGCTGCATTTCTAACTCCCGCTGCGCCTTATTGAAGGGGAGAAATCTATCACGCTGCGACTCCTGTTCGCCGGTACGCACTCCGCGCAGCTCCTCCTCTAACGCATCAAACTTCGCCTTGGAGATGATATACTGGGCCCGAACCCCTTTCTTAATCCCTTCGAGAGCCTGAGTAAGTTTTTCGAGCAGCTCCTCACGGGCCGCACTCGCCTCTTTTACCTCCGGATGATTTTCACCGTAGTTCTGCAAAAGCGAACTTAACTGGACATCCAAATTTTTAATCTCCGAACGCATGACTTCAACGAACTGATCTTCAGCCAGATAAGCCGATGCCGTAAGAAGATCCTCATTACTCATCGCATCCAGCTGCTCATAGCGGGCCTTTTGAACCAGCATGTCTACACGAGCGGCAATCCGGTCTCCCTCGAGTTGCTGTAGCCGCATCTTTTCCACACTGCTGGCACCCACACCCTCCGAAAAGACCGTGATATCCAGTTCCTCACGAATATCCTCTACCTGCTGCTCGGCCGCAGAAACTTTTTCCTGCTGATTTTCAAGCTCCCGGCGGAGAGCATCCAGTGCGCGGGTCATCTCCTTATATTTCATATCCAATCGCTGATCGCGGTACACATCGGCCAGCTCATTGGCAATCCGCATTGCCTCCTTCGGGTTCTCTCGTCTTGCACGCAGAGAAATCAAACTGGTATCCCGGAACTGGTTAATGTCCAAACTGGAAAACAGAATTTTATAGGCAGTTTCTTTGGGTATCTTTTCGCCTTTTTTACCCCAAACCTCCTGAAGGTTAAGCCGGTTAATTACCTCATAGAGAATCGGTTTCGATTTAATAATCTCATACTGCGTTCTAAGGAAAAACGGGTCGTACCCGGATCCGCCGCGCGACATATTAAACGGATCGAGTTCCACATTATCGCTATTCACCTCAATGCGGGCCTCAGAGGCATAGATTTTAGGAAGTGTAAAGGTGTAGACGGTCCCGGTAATCACCACAAGAAAAAGAACAGCCAGCACAATCTCTTTGCGGGAGCGGATCACCCGCCAGTAATCCAGAAAATGCAATGTGGTTTCTTTGGTCTGATTCTCACTCATTACTTTATCCCCTTTAAATAACGATGGTGAGGCGTAGTAGCCTCACCATTTTTTTAAATTCAATCGTGTCTTTCAACAGCTGTTACAGCTCAACTCGCCAGCCTACATCAATCATATTCTGTTCCCAACCACGACCTCCGCCACCATAGCTCGTCTCACTATGCTTCATGCCCAACTCAAGAAAGTTGACCCGATTGAGCTTGTAGTGCAGACGAAAATCGAGATCAAAGCGGTCTTCATTTAAACTCCCGCCACCGGATTCATTCGACTGCTGATCATATTCTTTCTTCATAAACCGGGCAGTCGCTTTGCCCATAATCTTGGCTGTAAAGTCGTGCTGTGCTCCGAGTCGCAACTCTCTGGACGTTCCGATGGCAGCATACCTAATGCTATCAGATACTTCCTGACTCTGCGAAATGTTCACCGTGAAGCGGGTCCGGGGAGAAGGGATATAAGCGAGCCCCGCAGCAAAGTAGGGGTTTATCGATTCTGACGTTTCATTTGTTCCGGTACTCGTATTCAAAAAGTCCTGTTGATCCAAACTGAATCCAAGCTCCAGATTTCCCTGCCATTCCGGATTGAATGTATGCGATATCTCAGCCGTTAGGCGGGTGGAATCATACGTGGAATCACGGTTTATATAGTCGGTCATTATCTGCTTCAAATGCAATGCCGCCCAGGTTCGCTGCGGACTCAGAGTGCGCTTCCAGCTCAATCCTGCCGTCAAAATATCAGCGTCCAGTTCCTTGGCCTCTTCGTCATGCCGCTTGATCATGTAGCTGATCGGTGCGGACAGACTGTCTTTGGGGCTCAGCACATAGCTCGGACTAAATAAAAGGGTGTTTTCGAAATAATTATAGCGCCCATCTGAATAACTGCTGGTTTTACTTCCGCTCCGGTACTTATCAGAAAGCTGAAGATAAAGTCTGGGTGAGACAGAGTGGGTGAGCATCGCATAGATGTTGGGATAGAAATTCGCCTCTGTGTCTGAACGATAATTAAACCGCGATTTAAAGATTAAATCGGTCCGCCCGGAAAGAGCCGCCCGAAAGGAAAGATCAATAATATCCTGGATGTAAGCTGATGCTTCAGGATTATCACTGCTCCGATCGACATTATCGTCGTACCCGAAACGCAGGGTATTAATCACCTTAAAGGGGCGATTGCCTTCGGCAAAAATATGCCCAGCTAGCAATCCAACCAAAATAGGAAATATAAGTTTTCTTTTTTTCATGCGTTTTTCCGGTACAAAATCATTGGGTTTTAATGAAACAATCTCCTGCGGTCAACCATCAAATCAAACAGGCGTTCCCGGAATATCGTCATCATCAATGTCGGCATCGCCATCATCATCCAACGGGTTTTCATCGTCACCACCGCCTTGTTCATCATCCCCGTCGTCGCCGCCTTGTTCATCATCGCCATCTCCGCCGCCTTGATCCCCATTGCCGCCGCCTTGATCCCCATTGCCGCCGCCTTGATCCCCATTGCCGCCGCCTTGATCCCCATTGCCGCCGCCTTGATCCCCATTGCCGCCGCCTTGATCCCCATTGCCGCCGCCTTGATCCCCATTGCCGTCGGTTGTCGGCGAATCAGACATAGCTGAAAGAAGATCTTTTGCAGCAGACACAGTGAGCGCGGTAACCGCCGGGAAATCGGCAAAGGCCCTGCTGTTGTCGATCGCCTCTTTACTTAAATCCAGATTATCCGCACCACCGGCAAGCATAACCGCCACGATTGTGTAACGAACAATCTCCGCATTGCCGGTCAAAGCCGCCTCGTCCAGAATAGCTGTGATCTGGTTTGAAATTTGTTCTCTATCCTCTGTGGAACCGTAAATTCCTTCGACCGCCGCCTTCACCGTCGCCCCGACCCTCTCTAGACCATCCTCGGGAAGCGCTTCGCTAGAAAAAATCTGTTGCAGTCCGAGATCGGCCAGAACGGGGGATGCTGTCAATCCGGCGAACAAACATACAGCGAGTATCAAATGTGCGGCACTCCGTCTCATAACAGTCCCCTTTCTATATGAACCAGAAGGATATTTAAGCCCTTCCAAAAAAACGATCAACCTCTAGAAGAGGCCCTTTCTCCATCCGCCGGAGAAACCCATTCCAAAGATTGTCTGAATCTACATCATTCAACAGGCAGTAGTCAACCCAACTCCCCACCTCATTGGGCCTTTGAATACATCCATTAGCCAACTCAGCCTCTCCAAGAAAAAGCAGCCTGGACTGGCCGAGCACCCTTGCGAAATCCTCTTTGGTCACCTGCTTCGAGGAGTCTATCAGATCAAACAACGAAAAGCAGATGCCATGCTTATTTAGAAAAGAAACACACTCCTTCAGCGACGCATCGGCCGGCACATGCTCCTTAAACTGCCCTTTGGCCAAAAGCACCGCCATATCAGCAAACGTCGGCTCCGCCCGAGCGGAAACGCCGGAAATCAGAAAAACAGCCGTTAAGAAATAGACTAAAATCCTCATGTGCTCTTCAATGTATCAAACTTTTAGAATTAATGCAATGCACACGGCCGATCAAGCACACATCTAACCAAACGCACCTTTTGCTTTCACGCTCGCGGTTATCTGCTAACAATACCCTCTTATGAAACAAAACTCTCACACCATAAAACTTACGGCAGAACAGCAGGAAAAGCTGATCGTTATTCTTCAAGATTCGAAATATACCCCCGTCGAAGTCCCCCACACCCGCATCGCCGTCAGCGCCGAAAACTGCCGCATTAACCTCTACAACTCTGGCAAATGCCTCATTCAAGGAAAAGGAGCTGAAGACTGGATAACCTTCACCCTCGAACCCGAAGTGACCGGCGAAGCCCGCCTCGGCTACGAAGCCGTCCACGACCCCGAAAGCGTTCAGCCCCACATGGGCATCGACGAAAGTGGCAAAGGCGACCTTTTCGGCCCGCTCGTCATCTCCGCGGTCTACACCGACGCCAAAACGGTCGAAATCCTGCAAGAAATCGGAGCCAAAGACAGCAAACGCATCTCCAGCGACCGCGTCGCCCTGCAGCTCGCCTCGGCCATCCGCAAACAACTCGACGGCAAATACACCATCGTCACCCTCGGGCCCGAAGCCTACAACCGCATGTACGCCAGCATGAAAAACGTCAACCGCGTCCTCGCCTGGGGCCATGCGCGCGCCATCGAAAACCTGCTCGAAAAAGTCCCCGACTGCCCGCGCGCCCTCTCCGATAAATTCGGCCCCACCCACCGCATCGAAACCGCGCTGATGAAAAACGGCAAGAAAATCCAAATGGACCAGCGCACCAAAGCCGAGTCCGACCCCGCCGTGGCCGCCGCCTCAATTTTGGCCCGCGCCGCGTTTTTGAATGCCCTGCGCGGCATCGAAAAAACCTGCGGCATCGAAACCGTACCCAAAGGCTGCTCCGCCAAAGTCAAACAGATCGCCACCGAGCTCGTCGCCGCCCAAGGCCCCGGCATTCTGACCAAGGCCTGCAAACTCCACTTCAAAACCACCGAAGAGGTTCTTAAAGCCAACGGCTACACCCGCGCTGACCTGACTGTGTAACGAGCACTGCGGGCTTAATCAACTGCGGCGGGAGCGAAGCTGGCCGCAGGCGGCCTTTAAATTCGAACCTTTCGAGTCGCGCAGCGTCGTGTTGATATGCGCTTTTTCCAAGGTTTGGAAAAAAATCTGCATGGTTTCGGAATCGGGGCGTTCGCCGTCGAACTCCTCCACCGGGCTGAGCGGAATTAGATTCACCCGGCAGGGAAAGCGGCGCAGCAGCTGTACCAGCTCACGCGCCTGCTCCGGCGAATCGTTAAGATCTTTGATCAGCGTATATTCAAACGTAATGATGCGGTTGGTCTTTTCGGTGTAGTTCGCGCAGGCATCCATCAGCTCGGCTAGCGGCCACGTTTCATTGACCGGCATGGTTTTGGAGCGGGTTTCATTGTCCGGCGCGTGTAGCGAAACCGACAGTTCCACCTGTAGCCCCTCCTCCGCAAGGCGCTCAATGCCCGGAACCACGCCGCAGGTGCTGACCGTGATTTTGCGCGCGCCGATATTCAGCCCGTCCGGGTGATTCAGAATACGAACTGACTTCATCACCGCGTCGTAATTATCAAACGGCTCACCGATCCCCATAAACACCACATTGTTGGGGCGCTCACCCAGTTGACGCGCAACCTCCATCACCTCGCCGACAATCTCGCCAGCGGTCAGGTTGCGGATCACGCCCTTCTGGCCGCTGGCGCAAAACGCGCAGCCGTACACACAACCGACCTGCGATGAAACACAAACCGTGTTGGTGCCGCGGCGCGGCGCGGGAATAATCACCGTTTCAATCATCTCCTTATCGGAGAGCTTAAACAGTAACTTCTGTGTTTCGCCCTTTTCGCCGCTCACTTCCAACTTTTCCAATGCTTGGAAACTGTAGTGTTCAGCCAGCAGGGCGCGTAGCGGCGCGGGCAGATTTTTCATTTCGTCGAACGACGGAACAAACTTGCCGTAAAGCCAGTCGAAAATCTGCTTTGCCCGAAACGCCGGTTGGCCGTTCTGTTTGCAGAACGCCTCAAGCTCTTCAGGCAACAGGCCATGTATGGACGGTTTCAGATTCATGATGAACCACTGATCTTCACTAATCGGCACTCATTCGTGCCAATGAATGGATTAAAGCTCTTCTGCAATTTGGATGGCTTGTCCGATGTAGGATGCGGGTGTCATTGCCAGCAGGCGGGCTTTGTCGTCCGCTGCGAGATCAAGTCCTTCAATGAACGCCTTGAGCGTTTCTTTAGTGATGCCATCTTTGCCGCGGGTCAGTTCCTTGAGCTTTTCGTAGGGCTTTTCGATGCCCGCTTTGCGCATCACGGTCTGGATCGGTTCGGCCAGCACTTCCCAGGCGTTGTCGAGGTCGGCGGCCAGCTTGGCTTCGTTGAGCTCCAGCTTGCTGAGCCCTTTGAGCGTCGAACGATACGCCAGCAGTGCGTAACCAAAGGCGACGCCCATGTTGCGCAGAACGGTCGAATCAGTCAGGTCGCGCTGCAGACGCGAAACCGGCAGCTTTTCACTCATGTGACGCAACAGCGCGTTGGCCAACCCAATGTTGCCCTCGGAATTCTCAAAATCGATCGGATTGACTTTATGCGGCATGGTGGACGATCCCACCTCTCCGGCAATCGTCTTCTGTTTGAAGCAACCAAAAGAGATATAGGTCCAGATGTCACGGTCGAGATCGAGCAGGATGGTGTTGAAACGCGCGAGCGCATCGAACAGTTCCGCCATGTAGTCGTGCGGCTCAATCTGAATGGTAAAGGGATTCTGCTTGAGGTCGAGGTCACCTTCGATGACTGCAGCGGCCAGCGCGGGCCAGTCGACATCCGGATAAGCGCTCAGGTGCGCGTTGTAATTACCGACCGCACCGTTGAGCTTGCCAAGAAGTTCCACACCTTGGAACGTTGCGACCGCTTTGCGCAGGCGATCGGCCATAACCGCCAGCTCTTTGCCGATGGTGGTCGGTGAAGCCGTCTGCCCGTGCGTGCGGGCCAGTAGCGGAACCGCCTTCCACTCCTTGGCCTTAGCGGTCAGATCGGCGATCAGCTCCTGCTGAACCGTCTCGAGTGTAGCGCGGCCCTGCTTCAGCATGATCGCGTGGGAAAGATTATTGATGTCCTCGGAGGTGCAGGCGAAATGCCAGAACTCACCCAGCTCGTCGAGCGAGGTGCCCGCCACCTTCTCCTTAAGGTAATACTCCACCGACTTCACATCATGGTTGGTGGTGCGCTCAATGGTTTTTACCTTTTCGGCCTCTTCCGGCGTAAACCCGGAAAGAATTACGTCGAGCTGAGCGGTTTCCTCGGCCGACAGCGCGCGGCATTCGGGAATACCCGGCTCGGCACAAAGGGCTTTGAGCCAAAGAACCTCGACCGTCACACGGGCGCGAACCAAGGCAAATTCAGAAAACGCATCCTGCAATTCGGACACCTTCGATTCGTAACGCCCGTCAAGCGGGCTGATGGCGGTAATAGACATAGGTTTCTCCTTCAAAACAAATAAACTATCCCGCCCCGCCGAGAATGACTACATTTTTTCGGACGGGATTTTCCAAGGGTTGGAACTGTTCGGGCTAATTTTTGCCGCTTCGCTGCCGTCGCGATAGCGCCAGCCTCACTTCGTGTCCAACCATTGGAAAAACACCTATCCCAACAGATTTTTGACCTCTTCGCCAAAATCGTTTAAAAAGACCAATGACCGTGGCGATGGCTGAAACAAAAAACAGTGGAGATGAAAATGATAGATATAAAAGATAGATGGGCTCTCGTGACGGGCTCCAGCCGTGGCATCGGAATGCGTGTTGCCAAAGCGCTTGCTGAAAAAGGATGTAAACTCATCCTCCATTCGAGAAAACTCGAAGGTACCCGTGATGTATTGGAAGAAATAAAATCCATGGGAAATGAAGTTTACGCAGTGGAAGCTGAACTGGATTCTCCGACGGAAGTCAGCCGTTTGATTGAAGAGGTAAAAGAGATTACGAATGACCATCTCGATATTCTCTATAACAACGCGGCCATCATGACGACATATCAACCGATATTCGAACCCACCGTTGAGGAATACACGAAGAGTTTTATGGTGAACACCATTGTCCCGGCAAAACTATGTGATGCCTTTCTGCCGGGCATGATCGAGCGCAACTGGGGACGTGTCGTGAATGTGACATCGGGAATTGCTGATCAACCGCAGTTGATGCCCTATAGCTGTTCGAAGGCGGCACTGGATCGATATGTACGGGATACGGTAGCGACGCTGGACGGTACAAATGTACTGATGAACCTCATGGACCCGGATTGGTTGAGAACAGACCTCGGGGGTTCGGACGCACCAAACGATCCGGATTCGGTTCTTCCTGGAGCCCTTGTCCCCGTGCTGCTAGAGAAAGAAAAGGGAAGCGGCACGCTTTATCTTGCTCAGGATTATGCTGTGAAAACCGCATAGGGACGCGCAGGTTTTTGCCGCTTCGCTTCCCGCAGTGCTACAGCGTTACAGGCGGGAATCGGTTTCAAGGTTTGGAAAATTATAATGCGGCCAATTTGAGCGAGTGAAGCCGTTTGTAGATCTGGATAAAGTTCTGATGAACCGGAGAAACTTCTTCCCAGCTGTCGGCAAACGTGAGGCCGTGGAAGGAGGAGGTTCCGTCAACCAGCTCGATGGCGTCGGCCAGAACCGACCCTTCATAAAACAGGCGGAGTGAGGCGAGATACGCCTCTTGCTTCTCCCCTGCCAGATTGAGCTCAATCAAATCGCAAATGGCTCGGTAGAGGGTTTGTCGAGCGACGGGCAGAAAATCGAACGCGCTGCACCAGCTACACCACGGAAGGGCCTCGTCGAGATCGCCGGCGGCCAGAGCCAGCATGCCTTTGAGCTCACCCACTCGCAAGCTGTGCCACGCCGTCCCCTCTGCAAACAGTACGCCGATGGCATCGGAGATGGGTTGCTGATCGCTCAGTCCGAGTTCATCAAGCTCTTCCGCGAACGCATGCAACTCCGCGACGGACATCGTGTTGAGCTGGAGCAGGCGCGGACGCAGGGACGCGCCGGTAACTTTATTACTCCAAACCAAATCATCGACCGGATAGATCTCGGACATGCCGGGGACAATGATCCGGCACGTATAGATTCCGCAGTGCTGATACTCGGCGCAGTACGCCTCGAACCCGTTCTGCGTAACGAGAGATTTCAAATGCTCATATTCCTCGGCAGTGGTTCCTTTGAAATCCCAGTCGTTGAACTCGTAGTCGGGCTGATCCCCGAACATCTTCCACGACAAAAGCCCCACGGAATCGATGAAATGGCTCTCGATATTCAGCGGATCGGCCACCGCGTCGGCATCGCTGGAGGGATGTTCGAACACATCCAGTTGATCGAGGCCGCGCCCCTGCAGCAGTTCGGTGACCGTGCGTTCCAGCGCGACCTCGAAGCGACAGCTTGCGCCAAACGACGCATAGCATCCACCGTCGGCAGGATTGATGAGCAGGACGCAGATAACGGGGAACTGCCCGCCCAGTGAGGCATCTTTGACGAGAATAGGAAAGCCATGCGCCCGCAGTTCTTCGACATCGCGTTGAATACGCGGATAGCGCTCCAGCACAGAGTCCGGCACGGCGGGCAGGCAGATGCCGTTCGCAATGATCCGGTTCTTCACGCTGCGCTCCATGATTTCCGCCAGCGCCTGCGCCCGACATTCGGTGACGGTATTGCCCGCCGCCATCCCGTTGCTGACATACAGGTTATTGAGAATACTGACGGGAAAATAGACGGTCTTATTCGTCTCGATCTGCTCAAACGGAAGCGCCGCAATCCCGCGATCGGCCCCCTCGCTGTTATTGTCGTGCAACAGTGCCGGAGTGAGTTCGCCGTCTGGATTGTAAAAGGCACACAGGCGGTCATTCAGCAACCGGGTCCCATCGGGATGATGAGACGGAATCACAGACGCGTCTGAAACGGGAAACCATTTCTCGGTTGGGTAAAAGATAAACTCGCTGCCGGTCGAACCCAGATAGTAATCGGAAAAAAACAGATTGGTTGAAATCCGTTCAAAAAACTCGAGAATCGCGCTGGCTTCACTGGCGAGTTTAGAGCCGCCTTTGCCGTTGGTATAAATCTGAGGACATTCCGCGGAGCGCAGATGGACCGACCAGCAGTTCCGGATGGGATTCTTCGCAGAAACCAGATCGATCGGGAATCCATACGTGGCCAGCAGCGCCCGCGCCGTTGCAAGCGTCTGTTCAAGTGAAGCATCTTTACCGAGGATATGTGTTTCCGTCTTCATGCGCGTTTCTTTCCGTTGGCTAGGGAATCACGAAAATGCGAGTGAATCTTTCACTTTTAAACGCGGATAGATAGGCAATTATTCGATTCATTCCGCAGTGAAAAACAGGTGCCCCAGCGCAGTTGGTCAGGTAGTCTACCGCTTATGGATAAATCCCCGAAAAAATTTAAGAGCTCCCCAAAACGATATCACCCCAAGGGGATGACGATTCTCTACGAGGATCACGACATTATCGTTGTGGACAAGGTGAGCGGCCTCCTAACCGTGAGTAACGACAAAGAGCAAACTCATACCGCGTATTACCTCCTGAATGACTACGTGCGCAAGGGGAACCCGAAATCACGGCTTCAGGTCTTTATTGTGCACCGGCTGGACAAAGAAACCTCCGGTATCCTGGTGTTTGCCAAAAGCGAAAAGGCGAAACGTTTTCTTCAGGACGAGTGGAAAAATTTCAAAAAGAAGTACGTTGCGGTCGTCCACGGGAGCATGCCGGAAAAGAACGGGGTGATCACCTCCTATCTGGTCGAGAACAGCGCTCTGAAAATGTACTCCGTTACAAACCCGGACAAAGGGCAGTTTGCAAAAACAGGCTACCGGGTGGTGAGAGAATCCTCTGCGTACAACCTGCTGGAAGTCGACTTGTTCACCGGCAGAAAAAATCAGATCCGGGTTCATCTCGCCGATCAGGGCTGTCCCGTGGTTGGCGACAAAAAGTACGGAGAGAAAGCCCCGGGCATCAAGCGCCTTGCGCTGCACGCCGCGTCCCTCACCCTTAAGCACCCCTTCACGAAGGAAGAAATGACCTTCGAATCGAAGGTGCCGCCCTACTTCAACTACCTGATGCGCAACGCGCCGGATCCCAACCTGACCCCGCCCGCACCCTAAGTTCCAATCTTTGGAACTCGTTGCATGAGGGTACAGACTGGAATGCCACTAAGTTAAGACCATTTTAGCTGCGTTTCAGTAATGTGGGACAGGCTTCCAGCCTGTCTGCCGACGCTCGGCTCTTTGCATGTATAGACAGGCTGGAAGCCTGTCCCACTTTAAGGAAATCCACCATATCAAATGGGTCACAATCTCTAACAAATCCGCTTAACGTAGCGCCATTCGGTACAGGCTGCTTTTTCAATGGTTGGACCCGAGCGTAGCGAGCGTGCTTTTGGTCTTCCAAAAGAAGCGGCCGAAAGGGGCGCGGCAAACGTTGCCTTAATTACGCATTACGAATTCAATTTCAGTTTGGTTTCGGGACAAGGCAGGCGGGACGCCTGCGATACCCTTCAACTTCGCTCAGGACAGGCGTACCGCAGGCGTCCCGCCTGCAAATACCGAAAGCTATCTAAATTTTGTATTACTCGTTACGCCAATGCGGCGTTAACAATTTCTTTGGCCTCGGCCTGGATCTGCTTCAGATGCTCTTCGCCCTTAAAGCTCTCGGCGTAGATCTTATAAATCTCCTCGGTGCCGGACGGGCGCGCCGCGAACCAGCCGTTTTCGGTGCAGACTTTCAGCCCGCCGATGGCCGCGCCGTTAGCGGGCGCGTGCGTCAGCTTGGCGGTGATCGGTTCGCCCGCCAGCGTTTCCGCAGTCACCTGCTCCGGTGAGAGCGCGGCCAGCTTGGCTTTCTCTTCGCGGCTGGCAGGTGCGTCGACACGGTCGTAGACCGGGTTGCCGAATTTCGCGGTCAGTTCCGCATAGTGCTCGCCCGGATCTTTGCCGGTGACGGCGAAAATTTCGCAGGCCAGCAGGGAGAGAATAATCCCATCCTTATCCGTGCTCCAGACGGCTCCGTCTTTACGCAGGAACGAGGCGCCGGCGGATTCTTCGCCGCCAAAGCCGTAGGAACCGTCGACGAGACCGTTCACAAACCATTTAAAACCAACCGGCACTTCCTTCAGGTCGCGTCCAAGCTCGGCGGCGACGCGGTCGATCATTGACGAGCTGACCAGTGTTTTGCCGATCGCGGCATCAGCCCGCCAGCCATCGCGGTGGGTGTAGAGGTAGTTGATCGCAACCGCCAGATAGTGGTTCGGGTTCATCAGGCCGACCGATTTGGTGACGATGCCGTGGCGGTCGTAATCGGGGTCGTTGCCGAAGGCAATATCAAATTTGTCTTTGAGTTCAATCAAGCTGGCCATGGCGTAGGGCGAGGAGCAGTCCATGCGGACTTTGCCGTCGTGGTCGACGCACATGAAGCTGAAGGTCGGGTCGACGGTATCGTTGATGATGGTGAGATCAATACCGTATTTTTCGGCAATCGGCTTCCAGTAGCGAATGCCCGCGCCACCCATAGCGTCGGCACAGATTTTCAGGCCGGATTTGGCAATGGCTTCCATATCGATTACGTTTTCAAGGTCTCCGACGTACGGGGTGATGAAGTCGTAGACGCAGGTGGTTTCGGCGGCCAGCGCGTCCGCCAGATAGATGCTCTGAACGTCTTCGTTATCATTAGCCAGCAGCTCGTTGGCGCGGTCGGCGATCCATCCGGTCACATCGGTGTCGGCGGGGCCGCCGTTGGGCGGGTTATATTTGAAGCCGCCGTTATCCGGCGGGTTGTGCGACGGAGTGATCACCACGCCGTCGGCCAGCCCATTGCTACGACCTTTGTTATAACCGAGAATGGCGTGAGAAATGACGGGAGTCGGCGTGTAGCCGCCGTCTTTGTCGATCATCACGGTAACGCCATTGGCCGCAAAGACCTGAATCGCGGTTTTTTCAGCCGGGGTGGAAAGCGCGTGGGTGTCCTTGCCGACAAACAGCGGGCCGGTGATTCCCTCTTTTTCACGGTACTCGCAGATCGCCTGCGTGATCGCCATGATGTGATCTTCGGTAAAACTGCCGTTAAGCGAAGAACCGCGGTGACCGGAGGTTCCAAACGTTACGTTCTGGCTTGGATCGGTGACATCGGGTTGCGTTTCATAATAGGAGCTGATCAGCTCCGCAATATCCGTCAGATTTTCTTTGGGCACTATTTTTCCAGCAAGCGGATGAATCGACATAGGGGTTCTCCTTAAAAAATGAGCGATTTGTTTAGCAAAGCCTTCCCCAGGACACAAGGGGACAACGAATCAAAAATCATCCTTTCAGAATGAGATAAAACCAGTTCAGCATCCCCACGACAGCCAAACCTCCGAGAGCAACCACCTTTTCCCAAGCCCGTTCAAATTGAATCTTCAACATCGGCCATCTAAAAAGCTCTGCAACAGAACAACATAACAAGATCAGGCCGCCTGAAAAAACCGCCATGAACGCCAAGGGTTGCATGCGCAGGGCAGAAAGAAATTCCCCGTCAAAAAGATGCTGGACACAACGTGTCGCGCCGCAGGTCGGGCACGGGATTCCAGTCCACTGGAATAACAGGCACTGGATCTGCAGTGCGGACGGAAGAGAAAGCTGAACCCAAACAAGCAACCCGGCCGAAAGCAACAACGCAGAAAAAAACCAACGCCCCAACGGTCCAGCTCCAGATGGTTCCATGCGAAATTTCATACTTTCTTCAGAGTACTGAATATTCCACGGACAGCAAATCATCTCTTGACCGCCAGCGCACTCCATCTATATCGTGACAGCAACCGCAAAAAGAAAGAGGTTTGATCATGAGCAACAGTACATTCGACTACAGAACCTGCTTCAACCAGGCATGGGAAACCTATAAAAAACACCTCCTGCTTCTGACTGGAGCGACACTGGTGGCAATCATCCTCACCTCCGTGTCATTGGGCATTCTCACCGGTCCAATCACGGCTGGACTGATCACACTGATCTTCAAACTGATGGACAACGACCCATGCGCAAAATTTGAAGATATCTTCAGCCAGTTCGGCACCTTTCAAACCACTTTCCTCCTCTGCCTTGTGTGGTCTGTCGCAGGTTTTATTGCCATTTCTATCCTGATGTTTCTGCCCCTCATCGGGCAACTGGCTTCCATTGTGCTTGGGCTGGGACTCTGCGCATTCCTCACCTTTGCCGTTCTTCAGGCGGCACTGAAAGGCATGGACTTCATCCAAGCATCCAAATCCGCTCTCGAAATGATCAAAAAAGATTTCTGGGTATTGATCGGCTATGTGGCAGTGGCCGAGATTCTCGGCAACATCGGCATCATTGCCTGTGGAATCGGCCTGGTCTTCACCATGCCGATGTTTTTCCTGATGCTGGCTACCGCCTATCGAAGTTACTCAGCCGAAGCGCCCGCAGCGGATCTCCCCGCAGAACCTGCGGAGCCAGTGGTTACCGAACCGATCGCGGAAGATCCGGCAGCCGAACCAGTACCCGAAGAGCCGCCATCGCAGACAGAACCGGAAGAACCCAAAGGCGAATAGAACCGCAAAGCCCGCCACCACCCGGCGGGCTTTTTCAGTTCCTCATGCAATGAGTTTCCACTCATTGGAAATTGTCGGGTTCGCTGAGCAGATGCTCCTCGATGGGCTGGTTATCATTTCAAAGAACTGTCAATCCACAAC
>JACNKZ010000051.1 GCA_014381785.1 Kiritimatiellota bacterium
TTAGTTGTTTCTCAAAGGATTGTAGTCTCGATGTAAACCCCTACATAGCATCTATTATTTCGTCATTGCTGTAGGCGAGAGCGGTGACCGCGCCCGGCGGACGCGGCTACAGTTTTTCAAACATTGGACGCCACTTTGTTTCCCCCATGATTTTGCCCTTAATTATTTTGCCAAAGATCCAACCATTGGAAAACCCACCCCGGCCTTCGGCCACCCCTCCAGTGGAGGGGAACCTGATTTTCCAACCATTGGAAGCTTCAAGGAGGAAGCCTTCGCGGGCGTTATAGCCCGGGCTTGCCGCTGTGAAGAGGCAGGGATGCCTCTTCCACTATTTTGATTCGTGTTGATTCGCGTGATTAGCGATCTAATAAAAAAGGCGGGGTCGCGGACCCCGCCCTACAATTCACTTTTTGTGAGTTTTTGTGTTTTTCGTGGCGATTAAAACCGCACGCGCTCGGCGATGTAGGTTTCGAGCTCGCTGATGGGCATGCGGACCTGTTCCATGGTGTCGCGGTCGCGGACGGTGACGGTGTCGTCTTCCAATGTATCGAAGTCGATGGTGACGCCGAGCGGTGTGCCGATTTCGTCCTGGCGGCGGTAGCGCCGTCCAATGGCGCCGGCATGGTCGTAGAAGCAGGTCCAGCGTTCGTTGAGCTGTTCAAATACTTCGCGGGCTTTACCGACGAGTTCCTCTTTGTTTTTGAGCAGCGGGAAAACGGCGACTTTGTACGGCGCGATGCAGGGAGCAAAGCGCAGGACGGTGCGGGCTTCGTAGCCTTCTGGGGCGCGTTCGACGCCCGGTTCGGCGGTGAGCACTTCGCCGCCGCCTTTGGGGATCCATTCAACGCGGTAGGCTTCGCAGAGCAGGGCGAGGGCGATGCGGTCAACCCCGGCGGAAGGCTCGATGACGTGCGGGATGTAGCGTTCCTTGCTTTCATCGTCCAGGTATTCGAGTTTTTTGCCGCTGCATTCCTGATGCTGGGTGAGGTCGAAGTTGCCGCGCGCGGCGATTCCTTCGAGCTCCTGGGTGCCGAAGGGAAAGTCGTACATGATGTCGGTGCAGGCGCTGGCGTAGTGGGCGAGGGCGTCGCCTTCGTGGATGTCGCGGTGCATACGGCCTTCGGGCAGTCCGACTTTTTCGTACCACTTGAGGCGCTCGGTCACCCAGTATTCATGCTGCTCGGCATCGGTGCCGGGCTCAATGAAGAATTCGAGTTCCATCTGTTCGAACTCGCGCGAACGGAAGGTGTAGTTGCGCGGGTTGATTTCGTTGCGGAAGGCTTTGCCGATCTGCGCGATTCCGAAGGGGATCTTCTGGCGCGATACGGCGTGGACGTTGCCGAACTGCGCGAAGATGCCCTGCGCGGTTTCGGGGCGCAGGTAGGCGACGCTGGCGCTGCCCTCGACCGGGCCGACGAAGGTTTTGAACATCAGGTTGAAGGCGCGTGGTTCGGTGAGCGTTCCCGGTTCGTTGGTTTCGGGGCCGACGAGGCGGTCGTAGTTTTCAACCGGGATGTCGAGCAGCGGAACGGTTTCGTAGTCGGCGACATCGCCTTTGGCGAGTTTCTTGACCTTTTTCTCGGCCGGCTCGGATGCCTCTTCATGGAAGGCAAACATCAGGGCAGAGTCGTCGGTCTTGTGCTTGAGCACAGAAATCTGGTCGGCGCGGTAGCGGCCTTTGGTTTCGCGGCAGTCGAGCATCGGGTCCTTGAAGTTGCCGATATGACCGGAGGCTTCCCATACTTTCGGGTGCATGATGATCGAGCTGTCGAGACCGACCACGTTTTCGCGGGTCTGGACGACGGATTTCCACCAGCTCTCTTTGATGTTCCGCTTCAGCTCAACGCCGAGCGGGCCGTAATCCCAGAAGCCGTTGATGCCTCCGTAGATTTCTGATGTTTGGAAAATAAAGCCGCGGCGTTTGCAGAGCGAGGCCAGCGCGTCCATCGAAACATGATAATCATTCGGTTTCATAATGTAGTCCTATCCTTAAAACAAAGGCCGGAGGATGCCGAAAAGCGTTTGGAGTTGAAAGAATAAAGTGAAAAGGCGAGACTGCCTCCCGTGAAAGAAAAACGCTCATTTAATCGGTTCGATTTGTTGTCCGCACTGGCAGTGCTCGGCGTTTTGCTGGTCCTGCTGTTCGAAAGCATTTTTATTTTTGAGCTCTATAACATTCGTTTCGAGCCGCTCGAACGGTTCCTGCAGTCGACCGAAAGAGTCGTTCCTGAAGAGGCGGACGCGTCCGCCCCGGCGGAGTTGGAGGAGCCCGCCCCGACGGAGTTGGACGAGCCCGCCCCGGCGGAGTTGGAGGAGTCCGCTCCGGTTGACGACGAAACCCCGGCAGCGGTGGAAAAAGAAGATCCTGCCCCAGTTGATGTCAAAGAGCCTACACCGGTCGGCTGACCCGCAGATGGATTCCTCTCCTCCTTGCGTTATCAGGTGTTTTGTACCTCAAAATGATTATTTCTTAATTTTTTAGCCTCAATCCCATACGTTTAACGTATGCAAGTCCTCTTTGATCGTCAGATTGTCCTTTCCCTGACCTTATGCCGTTGACATACATACATGGATGTATGTATAAGTTCCTGCCTAACTGTTAATGGGGAATTGATATGGCCAGAAAAACCAAAGAAGAAGCGGCGGTAACCCGAGAACGTATGCTGACGGCGGCGCTCGATCTGTTTACTGAGAAGGGCTATTCGCGCACAACACTGGTGGATATCGCCAAGCGCATTGGTATGACCCGCGGCGCGGTTTACTGGCATTTCGACGGCAAACCGGCCTTGCTGGCCGCGCTAATGGATCATGTCCATTTTTTAAAAGAGGACTGGGTGGAATCACAAATCCCGGATATCCAGACCCTCGAAGATTTACGCAGCGCATTCATTCTGTACGCCCGGGTGGTGGAGAGCGATCCGGTGATCCGCAAATTCGAGTTTTTCCTTAATTATCAGATGGAGTGGTCGGAAGAGCTGCTGGCCGAAACGCAGAAAAAGCTCAACGAGCTTCGTAAAAGTCCGCTGGAAAATTTTAGAGATTATTTCGAAGCACCGGCAATTGCCGTCCGCTTGCGGCCTGGAGTCGATCTGAATCAGTTGGTCATTACGCTGGCTTCCTTCTGGTGCGGGGCCTGTAAGATGTTTCTGGGGCGGCACTGTCCCGGCATCGAATTCGGACAGCGCTCGGATGAGGACATTCAGTTGCTGGGCGGAATTAATTTGGAGCAGACGATCGCAAACGGGTTCGATTTGATAATGTGCGGAGTTTTGAAAGAGGAGAGCGGTGATGAATAAAAAAGCGGTTTTTAAAACAATTGGAGTGCTGATTGCCGGGGCGGCCATTGGCTGGTTTGTAAAAGGGATGATTCCAGCGGGCGGTCCGCCGCCGGGAATGGGTGGAATGCAGATGCCGCCGGCAACCGTGAAGATTCTCGCCGTGCAGGAAACGTTGCTCGATACGGCAGATGAATATATCGCCGCTGTCGAGCCGATGCAGGAAGTGATCCTCCGGCCCGAAGTGTCCGGACGGATTGATCAGGTGAACTTTACCGAAGGCTCTTTTGTTAAAGAGGGGGATCTGCTCTTCACCATCGACCGCTCCGCCTATCAGGCGACCGCCGATGCCGCCGAAGCCGAAATGGTTCGTGCGAAAAGGCGATACGAGCGCCTCCAGCAGGCCGACACACGCAGCGTCTCCGCCTCCGACCTCGAATCGGCCGAAAGCGACTACCTGCGCGGCAAAGCCGCATTTGAATTGGCAAAAGTTGACCTGGATTACACCGAGATCAAAGCTCCGATCAGCGGACGCATCGGAAGCGCGATGATTAAAAAAGGCAACTACGTCACGCCCGTCACCGTTGAGCTTGCGCGTATCGTGCAGACCGACCCGATCCGTGTGGTTTTCTCGCAGACTGACCGCGATTATCTTGCTCTGCGCCGCCGCGAAATCGCCGGCGATGCCACCGCGCTCGAAGCGCGCGTGATTTTGCCGGACGGATCCGTTTTAACGCGTCCCGCGTCACAGGTTCCACTCGAGACGAAGTCGAGAGAGGCTGGCGCTATTGCGACGGCAACGGAACGAAGGGAGGTGGCAAACATCGGAAAAAAAGATTTTGATGATAACGCCATCAACCCCATGACCGGCACCATCGCCGTGCGCTACCTGTTTGACAATCCGGACGGGCTGCTGCTTCCGGGCGGTTATATCACGGTGCAACTCAGCAATCCTGCCGGCGAAACCGGAATCAAAATCCCGCTGCGTTCCCTGCTGATCGATCAGGACGGCGCGTACGTTTTGACCGTTGATGAGGTGAGCGAAGTAGGTGTCATCCGAGTTGAGGCCGGCGATCAGATCGGGCCGGATGTCATCATCCGTTCCGGCTTAAAACCGGGCGACCAGGTCGTGATCGACGGCATCCAGAAAGCGCGTCCCGGCGCAACAGTTCAGGTGATTCCTTCGGAGGGTGCAGAATGATTTCGCGTGTATTTATTGAACGCCCGCGACTGGCGGGTGTGATTTCCATCGTCCTGACGTTGGCGGGGATCATCTCCATCGGCTCGCTGCCGATTGCGCAGTACCCGCAGGTGACGCCGCCGCAGGTGGTCGTGCGCGCCGCCTATCCCGGTGCCGGTGCCGAAGTGCTGGCCGACACCGTCGCAGGCCCCATTGAAGACGCCGTTAACGGGGTCGATAACATGATCTATATGTCGTCCACCTCCGACAGCTCCGGCGGGTATGGACTGACTGTGACTTTCGAGGTCGGCACCGATCCCGATATTGCGCAGGTGCAGGTGCAGAACCGCGTCGCGCAGGCTGAACCGCTGCTGCCGATGGAGGTGACCCAGCAGGGGGTCACCGTCGAAACCGAATCGTCTGACATGCTCGGCTTCATCATGATTCAGTCTCCGGACAATTCCCGCGAGGAGCTGTTCTTGAGCGACTACACCTTTAAGGTCATCAAGCCCGCGCTGGAGCGCATCCCCGGCGTCAGCCGCGCGCAGGTCTACGCCCCGCGCTACAGTATGCGCGTCTGGATGGATGCCGACCGCATTGCCGCGCTCGGCATGAACTCCGACGACGTGATCGGCGCGATCCGCAGCCAGAATATTCAGGCCTCGGTCGGGTCGGTCGGAGGCGCGCCCGGCAACGGCGCGATGGTCTACACGCTCAAAGCGGAAGGCCGCCTGAACGATGCGGAGAGTTTTGAGGATATTGTCATCCGCACCGGCGCCGACGGCGCGGTGGTCTACCTCAAAGATGTCGCGCGGGTTGAGAAGGGTGCGGACAATTATATGTTCGGCGCCAAATACAATGGACAACGCGCGGTGGCGATCGGCGTCAGCCGCTCCGCCGGTTCTAACGCGCTCGATACGATGGATGCCTTGCGCGACGAGCTCGACAGTCTGACCGCGCAGTTCCCCTCCGGGATGGAAGTTATTCTGCCGTATGACGCCACCGATTTTGTGCGCTCCAGCATTCGCGAGATCGTCGCCACGCTACTACTGACGGTTTTTCTCGTCGTGCTGGTCTGTTACATCTTTTTGCAGGACTGGCGTGCCGTGCTCATTCCGGCCATGACCATTCCGGTGTCGCTCTGCGCCACCTTCGCTGTGCTGATGGCTTTCGGCTACTCCATCAATACCTTGACGTTGTTCGGGCTGGTGCTGGCGATCGGACTGGTGGTCGATGACGCCATTGTGGTGGTCGAGCGCGTGCTGTATCTGATGGAACACGAAGGACTCGACCATAAAGCGGCCACTATTAAAGCGATGGAGCAGGTGACCGGAGCGGTCATCGCCACCACGCTGGTGCTACTGGCCATCTTCGTGCCGATCGGATTCGTCAGCGGCATCGTTGGTAAAATCTATCAGCAGTTCGCGGTTGCCATTTCCGCCGCCGTCTTCTTCTCAACCGTGAATGCGCTTACGCTCAGCCCTGCGCTTTGCAGTATTCTGCTGCGCGTTGTGAAACCTAAACAGCACGGCCCGTTGCGCTGGTTTAATACCGGACTCTCCCGGGTGCGCGGGCACTACGTGAATACTGCCGTGCGACTTTCGCGCCGACTCATTCTCACCGCCGTCATTCTGCTTGGCGTGCTGGGCGCCGCGGCTTTTCTCAGCGCGATGAACCCGACCTCCTTCCTGCCGGAAGAGGATCAGGGGGTCATCTTCGGGGCCTTGCAACTTCCGGAAGGGGCGACTAAGGAACAAACCGAGGCGCTGATGGAGCGGGCCATTACGCCACTCGGCAAAGAGCCAGGCGTGGCTTACACCGTGGAGGTAACCGGTTTCAGCATGATGGGCGGTTCCGGCGAAAACGTCGCCTTCTTCCTGTTCGGTCTCGACAGCTGGGACAAGCGCCGCAGTCCGGAACTTCAGATTGCCGCCATTCAGCAGAACCTGCAGGGGCGTCTCATGATGGAGCCCGGCGCGCAGATCAACCTGTTTGTGCCGCCCGCGATCATGGGGCTCGGCGTCAGCGGCGGACTGGACATCAAACTGCAGGCGATTGACGACGATGATCCGCAGAAGCTCAACGGTGTGATGCAGAGCTTCCTGATGCAACTCAACATGATGCCCGAAACCATGTTCGCGTTCAGCGGCTATGCCGCCAATACACCGCACCTGTTCCTTGAAGTGGATCGTGTGAAGGCCTCGCTGATGCAGGTGGAGGTCAGCGATATTTTCGCTGCGCTTCAAAACAACTTCGGTTCGCGCTATGTTAACGACGTAAACTTTGAAGGGCAGGTCAACCGGGTGGTCGTGCAGGCCGATTCGGTCTTCCGCGACAAGCAGGATGATATTGAACGGCTGTACGTTAAAAGCCGCAACGGAGCGATGGTGCCGCTCGGCAGTGTGCTCAACATCACGCCGACCATCGCGCCGCGCGCCGTCGAGCGCTACAACAAATTTCCGTCCGCCTCCATCAGCGCCATGCTCATTCCAATTTACAGCAGTGGCGATGTGATGGCCAAAGTCAATGAGATGGCCAAGACCGCTCTGCCGACGGGTTATAATCTGGAGTGGTCGGGACTCAGCTATCAGGAGGCCAAAGCCGCCGGCGGTTCGTCCATTCTGATTGTAATGGCGCTGGTGTTCGGCTATCTGTTCCTCGTCGCTCAGTATGAGAGCTGGACCATCCCGCTGCCGGTGATGCTGTCCACCTCGGTCGCTGCGCTCGGTGCGCTGATCGCGCTTTTTGTGTTTAGAATGCCGCTCAGCATCTACGCCCAGCTCGGGCTGATCCTGCTGGTCGGCCTCGCCAGTAAAAACGCCATTCTGATTGTCGAGTTTTCCAAAACCCGCCGCGAAGAGGGGCTCTCGATTATTGATGCCGCCGCCGACGGAGCGGGCCAGCGCTTCCGCGCCGTACTGATGACCGCCTTCACCTTCATCCTCGGAATTTTCCCGATGGTTGTTGCCTCCGGTGCCGGCGCCAACGCGCGCCGTGCGATCGGTACGACCGTTTTCTGGGGTATGATGGCCGCCACACTCTTCGGCATTGTTCTGGTTCCCGCGCTCTACGTGCTGTTCCAGACCCTGCGCGAAAAGGGGCACCGGATTCGTCTCGGGACCGACAAGCTTCACTTGTTGGTCATCCTGGTGATCCCGTTCTTTTTCGGCGGCTGTTTGACCGTCGGGCCGGATTACGAACAGCCCGAAGTTCCAATGGTTGGAGCTTCGGAGTTTGAAACGCCCGCCGAGTGGTGGACCACCCTCGGTGATCCGCTGCTGAGTGAACTCGTCAATGAAGCATTGACCAACAGCCCGGACGCGAAGTCGGCGGTCGCCGCCGTGCGCGCCGCCCGCGCCCAGCTTGGGCAGGTCCGCTCGTCGCTTGGTCCGGAGATTGATGCGCGCGGTAGTTTTTCGCGCAGCAGTCCGAGCGCCGAAGTGCCGATGGCCATTGATGGTGATTTGTACAGCGCCGGCTTTGACGCCGTGTGGGAACTTGACATCTTCGGCGGCGTGCGCCGCGCCAACGAAGCGGCCAAAGCCTATCTGCAGGGGCAGGATGCCATGCGTGCCGACGTTGACGTGTCGCTCGCCGCCGAAACGGCATCGGCCTATGTGCAACTGCGCGGTGCCCAGCAACTGCTATTCGTGTCCGTTAAAAATCTGGAACTGCAGCAGGAGACATTTGATCTGCTGCAGTCAAAATTTGACAGTGGGCTGATCAACGAGCTCGTGCTTCAGCAGGCGCGAGCCAACCTCGAAAGCACCCGCGCAATCGTTCCGACGTACGAAACCGGCGTCGAACAGACGCTCAATGCGCTGGCGGTGCTGATCGGCGCCATGCCCGGGTCGTTACATGAGCGCCTGAGTGCTTCCGCACACATTCCGGTGGCGACGATGGGCGACGTCACCGGCATTCCGGCCGACTTGCTGCGCCGCCGTCCCGACGTGCGGATTGCTGAGCGCAAGCTGGCTGAACAGACTGCCCGTATCGGCATCGCCAAGTCCGACTACTTTCCGAAGCTGACGCTTAACGGCTCCATTGGCGTTGAGGCGCTCAGCTTTTCCGGACTGAGCGATCCGGGCAACGATACCTCCAGCTTCGGGCCTTCTATTCGCTGGGCGATTTTTCACAGCGGGCAGATTCGCAATCAGGTCAAGGTGCAGACGGCGTTGCAGGAGCAAGCGCTGGCCGTTTACGAAAAGAGCGTGCTCTCTGCTGTGCAGGAAACGCGCGACGCGCTGACCGCCTTCCGCAACGAACAGTTGCGCCTCGACGCACTGACCGCCGCCACCGATGCCGCGCGCATTGCTGTTGAGCTGGTGGATGACCGTTATCAAAACGGACTCGAGCCATTCGATACCGTGCTCGACGCGCAGCGCACACAGCTGCAGCTCGAAGAGACGAAGGTGCGGAGTCAGAGCGAAAGCACGCTCTCTGTCATCCGCCTCTATAAGGCTCTCGGCGGCGGCTGGCAGCCGATGGAGTAGGGAGGTTTTCCCAAGGTCTGGAAACGAAGCGCCCTGTTTTTCCAATGGTTGGAAAAATGGGGTGTACTTTTTCCAAGCATTGCCACTTCGCTTCGCTCGTTGCCGTCGCAATTGCCAGTCGCTGCGTTCCTTGCCACACATCCGTGTGGCCTCTCTCCCGCTGGTCGAGTGCGCCAGCCTCTCTCGGCGTTTCCTCGGGTGGAAAAAGAATAAAAAATCCGGCAATGCCGGCCCCAAGGTCTGGACACGCGCGAGCGAAGCGACGCATAATTTGCGTAGCAAATAATGACCGAAGGGAATGGTTCAGTGAGGCTGGCGCAAAGCGACAGCAGTGAAGCGGCAAACCCATGGCATCCTCCTTCGCTAAAGCTTCGGAGGACAAGTAGGGGGCGTAAAAATCTTTTCAGGCGCGGGTTAAATCCGCTATCCTGAGCGTTCACGTTTTTAACCAAAGGAGTGTCTGTATGAGCAAGAGCTATAATATTGCAGTGATCGGCGGAGACGGAACCGGACCGGAGGTGGCCAATGAAGGCGTCAAGGTTTTGAAGACCGCGGCGGATAAGTTTGGATTTAAACTCAATTTTGAAGATTACGATTACGGCGGTGATCGCTACTTGCGCACCAACGAAGTACTGCCCGAAAATGCGGCGGACGAAATGCGCAAGCACGATGCCATTTTCCTCGGCGCGATCGGTCATCCGGGCGTGAAACCCGGTATTCTCGAAAAGGGTATTTTGCTCAAGTTGCGCTTTGAGCTCGATCAGTACATCAACCTGCGTCCGGTCAAGCTGTTCCCCGGCGTGGAAACGCCGATCAAAGACAAAGGCCCGGCCGAGATCGATTATGTGATCGTTCGCGAAAACACCGGCGGCATCTATACCGGTACCGGCGGCGTTTCGATGAAGGGCACGCCGCACGAAGTGGCGGTGCAGTCGATGGTTTACAACCGCTTCCAGGTGGAGCGCTGCCTGCGCTACGCCTTTGATTACGCCCGCAAGTCCGGCAAAAAATCGCGCGGCCTCAGCGATGTCAATACGCTCGGCCTTGTCGGCAAAACCAATGTGCTGACTCATGTGTTCGATCTGTGGGAGCGCGCCTTCCATGAAATAGGAGCCGCTGATTATCCGGACATCAAGCGCGACTACTACCACGTCGATGCCACCTGCATGTGGATGGTGAAAAGCCCCGAGTGGTTCGATGTGCTGGTGACCACCAATATGTTCGGCGACATCATCACCGACCTCGGCGCGATGACGCAGGGCGGTATGGGCATCGCCGCCGGCGGAAACATCAACCCCGAAGGCGTCAGCATGTTTGAGCCGATCGGCGGGTCTGCTCCGAAGTACACCGGGCAGAACGTGATCAATCCGCTCGCCGCCATTTGCGCGGGATCGATGATGCTTAAAGAGCTTGGCGAAGTCGAAGCCGGCAACGCGATTGAAGCCGTTGTGGCTGACGTGACCGCCAACAAGCTGAAAGGCCTCGCCGCCGGACGGATGGGGTACTCCACCACCGAAGTCGGCGACCTCGTCGCCGAAGGTGTAGCATAAGAATCAACGCAAAGGCGCGAAGAGCGCTGAGCTACGCAAAGAACCCTGCCCGGACTCCGGGCGGGGTTTTGTTTTATCAGGAGACGTTGCGGCCTTTGCGTTTTTGCACCGTTGCTTTTAAAATTCCGGCATGGAACCGATCCGGGAGTTGCTGAGCCGCATTCGCTGGGACGAGGAGTTCGGGCGGGGCGAGTTTGAAGTCGGCATCTATGACCGCGTGGCGGATGCCGTCTTTTTCCAACCTTTGGAAAACGTGTGTGTGGAGAAAGAAAACCACGCCGCGTTCACCCTTTGTGTGGATGAAACCGTGCAGACTATTCCTTTTCACCGCATTCGAGAGGTACACAAAAACGGGGTGTGCATCTGGCGCCGCGGAGCGTCGTCGGATGACTCCTAATCTGCCCGGTCTATCCCATGATCGTCAGGACGATCCAGGGGGTGATGCAGAAGACAAAGACGAGGCATTTGTAGAATCCGAGGAAGCAGTAGAGAACGAGGTCGAAGTGTTCCTTGGAGATGTTGAACCAGCGGCTGTGCATTTTGTAGGCCCAGTCTTTGGCCGCGACGCTGATGAAAAACATGATCATCAACATCCCGACGTTGATAATCGAGCACCACATGAAGAAGGCTTGAAGCATTTGTATTGTCATAATGGACCTCCCGTTGCTGACTGGAAGAATAGAGATTTTTTCAGCTATTGGAAAATGGTTTTTGTTGCCGAACAGGTTTGAACAATTAGAATGCCGAGAATGTCGGGCGCGCGGGGTGTCTGCAAAAAAAAGGAGGCGATATGAAAAGTTTAAAGTGGATTTTGGGGTTTGTTGCGGTCGTGCTGCTGTCGGGATGTGTTACGGGTTCCGGCGGCGGGGATGTCGCAGGGCTTGATCAGCTGGCTACAGAGGCCGCTGCAATGGGAAAAGCGGATCTTGAGGCGATGGTGTCGAAATACAAAGGGTTGATTGCGGAGAAAGTGGATGTGGCCGGCGCGCTGAAAGCGCAGCTCAAAGAGATTCCAATCGCAGATATGATGGGTGAAAAAGCCACCGCTCTGAAAACCGAGTTGAGCGATACCATGGCGCTGATATCCCAACTGAAAGACAAGTTGGCGGTGTATGCAAACGCCTTGAAAGTGGTTCAGCCGTAACGAACGGTTGATTGTTATTTCAAACACCCTAAACCTGACTTAAAAAGTCAGGTTTTATTGTTGCGGGAAAGAAGTGGCTGTTTAGAATGCGGGAATAACGAGAGGCACATGAGGTGCCCGACAATGAGTGGGAATAAGGAGAAATTCATGAAAGTAGCAAAATGGTTGATCGCCCTGATGGCTGTAATGGTTTTTGTCGGATGTGAAAAATCGGACGAGCAGAAACTGCAGGATGCAGCGGATGCTGCGCAGAAAGATGCGGCAAAAGCAGTTGAGGGAGTGAAGGTCCCTTCTCTCAAGTAATCAGGGGACGTTTCGATGAAGCGCTTGCGCAGGAGACGGCGCAACCGTTTTTTTATAGAATAAAAGGAGGAGTCTGCGGGTTTTCACCGCAGCAGGAGGCCGCCTCGGGATCGGGGCGGCCTTTTTATTTTTCCAATGTTTGCCGCTGCACTTTGTTCCGTTGCCGTCGCTGCGCGCCAGCCTCCCTGCCCGCAGTGCTACGCACAGCGTTGCAGGCGGGTCTCGACTGCGTCTCGGGTGGAACGCTCGACGGAGAAGTTTCCAATCATTAGAAAATTTATTGTCGCGGGCCTGCCGGGCGTGTAATCTGCATCCTTCATGCGCCGCGCGCTGTGCGTACGCGACGATTTAGACGAAACGAAAATCCAAGGAGAGCAACAATGAAGGGTCTTCCAATTGCAGGTGTGCGTAATTTCGCGTTGATGGGGCATACGGGGAGCGGAAAGACCTCATTGTTGGACGTGATGCTCAACATCCTTGGAACCAATGACCGCATCGGCTCGCCGGACGATAAAACCAGTATGGCGGACTGGACCCCCGAAGAGCAGGAACACAAGATTTCGATTTTCGCCAAACCCTTTGACGGTGTCTACACCGCCGCCAGCGGCAAACAGCGCCGCTTCGTCATCACCGACACCCCCGGCTATGCCGACTTTATCGGCCAGCTCATCTGTGCCGCCGAAACCAGTGACGCCGCGCTGCTGGTCGTCGACTCCGTCTCCGGCATTCAGGTCGGCACCAACCGTGCCTGGAAAGTATGCGAACAGCGCAACCTGCCGCGCGGTATTGTCATTAACGGATTAGATAAGGAAGATGCCAACTTCGACAAAACGCTCGCGCTGATTAAAGCGCAGTGGGGCGACAGCCGGTGCGTGCCGGTTGTTCTGCCGACCTCCGATGGCAAATCCGAAGTCGACCTGCTCAACACCCCGACCGACCAAGTGCCGGAAGATATGGCGGATGCCGTCAAGGCCATCCGCGACCACCTGATCGAGCTCGCTGCTGAAACCGACGACGCGCTGATGGAAAAATATTTTGAGGGGCAGGAGCTCACCGCCGATGAATTTTCTGACGGTCTGCGCAAAGCGGTTCACGATGCGATCCTGATTCCTGTTTTCGCCTGCTCGGCCAAAAGCCATGTCGGCGTAAAAGAAACGATGGATTCTATCAGCCGACTCTTCCCGTCACCGGAAGACTATCCAATTAAATGCGCTGACGGCCACGAAGTGCTCACCTGCGAAAACGAACCGTTTGCCGGCATCGTTCGCCGCTCGGTCAACGACCCCTTCGTCGGACAGCTCAGCTTTGTGCGTGTGTATCGCGGCACGCTTAAGCCCAACACCGAAGTGTTCAATGCCACCAAAGGCGAAAAAGAGCGCATTGGCAACATCCTGTTTGTGAACGGCAAGAAACAGACCGACTGTCAGGAAGCCAAAGCCGGGGACGTTGTGGCGATTCCCAAGTTGAAAAACACCTTCCTCAACGACACGCTCTGCGCCATCGGCGACGACACCGTGTTTAAACCGATCGAATTCCCGAACCCCGTCGCCGCCTACGCAGTCGAACCGAAGACCAAAGGCGATGAAGACAAAATCGGAGTGGCGCTGCAGCGCGCGGCCGACGAAGACCCCTCCATTCGCGTTGAACGCAATAAAGAGACCCACGAAACCATTCTGTGGGGGATGGGCGACATGCACCTCGACGTCACCCTCGAACACATCAAGCACCGCAGCAAAGTCGACATCACCCACCACACCCCGAAAGTGGCCTATCGCGAAACCATCACCGGTGTGGGAGAAGGACATCACAAACATAAGAAACAGTCCGGCGGTCGCGGGCAGTACGGAGAGTGCTACATTCGCATCCGCCCGAAAAGCTCACCCGAGGAAGACGACTTTGCCAACAAGATTGTCGGCGGTTCCATTCCCGGAAACTTTATTCCCGCCTGTCAGAAAGGGTTTGTGGAAGGGATGGCCAAAGGACCGCTCGTCGGCGCAGCCGTCGGTAACGTTGTGGTTGAGCTCTATGATGGCTCCTACCACGATGTCGACTCCTCCGAGGTGGCTTTCAAAATTGCTGGCGCACGCGCGCTGCATCAGGCTATCGAAAACGCCAATCCGGTTCTGCTCGAGCCGATCATGAGCGTCAAGGTGATGGTGCCTGACGAATTCCTGGGGGATATCAACGGCATTCTCAACACCAAGCGCGGACGCATTATTGGGATGGGTCTAGAGGACGGGATGCAAGTGATCGAAGCGGACGTGCCGCAGGTGGAAATGTTCAAATTCTGTTCCGAGCTGCGCTCCATCACCAGCGGGCAGGGTTCCTTCGAAATGAAATTCGACCGCTACGAACAGGTTGCCGCCAACATCGCCCAGAAAGTGATCGCCGCCGCGCAGAAAGAAAAAGAAGAGGCCTGAAAACCAAACGTTCCAGACTGTGGAACTTTCCGGCCCCGTTTTTCCAAACCTTGGAAAAACGGGGTTTCTTTTTGGCGGAGCGTGGTATCCTCCTGTGTGCAACAGGAGGTTCGGATGCAGGACTTCGAACAGGCGCGCAGGGAGATGGTGGAGCTGCTTCGCCGCCGCTACCGGATTCATGACGAGCGGGTGTTGGCGGTGATGGAACAACTGCCGCGACACCTCTATATCCCTGAACCCTTTCGCGGTGATGATGCCTATGACGACCATCCGTGTCCGGTCGGGTTCGGGCAGACCATTTCCCAGCCGTACATCGTGGCCTACATGACGCAGGCGCTAGCGGTGCAACCCGGTGACAAAGTGCTGGAGATCGGGACCGGCTCGGGGTATCAGGCGGCAGTGCTCGCCGGAATGGGGGCGGATGTTTTCACGATCGAGCGCATTCCGGAGCTGGCCGAACACGCCCGCGCTGTGCTGGGGGAAGAGGTGGCCATTCGTTGCGGCGACGGGACCGACGGCTGGCCGGAGGAGGCGCCGTTCGACATCATCATCGGAACCTGCGCGCCGGAGAAGGTTCCGCCTATACTGATCGATCAACTCGCCGGGGGCGGGCGCATGATGCTTCCGGTCGGCGACTGGATTCAGCGGCTCGTCTTTTTGCGCAGGCAGGGTGGTGAAATTATCCATGAAGATGATCTGTCGGTTCGGTTCGTCCCGATGATTCAGGGAGCCGGGCCGCAATCCCAGATGTCGTAAAAATGGACGAAAAAGGTTCCAACCTTCGGAGCTTTTAGGCTAAATAGCCCGTTCACTGCGAATTTAAGGCAAAAAGAGACATTTTTGGATTTGGAGGACATTATGGCTGGTCATAGTAAATGGGCGAATATTAAGCACAAAAAGGGGCGCGCCGACGCGGCCCGCGGCAAGGTGTTCAGCAAGATCGCCAAGGAAATTATTGTGGCGGCCTCTGCCGGTGGCGGTAATTTGGACGACAATATTCAGCTGCGCGCACTGGTGCAGAAAGCCAAAGGCGTTTCGATGCCGAAAGACAACATCGACCGCGCGATCAAGAAGGGTACTGGCGAGCTCGCGGGCGGCGCTCTTGAGGAGATGGTGTACGAAGCATACGCCTCTGGCGGCGTGCCCGTTATTGTTGAAGCATTGACCGATAACAAAAACCGCGCGGCATCCGAAATTAAGAATGTACTCACCAAAAACGGTGCCAGCCTCGCGGCGCAGGGCGCGATCAGCCGGTTGTTCCAGCGCAAGGGGCAGATTCTGATTTCCGCCGACGCGACCGATGAGGAAACGCTGATGGATCTTGTGCTCGAAGCGGGCGCGGAGGACATGCAGCGCGAAGGTGATCAGTTTGAAGTGCTGACCGCGTTCGGCGATTACGCCGCGGTAGCCAATGCCGTTTCAGATGCAGGCATTGAAACTGAATCGTCGGAGCTCACCATGCTTCCCGACATGCCGACCAATATCGCCGATAAAGAGCAGGCTCAGAAGCTGATGCGGCTGGTCGACCTGCTCGAAGAGCTCGATGACGTTCAGAATGTTTATCCCGGTTTTGAAATCGACGATTCCATCGTCGATGAATTGGATTAACCTCCGCTCTATATGGATACCATCCGCATTTTAGGGGTTGATACCTCATTGCGCTCATCCGGTGTGGCGGTGATTGAAGTCACCGGCCAGAAGATGCGGGCGTTGGTGTACGGTCGAATTCAGAATAAACCGGTCATGACTCACAGCGCCTGCCTGGCGGAAATCCACCGTCAGGTGGATGCACTGATTACGGAGTTCGAGCCGAATGAGGCGGCGATTGAAGGCGCCTTCTTTGCCAAAAATGCCAAAACCGCGATGATTCTGGGGCAGGCGCGCGGTTCAGTGCTGGCTTGCTGTTCGCTGCGCACGCTACCGGTGTATGAATATTCCCCGAAATCGGTAAAACAGGCCGTAGTCGGGGTCGGTTCCGCGCAAAAGGACCAGGTGGCTAAAATGGTGATGCGCCTGCTGGGGTTGACAGAGCAACCGCAGGAAGATGCCGCCGATGCGCTCGCCATTGCCATTACGCATGCCCATCAACGCGGGGTCCCCGAGGCCTTGCGTTCAAAAGCCATTTGATGATAGTTTCAAAACTCGAAAATAATAATAAGGAGAAACACCTGATGGAACTCAAAGATATCAAAAAAGTCGTTCAGATGATGAAGGAGAACGATCTGACAGAATTTTTGCTTGAAGACGAAGACTGTACCCTGCAACTCAAGCGCGGTGGCGGTGAAATCCAACAGGTCGTGGCTGCCGCTCCGCAGATGATGGCCGCTCCGCAGATGATGGCCGCTCCGGCCGCCGCCCCTGCTGCTCCATCCGTTGATGACGGTCTGGTCGAAATTACTTCTCCGATGGTTGGAACATTCTATAACGCCCCGTCACCGGATTCCGATTCCTTTGTGGAAGTCGGTGCGGAAGTCGGCGAAGACACGGTCGTTTGTATTGTGGAAGCGATGAAAGTGATGAACGAAATCAAGGCGGATGTGAAAGGCACGATCAAAAAGATTCTGGTCGACAACGCCACGCCGGTTCAGTTCGGTCAGCCGCTGTTCCTCGTGGACCCTGCTTAACCCCCCCCCCCCTTGCTGAAACGGATCATTCCATGTTTGATAAAATACTGATTGCCAATCGCGGCGAAATTGCGCTGCGAATTATCCGCGCCTGTAAGGAGATGGGCATTCGCTCCGTCGCGGTTTATTCCGAGGCCGATGCGGAGTCGCTTCATGTTGCGATGGCCGACGAGGCCATCTGCATCGGGCCTGCATCCTCCACCGAGAGTTATCTGAAGGTTGCCAACATCATCAGCGCCGCCGAGGTAACGGATGTGGACGCGATCCATCCAGGCTACGGCTTCCTGGCCGAAAATGCACATTTCGCGGAAATCTGCGAAAGCTGCAACATCACCTTTATCGGGCCGTCGCCGGATCTCATCCGGAACATGGGTGATAAAGCGATTGCCCGCGACACCATGAAGGCCGCCGGTGTTCCGATTACGCCCGGCAGCGACGGAATTCTTGCGACAAAAGAAGACGCCATTAAATTGGCTCAGGAAATGGGATATCCCGTTCTGGTCAAAGCGGTCGCCGGTGGCGGCGGCAAAGGGATGCGCGTGGCGCATAATGATGTCAGCCTGGCGCAGGGGTTCATGATGGCCACTGCTGAAGCGGAGAGCGCATTCGGGAACGGCGATTGTTTCATGGAAAAATACATCGAGTCCGCTCGTCACGTTGAGGTGCAGATCATCGGTGATAAACACGGGAATGTGGCACATCTCGGCGAGCGCGACTGCTCCATTCAGCGCCGCCATCAGAAGCTGGTTGAAGAGTCGCCCTGTCCGACCCTGACCGATGAGCAGCGCAAAGAGCTCGGCGATATCGCTGTGCGCGCCGCCAAAGCGGTGAACTACAACAGCGCCGGAACTATCGAATTCCTTTACGACGAAAAAGAAGAGAAATTCTATTTCATGGAAATGAACACCCGCATTCAGGTGGAGCACACCGTGAGTGAAGAGGTGACCGACATCGACCTGATGAAAGAACAGATCCGCGTGGCAGCGGGCGAGAAACTTTCCTTCACCCAGGATGATGTAAAGGTGCGGCACCACGCCATAGAGTTCCGGGTGAATGCGGAAGATCCATATAACAATTTCATGCCATCGCCCGGTAAGGTGGAAGCCATTCACTTCCCCGGCGGACCCGGAATCCGTATTGATTCCCACGTGTACAGCGGATACACCATTTCGCCTTATTACGACAGCATGATCGCTAAGATCATCGCCCGCGGTGCCAATCGCGAAGAGGCGCTCAACCGCCTGCACCGCGCGCTGGAAGAGTTTGATATCAGCGGCCCGCACACCAGTGTTCCGCTGGGCGAAGCCCTGCTGATGGATGATCGTTTTCGCAAGGGCGAATACAATACCGCTTTCCTCGAGAAGTTTATGCACGACAACTTTATTGTTGAACGATAAGAAGGAGACATCGACATGAGTGAGAAAGAAAACAAAAACACGCTTCCGCCCGGACAGAATTATTCGGTTCCTGAAGCCAAACGGGATGATGCCGGACTCGGCTCCGTTCGAATTCATAACAATGTTATTTCGGTTATCGCTCACGAAGCGGCCGATCGCGTTCCCGGTGTCATCGAACTTTCCGGGACGCTGGTGGACGGTCTTGCCGACATCATCGGCAAGGGATCCCGCGACCGCGGCATTCGGGTCGCTGTGGAGTCGGAAAACACCATTACGGTGGAGCTTACGGTTGTGCTGCAGTACGGCGTAAACATTCCGGAAACCTGCGGGCAACTTCAGAACGAAGTCCGCAAGTCGGTTGAGGATATGACCGGAAAAAAAGTGCAGGCCGTGAACGTTTCCGTGCAGGGCATTCGCCGCGCGGCTCCTGAGACGGAGGAGGCTTGAACATGAAAAGAATCCTGCATGCGCTGACCGGACTGCTGATTTTCCTGACCCCGCTGGTATGGGGCGGGTTGATGATCTATGGCAACGGCGTCGATACTGAATTCCGGGACTTCCTCTTTGATACGGTGGACACTAGCCCTGCAGTGGGCGTGATTGCCGGGCTGGTGCTGGTTCTGATTGTTCTGACCTATCTGGGAACCTTCGGTTCTTCCCGTCCGCGTAAGCGGTTCATTTCGTTCGATTCTGATAATGGATCGGTTTCCATCAGTGTGAATGCGGTGCGCGACTTCGTCCGGAAGATTGGCGACGAGTTCGGCGCGGTTATCAGCATGGATCCTCAGATCCGCTCAGAAAAAAATCTGATCAGTATTGATCTGAATGTGAAACTTCAGACCGGCTCCCGGATTCCGGAACTGTCGCAGATGCTGCAGGATCGCGTCCGCGAAAGCATCCGCGACGGCCTTGGAATTATTGAGGTGCGCGAAATCAAAGTGAAGGTTCAGGAAATTGTCGGTGCGCCGCTGCCGTCATCGACTAAGTAAATCGTATGAATTCATCCAGCGCCCCCGAATTGGTCATTGTCGGCTCGATCGGCATCGACACCATCGAAACCCCGCGCGAAAAACGCGTGAAAATCCTTGGCGGCTCCGTCAGCTACGCCTGCGCTGCCGCCTCATTTTTTGTTCAGACCGGCATGGTCGGTGTGGTTGGAACCGACTTCCCGGCGGAGCACTGTGAACTCTGGGAAAGCATGGGCATTGATCTGGCCGGCCTGCAGGTCGAAGAGGGAAAGACATTCCGATGGTCCGGTGTCTATGAGGAGAATATGGACAACCGTCGCACCCTGCTGACCGAACTCAACGTATTTGAGACCTTCTCGCCCGAACTGCCGGAAGCCTACCGCGATGCGCCGTATCTTTTTCTCGGCAATATTCATCCCGGCCTTCAGCTCCACGTGCTCGAACAGGTGCACTCGCCGAAATTCGTGCTGATCGACACCATGGACCTGTGGATCAACATCGCCCGCGATGAACTGGTCGACGTGGTCGGCAAATGCGATATGCTCACCCTGAACGAATCCGAGGCGCGGCTGTTCACCGGCAAGCAGTCGCTGGAGGAGGCCGCAGAGGCGCTGCTCGCCATGGGGCCGACCTTTGTGCTGATCAAAAAAGGCGAGAGCGGCAGCGTGCTGGTTTCCCGCGAAAACAGTTTTTCGATTCCGGCGTACAAGCTGGACGACTTCAAAGATCCCACCGGTGCGGGCGACACGTTTGCCGGCGGCCTGATGGGTGCGCTCGCCGAATCGGGCGGAACGGATGAAGACGCCATCCGGCAGGCGATGCTCTATGGTAGTGTCACCGCGGCATTCGGGGTGGAAGAATTCAGCCTGGAGCGGCTCGCGGTTCTCGACCGCATGCAGATCGACGAGCGCTACGCCTCATTCCGCTCCACCTGCCTAGCGGACTGATTTCAACGCGTCCCGCGTCACAGGTTCCAACTGACCTGTGGTGCGCCTGCCGAACCATTGGAGCTTTTCAGCCTGTTTTTCCAAGCGCTGGAAACTCTATTCGTTTCCGTACAATCAGTGTGGTAAAAGGTGGCTTTGGCTGAAGATGTCGATGCCGAGGTAGCTCTTCACGAAGTAGATAATCAACATGATGCAGATACCGATGCTCAGCGCGATGACCCCGAGAGCAAGCAGCAGAGCCAGCACGTTCCCGAACAGCGGGGCGCCGTAGCGGAATGATTGCTGGGCGATCACACGCAGGCGGTAAAGCCAGTAGGGGGCGGCGGTGCTGTAAATCTGTTTATCGATATCTTTTTGATCAATCAGCAGCTGCTGTTGAAGATCTTCGATGTCGTATTGACGGACGGCGTCGTGCACAACGCCGGCAATGTCATCGGGCGAGGCCGGTTTTTTGATGAAGCGGAAGACTTCACCGTGGTTGATCGCTTTGATGAATTGCTCGGTTTCCAGCGCAGCGCTGAACAAAACCGTTTTGATCTGCTTGTTGCGCTGGCGCAGAGTAATTAGAAAATCCAGTCCGTTTTGGCCCGGCAGAAGATGGTCGCACAGAATGGCTTTCACATGCCGCCCGCGCAGCACTTCAATCGCCTCTTCGGCGGAGCTGGCTTGATAGAGCGTATAGTCTTTCTGAAGGACCCGGTAGAGCACTTTCAGCATAAAGGCATCGTCATCCACAATAAGGACGGAGTCCTTCTTTGGGGTCGAGGTACTCTGAGGCGTCGTTGTCATAATTCGGGAATAGCGGGGTCGCACGGACTCCAACCAAGCTCCTTCCTCATTAGATGATAGATTTCATGTATCTTTGTCAAGCCTGCGGGCAGGGGGCGGTTCGAAGAAATGGCGGCGGCGGAGTCCGCATCGGCCGGATGATACCCGTGCATCCCCTTGATTTGTTTGACTCCCATGAAGCTCGGAACGATCTGGATGCCGGAGTGGATCAAAAAGATTAACTCGCCATACATTCCGTCTGCGAAAAAGACTCCCTCTGCTTTTAATTCGTCTTCCGAAAGGATTTTTCCTTTGGGATGACCGGTCAGCGCGGCGGTGATCTTTTCTTTCCCCGTTTCGTTCAGGAACCAGAAACGCGCCATGGTGGAGTCGTAGAAGGCGACGTAATCCTCGTTCCAGATCAGCCCGGTCTGTTCAATATCGGCGATGAGGTTATAGCCTTCGGTGATGTCGTGCATGCCGTGATCGGTGAAAACATACCAGACCACCTCTTCGTAGTGCTCCTCGGCAGTTTGGATCAGTTTTTCAAGTTGCTGGTCATACCAATGCACCAGTTCGGTTACTTTTGCGTCCTGTGTGCCGACGGCATGCATGAGGGCGTCGAGCTTGCCGAGAGAGCAGTAGGCTAAGTCGATCCGTTGAGATTCGATGTCTGCGGTCAGGCGCGCGAGCTTGGTTTCATCGCTTACGGCGCTGTCGTGCACATAATGGGGCACCCCCTGACGATGGAGCTCATCGAAGATGGTTTCGCCGCGCAGCAGTCCGTTGGGCTCCCAGATTCGTTTCTGCTCCGCGTAGTTAAACAGCGGAAGGGTTTTGAAGGGTACACCGTAGAGCTGGAAGTAGCCGGTGAATCCAAGCGCCTTCTTGATCAGTTTGCTCAGAACATGCCGTACCCGTCCGCGCCGGAAAATGGCATCGGGAAGAATCGCCAGCGCCTTGGTCCATTTAAAGGGCGAGCCGTCTGGGTCGTAGTAAAAGGAGGACCACATCAGGTGCTCCTGCGGCAGGCGGCCGGAAATGATCGATGGATCGCAGGCGGAGGAGTAGCCGAGAATCGTTTCGAGTTTTTTCTGATCGCAGGTGCGGTCGTTCAAGAAGAATGGGTGGCGCTTCCGGACTTCCCATCCGAAAGCGTCTATAAACAGAAACAGACTCAGCTTTTCTTTTTTCATGAGAACCGTTGCTGAAGTTTAACGAAGTCGTCACATAGGCCATCAAACGTGCCCTGCTTGGAGCACAGCAGCCAGCGAACATCAGCCGGGTCTGTATGATCATTCAACAGAAGTGCGATCGCGGGGTAGAGGCGGATGCGCGGGTGGACAAACAGGTGGGGGAAGGCGCCGAAGCCGAAGGTTTTCAGATTATGCGCGGCATTTTTCAATGCCGAGCCTTCATTGCCGAGATGCGGAAATGCGCGGGCGTATGTTTTAATGTTACGGAATTTCCGGTTAAGCCCCCGCCGTTCGTACCAGAGAAACACATCTTGAAAATGCCGCAGAGCTTCGTCGAGCCATATATGGATATTCGCGGTTTCCAAGGGTTGGGAATCACCGTATTCCTTAAAGTCGACGGCCCTCAGGTAGGCACTAATCACTCCGCGCGCATCGTTGAGACCGTCCAGACCGAGATGTTTAATCCGTTCCTTTTTGACCGTATAGGAGATGTCGTAGGCATCCCGCAGCAGCAGGGCGCAGTCGCCAAACGCCAGATTGGCTTTAAAAATAAATTTGATGAATCGGCGCCGCTCCTCTGGTGTCAGCGGCGCGCCCACGGTCATGCGGCGTTTGATATCCAGTAGCAGCTTGCCGCGGTTCATCAGCAGGCGGGTTCCCTCAGAGAGCGGAATCTGGTCGTGCGGATAGTCCGGCATCCGGCCGAGAATTTTTTCATCGCCGCGGATCACCATATGCCCGTATTTCATTTCATAATTCAATAGGGAGAACTCGCATTTCGGGAGGTTCTTCTTGAGGTAGGGGCAGAGGTCGACCGGCAGTCCGAGCTCCGCCGTCAGTCGTTGTTCCAGATGCTTTAGAGCCCCCAGAATGAGCGGATCGATCCGGTCGGTCACCACAACCAGATCATAGTCGTTAAACGGCATCTCTTGACCGTTTCTGCCGATCAGAGGTGTTCCTTCTCCGCGTCCGTAGCCGCCGAGCAGGACCAGCGCTTTCCAATGTTTGGAATATGACGACGTCCACACCTCGTCCGCGATGCGCTGCATGTGCCGGTCAATCAGCGCATCGAATGCCGGAGATCCTTTGACTGAATACTTACCCACGTGCACCTTCTTTCACTCCTTGATAGAGCCCGTTATGAATCACCGCCCGGTAGGCGATGTTGTACGGGATCGTTTGAAGTTTACCTTTGCGCACGGCGTAGAGGAAGTCGCGCGCCCATTCTTTAAAAAGTTCCAAGGTTTGGAAAAACAGATTGGCGCGCCGGCCGTATTCCCGGGCAAAGGTCACTCCGTGACGGAACTTTTTCCGGTAGAGCTCTTTGAGCGTGTAGTTATGTGAATGTTCCACCACCGAATCGGTCACCAGCTTAAAGCGGGCGCCTTTGGCGCGGCAGTTTTTGGCCCAGGCCACATCCTCGGCGTATCCTTTTTCCGGGAAATGGGTTCCCTCCCACAGCTCGCGCTTGAACGCGCAGGTGACGGCGGAGAAAAAGTCGGCGTTGTCGCCCTTGATGTTTTTGGGATCGTAGGCGCGCAGGTAATCGTAGGTAACAACGAATTTTGCATTGGAGCGTGTCACTTGCGAGCACATCGTCGCCTCCGCTTCGCCGCTGAGAATGGGCGCGAGCAGCTTTTCGAGCGCGTCATCGCTTTGAAAAATCGAGTCGGCGTTTTGCAAAACGATGATCTCCTGCGTGGTGCGCGCGATCATCTCGTTGAGCACTTTGCCGGGAATGTATTCCTCGGGACGGATTTGAATCAGCCGGGCTTCCGGCACCACGTTTTGCAGTTCTTCGAGCGATCCGTCACTGGAGCCGGAATCCACCGCCCACAGCTCGACGTCCTGAAGGGTCTGGCTGCGCAGACTCTTCAGAGCCATCGGCACATATGGCATTTCGTCTTTGGAACGCATGATGACGGCAACCTGACTCATCGCACGGCCCTTTCATAGATTTCGAGCGTTTTGTGTGCCGCCACATTCCAGTTGAACTGCGCGGCGTAGGCCAGCCTGGCCTGACGCTTCGCTTCGCTCCAGCCTTCGGACAGCGTTTTTTCCAAACATTGGAAAATCGAGGCGGTACTGTACGGGTCAAATTTCGGCACCACATCGCCCGCGATCTCACGCATGGAGGATGTATCGGAGCAGATTACCGGCGCGCCGCAGGCCAGCGCTTCCACAATCGGAAAGCCGAAGCCTTCGAACAGCGACGGAAACGCCATCAGATCACAGGCGCTGTAGAAGGCGGGCAGGTCGGCCAGCGGAACAAAGCCGGGAAATACAATGTCGTCGTGCACCGGGCTGGTGGCCGCCCGCTCGCGGATGGCGTCCGCACCGTTCCAGTCCGCGCCCGGCAGCACCAGCTTGTGCGCGCTGTCGGTTTCGGCTTTGTAACGCTCGAACGCCTCAATCAGCCGGACATGGTTTTTGGCAGGGTGCTCCAGCCGTGAGAGATAAATGATGAAGGGGGCATCAAGGCCGTAGTTTTCGGCCAGTCGCGCGCGGGCCGCCTCTTTTTCCACTGGTCGGAAAATGCTGTGGTTAATCCCGGAGTAAATCACCGTCACTTTTTCCTCCGGTACACCGACCAGTTCCACGATGTCTTTTTTGGAGTAGTGACTCACTGTGATGATTTCATCGGCGTTGCGGATTTGTGCCGGAACGATGCGGCGGTTGTAGAACATCCGCGCGGCATCATATTTCGCATCCATTGTCAGCGTGGCGACATCATGCACCGTCGCGACAATCGGACAGGGTTTAACCAGCGGAATACGGCGGTAGCTCGGCACGTGCAACAGATCGAACTTCCTCTTTTTCCCCAGCATTGGAAGAATCGTGTTGTGCCAGGCGATATTGACGACTGGATTGGCGATCAGGCCGGGATAGAGCGATTTGCGGAAGTTGGGGGCTGTCAGTTCAATCAGATCCGCCTCACGCAGCGGCATCATGATGTCGTAGCGGTTGGCGGAATCTTCTATTTGAAGCGTCCGGATCAGTTCGCGGATATACGAGGCGACACCGGAGCGCCCTCCCTGCATTACAAACGCTGAAAAACCAATGTTCATTAAGAACGGATTTTAGACAGGTTGCCGCTCTTTTAAAATAAACTTCCGATTTAAATATGCTTCAACGGGGCTTTGCCGATGGAGTAGACATTGAAGCCGATTTCGTGGAGCGCGGCGTGGTCGAGATGATTGCGTCCGTCGAACAGGAAGGCTGGCTGAACCATGCTGTCGAAAATCTTCTGATAATCGAGGGTTTTGTATTCTTTCCATTCAGTCAGCAGGGCGACCGCATGCGCGCCCTCAGCCGCCTTATAGGGGTCGGGCTCGAAGGTGACGTGTTCCGCCACATCTGCTAAGTCGATCTTGGCGTGCTCCAGCGCCTGCGGGTCTGTGATGATCACCTCGGCATTTTCCGCCAATAGTTCGCGGGTAATCAGAATGGCCGGGCTTTCGCGCGTGTCGCCGGTGTCGGCCTTGAAGGCAAACCCGAGCAGGGCGATCCGTTTGCCGGCAATCGTATTGAACATCTCTTTGAGCATACGGGCGACAAAGCGACGCTCCTGATACTCGTTCATTTTCACCACCTGATGCCAGTATTCCGCCACCTCGGTCAGTCCGTAGGTCTGGCAGAGGTAAACCAGGTTGAGAATGTCCTTTTTAAAGCAGGAACCGCCAAAGCCGACGCTGGCTTTCAGGAATTTCGGGCCGATACGGCTGTCGGTACCGATCGCGTGCGCCACTTCGCCCACATCCGCTTCCGTCGCTTCACACAGCGCGGAGATACTGTTGATCGAACTGACGCGCTGCGCGAGAAATGCGTTGGCCGTCAGTTTAGACAGCTCACTCGACCACAGGTTGGTGGTCAGAATTCGTTCCTTCGGCACCCATGCGGCATACACATCGACTAGTGCCTGAACCGCTTTTTGACCTTCCGGGGTCGGGTGTCCGCCGATCAGAATGCGATCCGGATTATCGAGGTCGGCAATCGCCGTGCCTTCGGCCAGAAACTCGGGGTTGGAAAGCACGTCAAAGCGGACTCCCTTTTTGCCGCTTTCCAGAATGCGCTCCATGGCTGCCGCCGTGCGGACAGGCAGGGTGCTCTTTTCGACCACGATTTTATCGGTGGTGGAGACTTCGAGAATGCGGCGCGCGCATTTTTCCCAGAACTGCAGGTCGGCCGCGCAGCCCGCGCCGTGCCCGAAGGTTTTTGTAGGGGTGTTGACGCTGACGAAAATGATGTCCGCCTCGGCGATGCCTTTGTCGACATCCGTGGAGAAGAACAGATTGCGGCCACGGGCTTCTTTAACCACCTCGTCGAGGCCCGGTTCATAAATCGGAAGGTTGTCGGAATTCCATTCATCGATGCGCTGCTGGTTGATGTCCACCACCGTCACTTCAACGTCCAGGTTTTTTTTGGCAATCATCGCCATCGTCGGGCCACCGACATATCCGGCACCAATGCATAGAATTTTCGTCATAGGGAGTATCTCCATCAAATTAAGCGCTAATTAATACAGATTTTAATCGGGTAGGGAAAGGAAAAGAGCGTCAGCGGATTGGGAGTAGCAAGTGATGACGCAGTCACCCGCGGTAGCGGTTGGTGATGGGCATGCGGCGGTCACGGCCGAAGGATTTCGGCGTGATCTTGATGCCGGGCGGGCCTTGGCGGCGTTTGTACTCACTCAGATCGACCAGCCGGACCGCCTGATGCACGGCGGCTTCGTCGAAGCCGGCGGCCAGCATGGCGTCGATGCCCATATCTTTTTCCACATAGGCTTCCAGAATGGGGTCGAGCACCTCGTAAGGCGGCAGGCTGTCGGTGTCCTGCTGGTTGGGCCGCAACTCGGCCGACGGAGGGCGCTCAATGGTGGACGGCGGAATAACCACGCTCTGTTCGTTGCGCCAGCGGCAGAGGTCGAACACGAGCGTTTTGGGGACGTCTTTGATGACGGCAAGACCGCCGGCCATATCGCCGTAGAGCGTGCAGTAGCCGGTGGCGTATTCGCTCTTGTTTCCGGTCGAGAGCACCAGCCAGCCGTTTTTGTTGGATAGAGCCATGATGAGTGTGCCTCGGATCCGGGCCTGTAAATTCTCTTCCATCAAGCCGGTTTGATCGTTTGGGTTGGCTTGCCCGCCGCAGCCTTGGCAAAGGCGGGAAAGTTCGTCGGTGAATTTTCCAAAGATTGGAAAAATCGGGATGGTGTGGAATTCCACGCCGAGATTGGCGGCGATTTCTTCGGCGTCGGAGAGGGTTTCGTCCGATGAATATTGCGACGGCATGGTGACGGCGGCGACGCGGTCGGCTCCGAGCGCGTCGACGGCGATCGCCAGCACCAGCGCCGAGTCGATGCCCCCGCTGACGGCAACTACGGTTTTTTTGAAACCGTTTTTGTCGACGTAGTCGCGCAATCCGGTCTTCAGCGCTTCGTAGACCTCTTCGAGTGGTTCCAATGCTTGGAAAATTCCCGTGCCGGCGGTTAGTGTGCCCTCCTGAAACAGCGGAGCGCACGCGGCGAGCGTGCCGTCGACTTCAAACGCGGCGCTTCCGCCGTCGAAGACGAGCTCGTCCTGTCCGCCGACCTGATTGCAGAAGAGCAGGGGGGCGCTCATCGCGCGGGCGGCGGCGGAGAAGACGGCTTCGCGTTCGAGCCGTTTGCCGCGGTGATAGGGCGAGGCGGAGAGGTTGACGACCAGATCGGGTTGCTTCGCCGCCAGCGCTTTGCAGGCTTCGCCGTCGGCGAGCCAGGAGTCTTCGCAGATGTGGATGCCGACCTTTGTGCCGAAGGCATCGAAAGTGAAGGGTTCGTTCCCGGCATCAAACACGCGTTTTTCGTCGAAGACGCCATAGTTGGGCAGTAGCATTTTGCGGTAGATGCCGATGATTTTTCCGCCGTGGAAAACTGCGGCGGCGTTAAAGCGGTCGACCGGTGCGCCGACGATGCAGAAGGCATCGGCGGGCAGCTCGTTGGCCAGACGGTCGAGTTGCTTGGCGCAGTCCTTAATGAAGTGCGGGCGCAGAATCAGATCTTCCGGCGGATAGCCGCACAGCGAGAGTTCGGGGAAGACAATTAGTTGCGCGCCGTCTGCGGCGGCGGATTTTGCGTAGTCGATCATCCGGTCAGCATTCTGCTCCAGCGCCCCGACGGTCGGGTTAAACTGAATCAGCGCTGTTTGCAGAGCGTGCATTACCGCCGGTAATTGGGTGCTTCTTTGGTGATGCGGATGTCGTGCGCATGCGCTTCGGTGGCCCCAGCGGCGGAAACGCGGACAAATTGTCCGGTTGCCTGCAGGTCGGGAATGGTGCGGTTGCCGCAGTAGCCGAGGCTGGCCTGCAGCCCGCCCGTGTACTGTTTGAGCACTTTGCTGACCGCGCCGGCGTACGGAACGACGCCTTCGATGCCTTGGGGTACGAGATCGTCGTCTTTGCTGTCCTTGAGGCCGTAGCGCTGACGGGATCCTTCGCGCGATTTCATGGCATCGAGACTGCCCATGCCGCGGTAGACAACAAACTGGCGGCCTTCATAGAGAATTTTTTCGCCGGGACTTTCATCGGTTCCGGCCAGTACGGAGCCCATCATCACGCTGGAGGCGCCGGCAACCATTGCTTTGGCCACATCACCGGAGTGGCGGATGCCGCCGTCGGCAATGATGGGGATGGAGCCCTTGAGCGCGTGGGCGCAGCTGTAGATGGCGCTGATCTGCGGGATGCCGACGCCGGCCACCACGCGGGTGGTGCAGATAGAGCCGGGGCCGATGCCGACTTTGACGGCGTCTGCACCCGCTTTTTGCAGTTCGAGCGCCGCTTCACCGGTGGCGATGTTTCCAGCGATCACATCGATTTCCGGGAAATTCTTTTTGACCCAGGCGGTCATTTCGATGACGCCTTTGCTATGGCCGTGGGCTGTGTCGACCGTGAGTACATCCACATCCGCATCTGCGAGGGCTTCGGCGCGGGCGTAGTCGCCAGGGCCGACGCCGGCGCCAACGCGCAGGCGGTAGTATTCATCCCGGTTATAGAGCGGGCGGGTGTTTTCGATTAGGTCGGCTACATCGGTGTAGCTGTAAAGCCCGATGAGCTTGTCGCCTTCCACCAGCGGCAGTTTGCCGATCTTGTTTTCGCGCATGATCTTGTACGCTGTTTCCAGATCGGTGTCTTTCGGGGCGGTGATGACATCGGTGGTCATGATGTCACCGGCGCGCATTTCGAGGCTGGGGGCGAATTTAATATCCTTGGTGGTCAGAATTCCGGCCAGCAGGCCCTGATCGTTGAGAATCGGGAAACCGCTGAAGCTGTAGCCTTTTTCAGCGCGTAACATCTGGATCTGCTCCAGGGTCTGACCCTCATTAAAGGTGATCGGGCTGGTGATGAGTCCGTTGAGGAAGTGCTTCACTCTAGAAACGGCACCGGCCTGTTCTTCCGGTTCGAGGTTCTTATGAATAATCCCGATTCCGCCGTGCAGGGCCATGGCAATCGCCATGTTGGCTTCCGTCACTGTATCCATCGCCGCGCTGATAAACGGGATGTTGATTTTGATGTTGGAGGTCAGATTGGTCTGAATATTGGCGTCACCCGGAAGGAAATCCGCGTACTGGGTAATCAGGGAAACGTCGTCAAAGGTGAGCCCTTCATAAGGGAAGGTGCTCATAAACTTATCGAGGTACTTATTTTGGCTCATGGAATGTTTCCTTTTGCCGACACACATTGGAGCTTACAACGAAGCGAGTCAATATGGAAAAATGGAAGAGTGGAAGGATGGAGTGCGGGAGAGCTGGAACAACAGGCCGGTTTCTGATATTCTCTTTACTCCAATTAACCCAACAATCCCCATGATTCTGTAAAAAAACAGCCCTGTTCGTTTCCGGTCCAGCTTATGAAATCAACCAGCAGATCAATCAGCCCATCAACGGTGAGTCTTCCCGAGGGAGATGATTTTACAACGGTATATGAGTTCATGGTGTTTCGCTTTCCCCGCATTGCAGAACCGGTTTGGCGTGAGCGGATTGAGCTTGGCAAGGTTCATTTCGACGATGGAGAGCCGGTCGGCTTCGATACCCCGTATCAGGCACACCGCCGTATTTGCTATTACCGCGAAGTTCCCCACGAAACGAAGATTCCCTTTGAGGAAGAGATACTCTTTGAGAATGAGGATTTTGTGGTGGTCGATAAACCCCACTTTTTGCCGGTTCACCCCGCCGGGAAATATGTAAACGAGACGCTGGTGACGCGATTGCGCATGAAGACAGGATGTGAGGAGTTGAGCAGCGCGCACCGGATCGACCGCTCGACGGCTGGTTTGGTGCTGTGTGTCAAAACCCGCGCGAAGCGCGGGTTGTATCAGCAGCTGTTTATGGACGGCGCGGTTAAAAAGATGTATCTCGCGGCGGGAAAGCTTCCGGAGCAGACCGATCTGACGCATTGGCACGTTCAGGTGCGCATGGAACCTCGCGATGACTTTTTCCGTATGCAGATTGTCCCGGAAGGGCCGGTCAACTCAGAGAGCATCATCGATCTTATCGAATGCCGTGACGAGATGGGATTGTTTCGCCTTCAGCCGGTCACAGGGAAAAAGCATCAACTGCGTGTGCATCTGTGTTCCATTGGCTCAGGCATCCTCAACGACCCGTTGTATCCGGACTATTTAGAGGAGGCGTCTCCGGATGAAACTGATCGACCGATGCAACTGCTCGCTCAATCCCTTGCATTCGTCGATCCGGTCACAGGCGAACCAATGGAATTCAAAAGCAAACGCTCACTCCAGAGTTTTGTAGCCGACACGCCGGGGAGTTGGTAGTTTCCCCCCCATGTTAATTGTTCGATCCAAAAGCACGGATGTGTACCGCAATCTGGCGGTGGAAGAGTGGTTGCTTGATCATGCGCCGTCGATGCCGGTTCTATTCCTCTACGTCAACGACCCGTGCGTGGTGATCGGCAAAAACCAAAACCCGTGGCGCGAATGCAAACTCACTCTGATGGACGAGGAGGGCGTTCCGCTGGCGCGGCGCATTTCCGGTGGCGGCGCGGTCTATCACGACCCCGGCAATCTCAACGTCAGCGTGATGGTTCCGCGCACGGAGTACGTGGAACAAAAACAGTACGACCTGATTTTGCAGGCCCTCGAAGCGCGTGGCATTCGCGGCTCCAAAATGGGCCCCAATTCATTGGCCGTCGAAGACCGGAAATTTTCAGGGCAGGCGTTTTGTCATCGTCGTGAGCGCACGCTGCACCACGGCACGATTCTGGTGAGCACCGACCTCGCGCGGCTCGGTCGCTACCTCGGCCCGGAGCTTGACGGCATCGAAACCAAAGCCGTGGCTTCGGTTCCCGCCAACGTGGTCAACCTTTCGCAGTTCGCCCCCGAGCTGACGGTTGAGCGTTTATCTGAAGTACTTATTGAACAGTTCAACGAACTGTATGGGAGTGATGGCGTGGTGGAGTGTTGGGCGGATGAGGATATTCATAAAAACTGCACTGCAACGCAGTTTCTTCCAATCATTGGAAAAATTTCTTCCAAGGATTGGAAACTCGGGCATACTCCAAAATTTACGTTTCAGGATCTGGAGGTCGAAAGAGGCCGGGTCGTGAATATAGAGGGGTCGCCCTCATTTGATGATTTTTTGAGAACAAGGAGCCTTTAATGGACACGATGACTGCAATAATGACCCGCCGGAGCATTCGGGCGTTTAAAGACGCTCCGGTGACGGATGAACAGATGAAGACGCTGCTTGAAGCGGCAATGAACGCGCCGAGTGCGGGTGACGGCCGTCCGTGGCACTTTGTGGTGACCACCGACCGGGCGCAGCTCGACGCGCTGGCTGATGAGGTGGATGAGGGCAACGCGATGTTTAAGCAGGCGCAGGCCGCCGTGCTGATCTGTCTCGACGAGTCGCTCGAAGGCTTTAAGGGGTTTGGCCCGCAGGACTGCTCCTGTGCCGCTCAGAACCTGCAGCTGGCCGCGCATGACATGGGTCTTGGCACGGTCTGGATCGCCATCATCAATGTGCCGCCGCGTGTGGCTGGCTGCCGCAAGGTGTTCGGCGTGCCGGAAGAGATGACACCATTTGCTTTGTTCCCGATCGGTGTGCCGGGCGAAGAGCTCAAGGCGGAAGTTCGCTACGACGAGTCACGCATTCATAACGGTCGGTGGGTTAAACGATGAGTGCACAAAAAACCTATTCGATCCGCTGTCCGCAGTGCAATCACACACAGAATGCGGAGCTGTACGAGTCCATTAATGTGGCGCAGCAGCCGGAGCTGAAGAAAGCCCTGTTCGAGAACCGACTCAACCGGGTGGTATGCGAAGCCTGCAAAGCCAGCTTCCGTCTCGACAAACCGCTGCTCTATCACGACCCCGACCGCAATATTCTGATCCACTGGATGCCGGACAACGCGGTGTCGCGTGACGAAATTCTCGATGAGTTCGACAAAAGCATGGAGGAGCTGCGCGCCGCGCTTCCGGAAGGGATGGAGCCACCCCGTGTGCGGCTGGTTTTTGACCGTGTTGAGCTGGTTGAGCTTATTTTTATTATTGAGGCGGGCATGGATGAGCGGGTGGTGGAATACATCAAATACACGGTTCATGCGCAGAATCCGTCGCGCCTGCCGCCGGCGAAAAAGCAGCTACTACTGAATGTGCAGGACTCCACCGCCGACGATTTGCTTTTCGCTATTCGCGATCTGGAAACCGCGGAGCTGGAGGACATTCTGCGTTATCCGCGTGAGGCGTATCGCGGTGTTCAAAAAATGTACCGCGACAATCCCTCCGAGTTCGAGGAGTTGTTTCCCGGGCCCTACATCAACGCACGCACCACACTCCTTGCAGAAGAGGTGGAGGATAGCGAAGGCGAAGATACCCAATAATCACTATTCAACTCTCAATGTTCAGGTGACGAATACCTGTACGTTGCAAATTGAAGTTTGAGAGTTGTTTATTTGCCGAGCTGTTGCAGTGAAACTTCTGCGGCTCCGGCCCACCGGGAGTCGGCGTTCTGCGCCAGAAAATCTTCCAGTACAATGCGGGCTTCGTTGGTACGGCCCGCCTGTTCTAGGCAACGGGCCATCGCCAGCACGGCCGGGGATTCCAGATAATGGCCCGGGTTGTCGGCGAGGAAGGTTTTGAATTCGCTTGCCGCCTCATCAAAGCGGCCCTCCGCTTCGCTGCAGTAGGCAAGGCCGAACACCGCGATCGGAAGCTGATCGCTCTTTTTGTAATCGTCCACAAAGCGTTCATACTGTGCACGCGCCTGAGCGGTTTCGCCCTCATTGAACAGGGTTTTGGCCAGATTGAGCAGTGCAACCGGTGCGGTCGGGGTCGATTTGTAGTTGTTCACCACCTCTTCGAGCTGTTGCGGCGTTTGCGCGGAGAGCAGCATCTGTTCGGCCTCGGCGATTTTCGCGGCCTTGTTGGCGGCTAGGGCGTGAGAGGCCAGCACCGCCACCGTAGCGGCGACAATTCCTGCCCCGATCAACGTCCCGTAGCGCTTTAGAAAATTGAGAACCTGTTTGACCTCATGCTGTTCGAGGGCATGTTTTTTTTGCAGCTCATCATGTTTCGGCTTGGTGTCTTTGCTCATATCGGTTCACTCCTGATTTAAAAGCGGTTACTTTAGCGGTTCGGGGTCAGGTTTCAAGGTTGTACAGTCTGAGAATCGCATCGGCCCGACCGGCGGGGTCGAGGCGGTCACCATCGATTTGATGCTCAATGGCATCGTACAGCGGTTGGCGGGTTTGGAGAATCCCGCTGATCTGCTCCTTTTTATCGCCGGAGAGCAGGGGGCGGGTTGTATCGTTTCCCAAACGTTGGAAAATGGTTGCCGGCGAGGCGGTCAGGCAGACCACCAGACCGTTCTGCTGAAAGTCGGCCACGTTATCGGGATTAAGAACCACGCCGCCGCCGGTTGAAATAATCAGCCCTTCGCGCTGCGACAGTTCATGAGCCAGTGCCCGTTCCATTTCGCGGAACGCCGGTTCACCGTCGGTTGCGAAAATCTCTGAAATCGGCTTCCCGGCGCGCTCTTCGATGATGGAATCCATATCCACCAGCTCCATGCCGGTGCGTTCGGCCAGTACACGGCCGGTCACCGTCTTGCCGGTTCCCATAAACCCGATCAAAATAATATTTCGTTTGCTCATCTGCCTTATCTCAACAAAAAACGCCCCGAAACCGGGGCGTTATACACAACATCAGACCGTCTGGAACAGACTAAGCACTGATTTTATTCGGACGCTGCAGTGCGGCGCGAATCTGCTGGGTGTTCATTTTCCGGATCTGTTCTGCTGTAAGACCCAGTTCCGCCAGACGTTTCTTCTGCTGCGCGACACGGTAGCGGCGGGCTCCCGGGCTTTTGATCGGGCGACGAAGCGGTTTTTTGCGCATAGCTCTGCGAATTCTCATGACTTATCTCCAAAAAATAGTTTTTTTAAAACGAGCGACGTAACCTACCTATGCGGATGGCCTCTGGCAACCCTTAAATCATGAAATTCGAAACTCGAAATCCAAAGGAATTCAACAGAATATGAGCTCCGAACTGAGAACTGTGAACTGAGAGCGCTGAACTCTCTGAAAGGAGCCCCATGACACGTATCAAACTTGAACTTCCGGAAACCTTTCCCTTCAGCACGGAGCTCACCGTACGCATCACCGACCTTAACTACGGCGGCCACCTCGGTAACGCCGACACCCTTGTGTTGATTCATGAGGCCCGCGTCCGCTTTCTCAAATCATACGGCTACAGCGAAATCGACATTGAAGGCTACGGCACCATCATGCTCGACGCCGTCATCCAGTTTAAAGCTCAGGCCTTCGCCAGCGACGTGCTCATAGCCGAAGTCGCCGCCGCCGACTTCTCCCGCCTTGGTTGCGATATCTATTACCGCCTCACCAACAAAGAGACCGGCGTCGTTGTCGCCGTTGCCAAAACCGGCATCTCCGTCTTCGACTACGAAAACCAGAAACGCATCTCCCCGCCCGAAGCTTTCGTTAAAAAGCTCGGAGGGTAGGGGGTGGAGGCTCAGCCCCCTTCCGAACCTAGGAAAAAATAAGGCCGGATTTTCCAAACATTGGAAAACCCGGCCTTAGTTCGTGTCTGACTTGTCCTCCGAAGCGTTAGCGAAGGAGGATGCAACAGACTAGAACTCGACGGTTGGAACATTCGCGGCCTCCGGCGCGGCCTCAAACGCGGTGCGTTTATCGAAGCCGAACAGGTTGGCGATGATCACGCCCGGGAACTTGCGGATGGCCGTGTTATAGGCGCGGACGCTTTCGTTGTAGCGACGGCGCTCCACCGAGATCCGGTTTTCGGTTCCGGCCAGCTCATCCTGCAATGCGAGGAAGTTCTGGTTCGATTTCAAGTCCGGATAGTTTTCCGCCACCAGCATCAGGCGGCCCATTGCGCCCTGCATCTGGTTGGCTACGCCGACTTTTTCATCCGGGGTGCCGGCTGCGGCCCACTGGCTGCGCAGACGGGTCACTTCCGTGAAAATCCCCTTTTCCTGTTCGGCGAAACCTTTCACCGTATTGACCAGATTGGGGATCAGGTCAAAGCGACGCTGTAGAACCGTTTCGATATTTGCCCATTGCGCATCCACGCCTTCCTGTAGACCGACGAATTTGTTGTAGTTTCCTCTGACGATCGACAACGGAATGACGACCAGGATAAGGATGATAACTCCTACGATAATCAGTGTTTTCTTCATACTGCATTCTCCTTCTGGATGTGTGCGTCAACCGCGTCGGTTACGCATTCAATGGTTTTTGTATATTTTTCAAACAGCGCCTCCGCATCAACCGCTTTCGGTTTGAGCGATCCGTTTTTAAGCTTCTCGACGGTTTGGAACACTTCGAGCGGTACCGGCACCACTTCGTTCAGTTTTTCCAATGCCTGGAACTTTTTCTGCGGAATATCGTTCGAGAACAACCGCAGACTGGCGCGGAATAGCACCAGGAACGACGAAAGCGAGCGCACCATTAGGCTGCATACCTCCTTGGCGTTTCCGGCGGAGAGCAGATACTGCTGGCGCAGCTGAATCAGGTTGCCGCGCAGTTCGTGCTCAATCTGCAACCGTAAATTGTCCGTGCTGATCTCTAGATTGCTCACCACATCCTCGCCGGTCAGGATTTTGTGACACTCTTTGATGTCGAGCAGTTCGACCGGAAAGACATCGGTAGATTTATTGAGCCGCTCCATTGTGAACAGCAGCGGGGGCGGATTGCCCGCGCGCGCCCAGGCTTTGGCGGTTTTTGAAAAAGCCTTTAGCGCCTCGCTGCGGAGATGGTCTGTTACAACCAACACGTTGTAGTCCGAACGCTTGCCGGTGTGATCGCCCGCCGCCGCGGAGCCGTATAGAACCACTGATTTCAAATTGGTTCCACACGCCTTTTCCAGTTCCTGTGTCAGTTTCTCGAGTTTCATAGTGTTCCTCCAAAGTTTATCGGCTTGCTCCGCCACCGCCGGACATTCCCCCGCCGAAGCCGCCGAAGCCGCCGCCAAATCCGCCGCCACCGCGGGATCCGCCGCCGCGTCCGCTCATCAGGATCATCAGCAGCAGCAGGCGTGGGTGGCGAATGGCCATATAAATAAAGCCGATGATAAAGAGTACATTCATGATCGGATTGGATTTTCGCGGCGGTTGCGAGCCGTAGCCGCGGTTGTACTGCGGCACGCCGGAGAGTTGGATTCCCTTGTCGGCGGCCACCCGCTGTGCGATGGCCGCGCCGCCGCTGGCTATGGCGGATCCGTATTGCTGTTGATTCCACGCCGGAACCACATACTGGTCTAGAATACGTCCCGCAGCCGCATCGTTGAGCACGCCCTCCAGTCCGTAGCCGACTTCAATGCGCAGCCGGTTGCCGCGCTGCTCATCCGTGGCGCCGAGCAGGAGGATCCCGTTATCCTTGCCTTTTTGCCCGATCCCCCAGCGCTCAAACAGCCGATTGGCAAAATCATCGATCTGCCCGCCGTCGAGTGAGGGCAGTGTTACCACCACCACCGCGTCGCCGGTTTTCTGTTGCAGCTCGGTCAGAATGGCCGCTAGCTGGTTTTCCTCCGCCGCGGGAATCACATTGGCGAAGTCATTCACCGGCCCGCGCGGACGCAGACTGTTCAGCAGGGTGTCGGACGCTTGCGCCGAACAGGCCAACAGCACAATCAAAACCGTTTGTTTTAAAAATCGCATAGGCAGAACATTACCGAAACGTCTGCCGCATTCAACCTTTACCGAAACTCAACTGCCGGATTTAAAAGTGGTGAATGATGTTTCTTAATACCGGGAACGTGATACTGTTGCTTTGCCTCATCCAGACACAGGACGTGTCAGGGGAGAGCATTAATACGAGTACAAGGATGGTAGTAATATGAGTAAAGGCACAGTAAAATGGTTCAACGCAGACAAAGGTTTCGGATTCATCACACCCGATGAAGGCTCCGCAGATCTTTTCGTGCATCATTCCGAAATCAAAACCGGCGGCTATGCCACGCTCGCCGATGGTCAAGCTGTAGAGTTTGAAGTGGGAGAAGGCCAGAAAGGCCCTTGCGCGAAAAACGTTACGCTTGCGTAATTCGGTTTTACACCGAAACAGAAAACAGTCCGGCTTCACGCCGGGCTGTTTTTTTGTGCCTAGAGATTTCTGCGCACGGGTTTCAATACTTGGAAGATTCGTGTGCTTCGTGTTTTTCGTGGTTCAAAACCTTCCAACACTCCACTACTCCACCACTCCAATCTTACTTCCACTCATGCTTGGGATATCTTCCCTTCAGCTCTTTTTTAATGAGCGGGTAGGAGTTGGCCCAGAAGCTTTTCATGTCGGTGGTTTTTTGCTGCGGGCGTTGATTGGGCGCGAGGGCCTCCACCACCACCGGGATTTGACCGAAGCCGATGCGCGGGCTTTCTTCGAGCCCGTAGAGCTTCTGGATGGTGGCAGCGATGACGGGCGGGAGTCCCGCTTCGTAACGAACCTGTGCGCTGATGCCGCTGGGCAGTTTGATTCGTTCGGGGGCTTGTTTGTCGACCATCTCGCGCTGAACCGGCGTCAGCCACGACTTAACGACTTTTTTGACTGGGCGCTCTTTGAGGTCCTTGCGGCAGACCGCGCCGAAGCAGATTTCCTGAATCATCGCTTCGCGCGCTTCATCGTCGATTTTCGGTATTCCATAATCCGGGCAGTTTGTTGCCAGACAGTTAACCCGCGCGATCCATTTTTCAATCTGCTCATCCCACATCGGGATGGTCAGCCGCCCGGCAATGACCTCGGCGGCAATGATCTCAGCGGCCTGCTGCGGGTCGACATCCTGCGTGCATTTCGACTCCAGCTCGAGCCCGCGGAATTCTTTCCACTGTTTGGAAACCACCCGCTTGAGAATCGGATTAAACACCGCCTCGGTTTTTTCGATCACATCGTCGGGGAACAACTCTTCGAGCCATTCCTCTTCAATGGCGGTGCAGAGGTTGAGGCGCACGTTCAAATCGCGGCTGCCCTCAATTTCGGCGATTTCGGCGGCAACGAACAGCTCGGCGTCGCGCACCATGCTGTCGCGGTCGAGATCGCCGACCCGGCCGTGAACCACCTGACAGTGCAGCGTGCCCTGATCGCGCCGCTTGGCGACATGATCCGAAAAGGCGACCAAAATGCACTTTTGCAGATCTTCATCCTCGGGCGGGCGGGAATTAATTTTTAGTCCTTCGCCCGCGGCGATTTTGAGGAACCGTTCGTAGAGCGGCTTCACCTGTCGCGCGGCCCCGCCGTGCACACCGAGCTTGCGGCAGGCGTCGGCGCGGTAATTGTTTTTATCGGCAAAGCTCCAGGCGCGCATCAGACGCTTGAAATCGGAGATGTCGTCGTCGCCGAGCAGATCGTCGCGCTCGCCGCGCGTCTGTTTGCCTTGGTTGCGTTCGAGAATGCTACGCCCCTGTGTGAGCGCGGCGATCAGGCAGGCCTGCCGAACACATTCATATTGTTCGGCGGCGATGAGCATGCGCGCATAGCGCGGATGCATGGGGAACGAAACCATTTTCCGCCCGATCTCGGTCAGTTGACCTTCATGATCCAACGCGCCCAAATCCGTGAGCAGGGTCAGCGTGCGTTCCAGCGATTCCGGATTCGGTTTTTCCAACCATTGGAAACCTTCGATGTCTTCGATGCCGCCAGCCTTTAAGGTTAAGACTACTTCGGCCAGATCGTGCCGCAGAATCTCGGGCAGCTCCTGCGCGGGACGGGCGGCGTGTTCTTTTTCGGTCCAGAGGCGCATGCAGGTTCCGGGGGCGGTGCGCCCTCCGCGTCCGGCGCGCTGCGCGGCCGAGGCCTGGCTGATGCGCTCGACGAGCAGGGTGTCGATCCCGCGGCGCGGGTCGTAGCGCGCGATGCGCGCGAGGCCGGAGTCGATCACCACGCGGATGCCGTCGATGGTGATCGAGGTTTCGGCCACGTTGGTGGAGACGACGACTTTGCGTTGGCCGACATCACCGACCGCCGCGTCCTGTTCGTTGGCGCGCAGCTCGCCGTGCAGAGGCAGTACCGCAAATTCGCGCGCGCATTTTTTTCCACGGATCGCTTCGACGGTGCGGGCGATTTCATAGGCGCCGGGCATAAAGACCAGCACATCGCCCTCGGCGCCGCTCTTGATTGCCTGTTCAAACGCATCGGCGGCGGCTTCCCAGACGGGGTGATGATTAAAGTCGATCCGTTTGGGCGAATACTCGATTTCGACCGGATACATGCGTCCTTCGCTTTTGAGCTCGCGGCAGGGGGCGAGGTAGTCGCGCAGCGGCCCGGCGTCGAGCGTGGCCGACATGACGATCACCTTCAGATCGGGTCGGGTTTTTTGCAGAAGCAGGGCGCGGGCGAGGGTGATGTCGCCGTAGATGTGGCGCTCGTGAAATTCATCAAAAATGATGGTCGAGATACCTTTGAGGTCCGGGTCGGAGAGAAACTGGCGCAGGAGAATTCCTTCGGTGACGTAGCGGATCAGGGTATCTTTGGAGATGTGGCGCTCCATGCGAACCTGATAGCCGACTTCGCCGCCGAGTTCGACCCCGCGCTCAAAGGCGACGCGTTTAGCAAGTAGGCGTGCCGCCAGCCGTCGCGGCTGCAGCACGACCACTTCGCCGGGCCCGGCTTCGCCGCAATCGAGCACCATCTGCGGAATCTGGGTCGACTTGCCCGATCCGGTCGGCGCTTCAATCAGTAGCCGGTTCTCGCAGCGCAGCGCAGCGGTCAGCTCATCGCGCAGTTCATAAATTGGAAGTTCTTTGGGGTTCATGAAGGGAAAGAGTTTAACCATCCGCCGTCGCTTTACAAGCTATGGCGGACAGGCGAATCGCGCGCGCGCGAAGCGACTCATAAGAGATGTGGATGCAGGCTTTAGGCCGTGGCGAGTTAAACGTTAGCCATGAGTGCGATGAGCACCACTTTAGAAAGGATCTCCGCGACGATCAGACCAATGATGAATGTTTTCTTGGCTTTTCCTTCCGCCGGATCGCATGAGACTTTGTAGCTCATGTACATGAGCCGAACGGTCCAGCAGAGCACGGCTAGCATGACGAATACGACGAGCCCGAAAACGCTGGCATCAATCAGGCTGAAGGTTTCGGGCATTTTCTGGGTGCGTGTAAGTTCGATGAGCGTGTGTATGAAGCGCGTATAGGCCAGAATGGTGCAGGCGAGGGCCGTAAAAATTAAGGGCCAGCGTGCGAGAGCCTGTGTCCCGAACAGGTCGATGGATCGGAAGGTCCCTTTTGAGGCTTTTTTCCCGAAGAGCCACAGCACCACTCCCATACACAGCCAGTTGATGATGCCGGTTATGAGAAAAAACCAGAGGGGGGCGGAGCGGCCGGTGTGGGTATCGAGGACTCCGTCGAAGTGAGTGTTGCTTAGAGAGCCGATATATCCCGTGACGAGGATTAGAATCAGTCCGATCAGCAGGGCCTGCCATCCGGCGATATACGTGAAGGGATTGAACAGCCACGTCGATTTTTTTGAATTAACCATTTTCAGCTCCTTGACTGGTTTCGAGGGTTTGGATTTTTTCGATAATTTCGTTGAGCCGGTTGCGAACGGTCGGGTAGCTCACACCCATGAGCTTAGCCATTTCCTTGAGGCTGCCGCTGGCTTTAATGAAGTTTAGGATAAACGCCTGCTCCTCGTTTGCCAGACCGCTGAGGGGAGGCAACGGATAGAGGCCTTCGACTTCTGTTTCGCAGGTTTCGCACTGCAACCGTTTTACGGAGAGCGGGGAGGAGCAGCTGGGGCAATATTTGGGCAGATTTTTCATAAACATGATCAACTAATAAATAATGTTAATTAGTTGGTCAATATTATTAATTAAAAATCTAATTTTATTGTATTATCAGTCGGAAGGTTTCCAATGCTTGGAAAAACGGTTCGCTATTTTTCCAATGATTGGAAAGCCATATAGCATGGTGGCATCTGTTTTGCGCGCATCTATGCAATAGACATCCAAAGGTTGGAAAATGCGGCGAGGGCGCGGGCGCGGTGGGAGATTTTGTTTTTGGTTTCGGCCGGGAGCTCGGCGAAGGTTTGGTCGAATCCATCGGGAACGAAGAGGGGGTCGTAGCCGAAGCCGTGTTCGCCGCGCAGTTCGTCGATGATGGTTCCTTCGCATTTTCCTTCGACGGTGAGGGGCTCTTCGCCGGGGCGGGCGAGGGCCATAACGGTGCGGAAGCGGGCGCGGCGGTTGTTTTGGCCGGCGAGCTCGCGTAGGAGCTTGGCGTTGTTGTTTTCGTAGTCGCAGGGTTCGCCGGCGTAGCGGGCGGAGTAAACACCGGGCGCACCGTCCATGGCTTCGACTTCGAGGCCGGAGTCGTCAGCCAGAGTCATCAGGCCGGTGGCGTCGCACAGTTCCTGCGCTTTTTTGATGGCGTTGCCTTCGAGGGTGTCGCGGTCTTCGATAGTGTCGGGAACGTTCGGAAAATCGAGAGCGGATAAGACGTCGAGACTCTCGCCTGTGCTGAGCATCGTCGAAGGGGTGTCGAAAATGGCACGGATTTCTTCCAGTTTATGGGCGTTTCGGGTGGCGATTACAAATTTCATAGGGCCAGAGTTTGGCATTCTATTTCTAAAATTCAAAAAGAAAGAGTGTTGGATCGCGAATTCCGCTAATTTACACGAATTGGAGTGTTCGGGCTCTTGATTTGCGAAAATTCGCGGGATTCGTGATCAAAGAAATGCTACGTACGGTTTTTTGAATATCGGCTTGCGCAGGGTGGGGTCAGCAGTTATGTTCTCGCCTTCAATTTTCCAATCGATTGCTCGGGTGGCGGAATTGGTAGACGCGCTAGGTTGAGGGCCTAGTGGCCGTTAAGGTCGTGCGGGTTCGAGTCCCGCCCCGAGCACCAGCCTTCGCCAAGGCTTCGGCTGGCAAGCCATAGAGATCAGCAGACCTGTCGGTCTGCTTTTTTTTGTGTCTAGCCGAAGTAGTCCGGTGCGTTGCCGGGTTTCCACTTGATGTTGCAGCCGGTGGCGGGCAGCTGGCTTTCGGTGATTTCTTCGCCCGCCAGAGTCGAGTCGATAGCAGCGCGCAGGTTTTTTCCATCGACCGGTTTGTTGTTGCCGGGCCGGGCGTCATCGAGCTGGCCGCGATAGACCAGTTCCATGTTTTTATTGAACAGGTAGAGGTCGGGCGTGCAGGCGGCGCGGTAGGCTTTGGCGGCCTGCTGATCTTCGTCGTAGAGGTAGGGGAAGTTGAAGTCGAGCCGTTCCGCCTGATCTTTCAGCCGGTTCGGGGCGTCATCCGGATAGTGGTCCGCATCGTTGGCGCTGATGGCGACCATGCCGAGCCCGCGATCCGCATAATCCCGTCCGATGGCGGCGAATTCGCTTTCAACCAGTTTAACGAAGGGGCAGTGCGCGCACATAAAAATGACGAGCAGGGCGTCTTTGCCTTCAAAGTCATTTAGTGAAACGGTCCGGCCGGTGCAGACCTCCGGCAGCGCGAAGTCCGGCGCACGGGTTCCAAGTTCCAGCATGGTGGATGGTGTCAGGCTCATGTTGCGCTCCTTGCGGCTGGCACCCCTGCGGAGCGCGGAGTGGTGGAGTGTTGGAGAGAGAATCGCTGTTCCGGATTCCATTACTCCAACAATCCTGCATTCCATTACTCCATGGTTGTTTTTATTCGGGGATGAACAGCTTCTGTCCGATGGAAAGGCGGTCGGGGTTTTTGATCTGATTGGATTCAATGATGGCTTTGGGTGTGACGTTATAGGCCTTCGCAATGGTGGAGAGGGTTTCTCCCTGCCGCACGATATGCTCGTAGCCCTGAACGGCTCCCCCGCTGGAAGCGGGCCGGGCCGGAGACGCCGCAGGGGTCTGAGATAGTAGTTTTTCGATCTGCGCGCTGAGACGGGCGATCAGCTCGCGTTTATCTTCCTCACTCTTGCGTTCAATATCGTTGCAACGGGTGTCGAGAGTCTGGCGCAGGGTGTCGAGTTCTTGACTGATACGTCCGATTTCCCGTTCAAGGAGTTCAACCCGTCCGGCCATGCGGCGCTGGTTTTCCTGTTGGATAAGCTGATCCTCGGTCTGGTTCGTGCGGGTGGCCTGGGTTTGGTAGGGTTGGCAGCCGCTGAGAAGCAGGGTGGCGGTCAGGGCGGTGAGTATGGTTTTTGTCATAAGGGTTCTCCGTAAAAGCTGAATGTATTCTAGAAGCCGTGTCGGCGAAATCCAGTTTTTAGCAAAAGCAATTGACGTGGAGGGTTGCTTCAGCTACAACCTTCCGCGCTATGGGACAACAACTCAGACAACGTAAGAAGCAGCGCCGCCGTGTTCTCCGCAAGAAACGTCTTGCCGAACGCGCTCGCGAAGCCGTTTCCAAAAAGTAACGAACCTGCGGGTTTCGTCTTTTCAGATCGCACCTCATGAAATCAGTTTCATGGGGCTTTTCTGTTTCCATCCGCTTTGATAGACTGAATCAATGATTACTTTTCTGGACGGCATTCTTGAGGAAAAACAGCCCGCTCGCGTTGTGATGAACGTTGGCGGGGTTGGTTATGAGCTGGCGGTTCCGCTCAGCAGCTTCGATCAACTGCCGCCTGAAGGCGAAAAAGCCCGTGTGCTGATTTACCATCACATTACCGATGCGTCGCAGGCGCTGTTTGGTTTTTCTTCTGAAGAGGAGCGCCGGATGTTCACTCTCTTGCTGGGCGTAAACGGGATCGGCCCGAAGATTGCCGTCAGCGCGCTGTCCGGCCTCTCGGTGCGCGAGCTGAAAACCGCGCTTGTTGAAAGTGACGTGAAGCGAATCTCTTCAATTTCCGGAATCGGTAAAAAGACCGCTGAACGGGTGATTGTGGAATTGCGTGATAAATTCACCACGGGTGAAACGCTCGAAGCGCTGGCCGGTGCGGGCGCAGAGCCGGGCGACACTCGCCTGCGCGACGCCGCCCTTGCACTCATTTCTCTCGGCTATAAACAGGACGACGCCCGCAAGATGGTGCAGAAGTTCGCTGGAGATACAGAAGCCTCCGTTGAGGAGATCATTCGGAAATCGCTGACAGGGAAATAAATGGACCATACCGTCACTACACTTAATCGCCCCGATCAGGATTTCGACATCAAACTGCGTCCGGCGCGGTTCGAGGATTTTACGGGCCAGGAAAAGATCAAAGAGCGGCTCGAGCTGTTCGTTGAGGCGGCGAAGGCGCGCGACGATGTGCTGGATCATGCATTGCTCTCCGGCCCGCCCGGCCTCGGCAAAACCACGCTGGCCTATATCATTGCCAATGCGATGGGGGCGAATATCAAATGCACCTCCGGCCCGGTAATTGATAAGCCCGGTGATCTGGCCGGACTGCTGACTAGTCTGGAGCGCGGCGACGTGCTTTTCATCGACGAAATTCACCGCATGCAGAAAACCGTTGAGGAATATCTTTATTCCGCAATGGAGGATTTCGTGATCGATATTGTGATCGATCAGGGCCCCAACGCCCGTTCGGTGCGGCTGAATATCGAGCCGTTTACGCTGATTGGCGCGACGACCCGCAGCGGTCTGCTCTCCGCGCCGATGCGCTCGCGTTTCGGCCTGCTCAACCGGCTCGACTACTACGATGCCGCGACCCTCAAGATCATTATTGAACGCTCCGCCCGCATTTTGAATGTGGACATTGAACCGGAGGGCGCGCTGGAGATTGCCCGCCGCTCGCGCGGCACGCCGCGTATCGCCAACAACCTGCTGCGCCGCGCCCGCGACTACGCGCAGGTCAAGGCGGATAACATCATCACCGAAGAGATCGCCGCCAAAGCGCTGGCCCTGCTCGACATTGACGACAGCGGTCTCGACGAAATGGATAAGCGGATCCTTGAAACGATGATCGAGAAATTCGGCGGCGGCCCGGTGGGCATCGGCTCGCTGGCGGTTTCGGTTGGCGAAGAAGCCGGCACGATCGAAGAGGTGTATGAGCCGTACCTGATTCAGGAAGGCTTTCTAAAACGCACGCCGCAGGGGCGCGTTGTTCTGCCGCGCGGCTATACGCTCTTTGGGCTCGCTCCCGGCGGAACTCAACAGGATTTGCTATGAAACTTGAAACTCGAAATTTGAAACTCGGAACAACAGCTCTTCTGCTGCTTCTTTTTCCAATGCTTGGAAAAGCGGTGGAGGGCTACAACCTGGTTTGCGACGCGCCGGTCTATACGTTCGGAACGGTTGATCAAACGGCGGTCATCACCAATGTGTTTATGATTCGCAACGAGGGCGACCTCACGTATGTTCATAAATATACTCACACCTCGTGTGGCTGCACCAAAGGACAGCTGGAAAAGCGGATGATCGGGCCGGGTGAGACGGTAAAGATGACCGCGGTGTACAAAGCAGAAAACCGTAAAGGAAAGCAGAAAAAGGCCCTGCGGCTGATTTCGATGGATTCTATAGAGCCGGCGATTATCCTTTATATGGAAGGGTTTGTGAACATTCCCTGATCTCGTGATGCTTAAGCCGCTCCAGTTTGGAAATGTGACGATTGACTTCCCCGTTGTGCTTGCGCCAATGGCGGGCTATACCGATGCCGCTTTCCGGTCTATCTGTAAAGAGCAGGGCGCGGGCGCCTGCTACACCGAGGTGACCAGTGCCGAAGGCATTCGCCGCGACTCAAAGAAAACGTTTCAATTGCTCAGTGTGTCTGAGATGGATCATCCAATCGCCGGGCACATCTTCGGCAAGTCGGTCGAGGCGATGGTGGAGGCCGCGCAATACGTTGAACAGCTCGGCTTCTTCGACTGGATTGATCTAAACTGCGGCTGTCCGGTCAAAAAGGTGGTTAAACGCGGCGCGGGAGCCGCGCTGATGAAAGAACCGGACGAGATTGGAAACATCGTGCGCGCGGTCAAAAAAGCGGTTTCACTTCCCGTCACTGTAAAAACCCGCATCGGCTTCAGTCCGGCGTTTGCGGATCATCTGACGATTGCCAAAATCGTTGAAGACGCGGGGGCGGATATGATCGCCGTGCACGGGCGGCTCGCCTGCAATTTCCATAAAGGCGACGCTGACTGGGAGAAGCTGGGCGAAATCAAGCAGGCACTTAAAATTCCAGTCATTGGAAACGGCGGCGTCTTCGCACCGGAGGATGCAACCGAGATGGTGCGCGTGTCGGGCGTCGACGGCGTGATGATCGGCCGCGGCGCGGTCGGTAATCCCTGGTTGTTTGATCAAATTAAGACTCCGGCCTCGACGCCGCCAACCCTTGGAAAACGGCGGGACGTGATCGAGGCGCATCTGCGTCGACTGGTTGAGCTGAATGAGGTCTCGACCTCGAAACGCCGCGGTAAAAATAAATTTATCCCGGAAGAGGCGGCCTGCCTGACCTTCCGGCCGCATCTGGCGCAATACCTCAAGGGGCTGCGCGGCCGCCGCGAGCTGATGCAGCACCTGAATGAAATGCGCGATGTACAAACAGTAATGGACGCGGTAGATAAGGTTTTGGAGAAAAACAATGACGGATAAACAATTGGAGTACGGAGTCCAGCCTCTCGATAAGATTTTAGAGGAGCTGGGGCTGAAAAACCACGATTTGGTGGCGGCCTCGACCGACGGGTTGACCCATAAGCAGGTGCAGAAGGGCCGCAAAGGCAGGCGATTAACCCGCAACATTCAGGATAAAATCGTGACGGCAATTTGTACCGCAACAAACAATGGCTATACCCGAAGCGATCTTTTCACTTATTAATTAGACTCAGTTCAAATAGCGAAATGCTTGTTTTTTATATGTATTTCTGCAGAGGAATTCGTTAAAAACCCCTCCTCATTCCTAAGGGGGGGTGTATGAGCTTGAAATTACATACAAGTAATAGCTGCCCGAATTGCGGATGGAACGATTGTTCCGAACGTGTGAAGCGGAGCCGGTTGATTCGTCTCTTTCTTCCTGAAACTAAACTGATGAAATGCCGACTCTGTCAGTGCCGCTTTCTGGTCCGCAGGGCCAGTGTCGGAGCCAGCGCTAGGGCCTGAAGCCTGTCGCGATAACTTTTTCATCTAATCCGTTTCGTGGTTCTGTCAGAACAATACGGGTGTTTTTGAACTCACGCCGTACGCCGTAGTTGGCGCGCAGTTTGTCGAAGTCGGGAATGTCTTTTTCCGAAAGTTGATCCGCTTCGATGTTGTAGACGGCTGTAACGGCCTCTGCCAGAACCTCATTATCCGTTTTGCCGCGCGGATCGATTTCGAGCTCCGGCACTTCGACTGCAGGCAGCAGCGGCTGTGGATCCCATGTTGGTTTAACCTCAAAGAAATGACACGCCTCGCGATAGACCTGAATGGTCCCATTCAGCTTGCCTTCCAATGAATGCCCCGCAATGTGCGGCGTGCCGATATCGGCGGCGGCCAGCACGTCCGCGCGGATCTGTGGTTCCGGATCCCACACATCGAGTACGGCGTGCGAAACAATGCCGTTGGCTTTGGCGTGGAGCAGGGCGTCGGCATCGAGTACCTTGCCGCGTGCGGTGTTGATGAAGACCGAGCCGGGCTTCATTTGTTCAAAAAAGCGGCAGTCCGCCATGTTGAGCGTCGGCCATGGTTTTTCAGAAACCAGTGGCACATGCATTGTTACGATGTCTGACTCTGTCAGCAGTTTTCCCAATGTTTGGAACCCCATAGCATGGGGGGGCATATTTTTTTCATGGCTGGAGCACTCGCGCGCGGCGCGCGGCGGGTCGTTGAGCAGAACACGCAGGCCGAGGGCTTCGGCGCGTTTGGCAACGCGGTTGCCGACCTGTCCGGCGCCGATAATTCCAAGGGTTTTTCCATCGAGTTCCACACCTTTAAAGGTATGGGACCAGAGCAGGGCGGCGGTGACGTAGTCGGCAACGCTGTCGGCGTTGCAGCCCGGTGATGCGCACCAGCCGATGCCGCGTTTTTCCAAACATTGGAAGTTGATGTGCTCAAAACCGGCGGTGGCGGTGCCGATAAAGCGCACCGGAGATCCCTTGATCAGTTCAGGGGTCACGTTGGTTTTGGAGCGGATCACCAGCGCGTCGGCATCCCAGAGGTGCTCCGGTTCGATTTGGCGATCGGGGATCACCACGACTTCGCCCAGCGTTTCAAACGCTTCGCGGCCCAGCATCACAGTTTCTGCTACAACAGTTTTCATAAGCAGTAAGCTAAATGTTTTTTGACAGGATAGACAGGATTTCTTGACCACGGCTTTGGAGCGAAGCGGAAAAATAATTTGCATAGCAAATAGCGAAGCGGTTCAAACACGGAATACACAGAAAAACGGGATGGGTTGTTTTCATTATAAATTCTTCCGTGTTTTCAGTGTGTTCCGTGGTACATATCTTTCCCATGAAAACTGAAAATCCAACAGGCGGCGCAATTCTGACGCTGGCAACAAAACAAAGCGAAGCGGAAGCCATCAGCGACTGGATCGCCGAACACCTCGAAAAAACTGTGGTGGAGCTGCTGAAGCCCGGCGGTGTGGATGTCATGCTGGAGGTTTACTTCGATAACACCATCGAGGCGGAGATCGCTGCGCGGGCGTTGAGTGACTTTCCCCTTCGACAAGGCTCAGGGCAGGCAATCTCCGGCACATTTGTACGCGAGTATGCCGCCGAGGAGTGGGCGGAGAGCTGGAAAAAGCATTTTAAGCCGATGGATATCGGCGACAACTTGCGGGTCTGTCCGCCGTGGCTGGCGGGCGAGAGCGACCGCATGGAGCTGGTGATCAATCCGGGCTTAAGTTTTGGAACCGGCAATCATTTCACCACGCGCTTCTGCCTGGAGCAGCTCGACCGCTTTGTGCCGGAGAGCGGCGCGAAGACGATGCTCGATATCGGCACCGGCTCCGGGATTCTGGCGATTGCCGCGATCCGGCTCGGCGCCGAATCCGCGCTGGGGGTGGACTTCGATGAGTTGTGCGTGGAGCAGTCGATTCTGAACGCCGAAGTCAATGGGGTGGCGGAGCAGACGGAGTTTCGTCAGCACGACATCACTGACGGATGGTCTGATGAGAAGTATGACATCGTCTGTGCCAACATCTACGCCTCGCTGCTGATCGATAATGCGGCGACCCTGTTGCGGGTGACCAAAAACTACTTGCTTCTGACCGGTATTCGTGAGGTGGAGCTCGACGGGGTGGCCGACACCTTTGTGCAGCTCGGCGGACGGGAAATTGTTCGCGACTGCGACGGCGAGTGGTCAGGTCTGGTAATCGCTGCAGGGAACCGCTAAGAACCCTGCCTTCGATTATAACGCAGCAATGGCTGTGTTGAACGTCTCACTCGGGCGCATGGCGCTTGCGATGAGGTCGGCGTCGGGGCGGTAGTAGCCGCCGATGTTCACAGAAACGCCCTGAACGCTGTTGAGCTCATCAATAATCTTCGCTTCGTTGGCGGCCAGCGCCTCGGCCAGCGCGGCGAAGCGGTTTTTCAATTCAGCATCTTTGTCCTGCGCGGCGAGGGCCTCGGCCCAGTAGAGGGTGAGGTAGAAGTGGCTGCCGCGGTTGTCGAGTTCGCCGCATTTGCGTGAGGGCGATTTGTTTTCTGCGAGGAATTTGGTGTTGGCGACGTCGAGCGTGTCGGCCAGCACTTGTGCTTTATCGTTTCCAAAAACCGTGGCGAGATGTTCGAGCGATACACCGAGGGCGAGGAATTCGCCGAGCGAATCCCAGCGCAGGTGGTTTTCTTTCATAAACTGCTGCACGTGTTTCGGTGCGGAGCCGCCGGCGCCGGTTTCAAAGAGGCCGCCGCCGTTCATTAGCGGAACGATGGAGAGCATTTTGGCGCTGGTGCCGAGTTCGAGGATCGGGAAGAGGTCGGTCAGGTAGTCGCGCAGCACGTTGCCGGTCACAGAGATGGTGTCTTCGCCGGCTTTGCAACGCTCAAGGGTGAAGGAGGTGGCTTCGGCGGGCGGCATGAGATAGATCTCGAGGCCTTCGGTGTCGTGGTCTTGCAGGTAGGTGCCGACTTTTTCGATCAGCTGGGCGTCGTGGGCGCGGGTGTCGTCGAGCCAGAAGATGGCCGGGACGCCGGTGGCGCGGGCACGGGTGACGGCCAGTTTGACCCAGTCGCGAATCGGTGCGTCTTTGGTCTGGCAGGCGCGCCAGATGTCGCCCGCTTCCACGTCGTGCTCGATGAGCGTTTTGCCATCGGCGTCGGTGACGCGGACTTTTCCGGACACTGGAATTTCGAACGTTTTATCGTGGGAGCCGTACTCTTCGGCTTTCTGAGCCATCAGGCCGACATTGGGGACGCTGCCCATGGTGGTCGGGTCAAAGGCTCCGTGCTGTTTGCAGAAATCGATGGTTTCAGCGTAGATGCCGGCGTAGCAGCGGTCGGGGATGATGAAGTTGGTGTCTTGCTGTTTGCCATCCTTATTCCACATCTGGCCGGAGGCGCGGATGGCGGCGGGCATGGAGGCGTCGACGATGACATCGCTGGGAACGTGCAGGTTGGTGATGCCTTTATCGGAGTCGACCATGGCGATGTCCGGTCCGTTCGCGTAGGCGACGGCGAGATCAGCTTCGATTTCCGCTTTTTTGTCGGCGGGCAGGTTTTCGATTTTCGCCATCAGGTCGCCGAGGCCGTTGTTTACATCAACACCGAGCCCGGTGATGACATCCGCGTGTTTTTCAAATACGTCTTTGAAGAAGATCTTTACGCAGTGGCCGAAGATGATGGGGTCGGAGATCTTCATCATGGTGGCCTTCATGTGTAGCGAGAAGAGGGTGCCGGCTTCTTTCGTTGCGGCAATCTGCTCGGCGAGGAAGGTGTCTAGCGCCTTGGCGCTCATGAAGGTTGCGTCGAGCACTTCGCCCGCCAGCAGAGGCAGGCTTTCTTTCAGGACGATGGTTTCACCGCTGTCTGCAACGAGTTCGATTTTTGCGGTGGTGGCTTCGGGAACGGTGACGGACAGCTCATTGCCGAAGAAGTCGTTGGCGCTCATGCTGGAGACAACCGATTTGGAATCGGCCGACCATGCGCCCATGCGGTGCGGGTTGTTTTTGGCGTACTGCTTGACCGCGGCGGCGGCGCGGCGGTCGGAATTGCCTTCGCGCAGGACGGGATTGACCGCGGACCCTTTGATTTTGTCGTAGCGGGCTTTGATCTCGTTGTCTTCGTCGGGATAGTCGGGCAGGGCGAAGCCTTTGGATTGCAGCTCGGCGATGGCGGCTTTCATCTGCGGAATGGATGCGGAAATATTCGGCAGTTTGATGATGTTGGCTTCCGGGGTTTTGGCCAGGTCGCTGAGCTCGGCGAGGGCGTCGCCGACGCGCTGCTCCTCGGTGAGGCAGTCAGGGAACTGAGCCAGGATGCGGGCGGCGAGCGAGATGTCGCGCGGCTCAACCGCCACACCTGCGGCGCGGGTGAAGGCTTCGATGATCGGCAGCAGAGACTGGGTGGCCAGCGCCGGGGCTTCGTCGGTGATGGTATAAATAATTTTGGCTTTGTCGCTCATAGGATTTCCTGTTCGTTTAAAATGGGCAGACAGCAAATCGCTTTTCAGGAAATGAAGCAACCCCAAACGGTGAGAAGAGGGTTTTCTGGCAACCGGTACAGAGGCACAAAGCCGCTATTTGTTTCCAAACCTTGGAAAAATTGATTCGGAAAGCGCGGCGCCGGAGGGCATGATGAGCCCCAAGATGAAACGAACGGGTTGGACTTCTCTAGTTGTATTTGCGGTCGTGCTGAGTGTGCTGCTCAGCGCGGCTAATCTGTTTCTCGGCGATCTGAATCAGGACGAGGGGTGGTATCTATATGCCGCGCGTCAGATTACAGAGGGTCGTGTGCTCTACCGCGACTTCATGTTCACGCAAGGTCCGGCACTGCCGTATGTGTACGGAGTGCTTTTTCCAATCATTGGAAAACTCGGTGTTGCCGGCGGACGGCTGATTACATCGTTGTTCGGTCTGGCGTCTGTCGGTTGCGCGGCGTGGCTGGCCTTTCGTTCGGCCAAGCGATTTCAAAAGACAGCGGCGTTGTGCGCACTGATTCTGGCGGGCGTGAATGTGTATCAGAGTTATTTCACGACGATAGTGAAGACCTACGGTTTGTGCGCGTTTTTCCTGACGGCGGGTTTTGTGGCGTTGAGCTATGCGAATAGTAAACGCGGGGCGATGGCTTCGTTCTGGGGCGGTTTTCTGCTGGCGCTGGCGGCCTGCACACGCCTTTCGGCCGGTATTGCACTGCCCATTGTCGGGATTTGGCTGATTTGCAACCGCAAGAAGGTTTACCCCTTCGGGGCAAACTCTGTGGGAGGTGGAATGTTGAATGTGAGAGGTCAGGTTCAACGTCCCACATCCCACTTCTCACGTTTCACAACTCTCCCCGCCTGGGTGGCGTTCGGGTTGGGCGGTGGTTTTATTCTGCTGATCGGGCTGGCACCCTTTTTCCTGATGGCTCCGGAAAATACGCATTTTGCTTTATTTGGTTATCATGCAGGTCGCTCGCCCGGTGGAGTGATAGAGCTGGCGGCGCTGAAGGCCGGGTTCGTTTCTCGCTTTGTGCAGGCCTATTTCATTTTCGCGGCGGGGTGTGTTGCGGCCTTTATTTTCCGGAAGCATCACAGTCACATTCGCGAACGCGATCTATCCGGGCCGGACAGCCGTCCGCGTTTGACGGAGCTTTTGCAACAGGCCAATCAGAAGGAGTCTCCATTTACGCATAGCTTTATTTCGCTACTTTGGATGGCGGGGCTGGGGATTACGCTGGTTCATTTCGCGGCGCCATTTCCGTATGACGATTATCAGGTGATTGTTTTTCCGGTGTTGTGCGCCGCGCTGGCCGCCACGTTGATCCCGCGCTGTCCCGAAAAACAGTTGGTGCGCACGGCGTGGGCCGTGTTGCTGATTTCGACAGCCGCCTCATTTTCGTCGCCGATCAATCAGAACTGGATGGTTCGCGGGCGCGACCGGATCTGGTGGAAGTTTAAGGAGACGCCCGATTTGATGGCTCTGCAGAAGGCGGGGGCGCAGATTCGAAAAGAGCTGGGCGAGGACGGGCTGCTGCTGACGCAGGATACGTATCTGGCGGTCGAGGCGGGCGCTCGCGTTCCGCACGGAATGGAGATGGGGCCGTTTTCCTATTATCCGGATCTACCGCGCGAGCAGGCGGAGCAGTTGAACCTGCTCAACAAGGAAATGCTGCTCGAAACGCTGTCACGCGCCCGTGCGCCGATGGCGGCCATCAGCGGCTACGGGTTGACGATCCGTTCGCCGGAGGTTGCCGAGCTTTCTTCCAATGATTGGAAGGCACTGCGGATGGCTCTGGAAAAAAACTATATCAAGACTGACGAGGTTGAACATTTTGGGCAGGCCCACACTACGCTCGAACTATTCGAGCGAATCCCGAAACTCGAAACCCGAATCCCGAAAAAATGAAACTCTCCATCATCATTCCCGCCCACAATGAAGAGCATCGGTTGCCGCCGATGCTGGAGGCGTATGCCGTCTATTTTCAAGAAAAGTACGGTAATGAGGCGGAGTTAATCGTGGTGCCGAATTTTTGTGAGGACCGCACGGCAGAGGTGGCGCGGGCGTTTGCGGAACGTTTCCCGAATCTCAAGGTGCTGGATGATCCGGGATATGTCGGTAAGGGCGGCGCGGTGGTGCTCGGTGCACAGGCTGCCGAAGGCGATTTGATCGGCTTTGTGGACGCGGACGGCGCAACTTCGCCGGAGGCGTTTGATGATCTTGCTGAGAAAATCAGTGTTGATGGCTGCATTATTGCTTCGCGCTGGTTGAAGGAATCTAAAATGAGCCCGAAGCAACCGTTGTCGCGGCGGGTGGCGTCGAGATGTTTTAATTTGATGGTGCGGGTGATGTTTGGGTTGCGGGTGACAGATACGCAGTGCGGGGCCAAGGTGTTTCGGCGTGAGGTGCTTCAGCAGGTGATGCGCAATATGGGCGTTACGAACTGGGCTTTCGATGTGGATATGCTGTTTCAGGTGAAACGGCTTGGCGCTTCGATCCGGGAAGTTCCAACGATCTGGAATGATGTGGCGGGGTCGAAAATTCAGGTGTGCCGTTCATCTGTGCAGATGTTTGTGGCGATGGTTCGGTTACGGATGTTCTATTCACCGCTGCGTTTTATGATTCCGCTTATTTCGCGGGCGGTTGGAATGATTTCCCCGTATCGGAAGAGATAAAAAAAGCGACGCACCGAAGTGCGTCGCTTTTTAGTCGTGTTGACGAGTCGCTGTTACCAGCGGCCTCCGCCACCACCACCGCCGCCGCCGCCGTAGCCACCGCCACCACCGCCGCCGCCGTAGCCGCCGCCACCGCCACCACCGCCACGACGATCGCCTTGGGGTTTGGGTTGGGATTCGTTCACGCGGATCGCACGACCCTGGAAGTCAGCGCCGTTGAGGGCGTCGATTGCTGCCTGTGCTTCAGTTGCATCGGGCATTTCGACAAAGCCGAAGCCTTTTGAGCGACCCGACATACGGTCGAGGATCACGCGAGCCGATGAAACGGCACCGTGTTGTTCAAAAAGTTCCTGCAGGTCAGGGTCGGTTGCCTGGTAAGGCAAGTTTCCTACGTAGATGTCCATCTGTTCTTCTCCATGTGTCATATATACTTCAATTTCAAAACCAATTCCCAACCTATGACACCCTGCCGGAGAACCGATGCGACATCTCTTTCGACGAACGCAATCGGGAAGATGACACAAAGCTATCGAAAAGGAAACTGTTATTTTCTAATGCTTTAGGGGCTGAAAAACGAATTTTTGACTGCCGTCATTGCGTGAGTATCGTTATTGTTTCGTTTCTAGCTGGCGCGAGTTCGTGCCGGACATACGGTCTGTTTATTCGACATTTTGAGGTGCCATGAAAAAAGCGTTGATTACAGGAGTTAATGGGCAGGATGGATCTTATCTTTCCGAGCTGTTGCTTGAGAAGGGGTACGAGGTACATGGAATGGTTCGGCGATCCAGTGCGCTGAACCGTCAGCGGATTGATGCGCTTCGCACCCCAGCGGGGCAGGAGGGAGCATTTCATTTGCACTATGGAGACATGGGGGATGATCGCAATCTCCTTCGTTTGATGGAGAAAGTTGTGCCGGATGAGGTATATAACCTCGCGTCGCAGTCACATGTTCAGATTTCGTTTGAGATGCCTCAGTATTCTTTCGATGTCAATGCGGCTGGAACATTGAGATTGTTAAGTGCGATACACGAGGTGTGTTCCGCCGCCCGTTTTTATCAGGCCTCCAGTTCAGAGTTGTTCGGTCGGGCAGCTGAATCTCCGCAGACGGAGCAGACTCCTTTTCACCCCTGTTCTCCGTATGCCGTTTCCAAGTTAAGCGCTTTTTGGACCACGGTTAATTATCGCGAAACGTACGGGTTGCATGCCAGTAACGGGATTCTGTTTAACCATGAATCGCCGCGGCGGGGAGAAAATTTTGTGACCCGTAAGATTACCCGGGCGGTTGCCTGTATTGTCTCCGGTGCTGATGAAGTCCTTTCGATTGGTAATTTGGAGGCCCGGCGTGACTGGGGCTATGCTCCGGACTATGTGGATGCCATGTGGCGGATTTTACAGCAGGATGCGCCGGATGATTATGTGATTGCAACGGGTCAGGCGCATTCTGTCCGCGAGTTTATCGATGCGGCATTTAAAAGTGTCGGAATTCGCGTGGAATGGAACGGCGAAAAAGATCAGGCCTGCGGGGTGAACGCCGAAACCGGCCGCAAACTGGTTCAGGTGGATCCGAGTTATTATCGTCCGCTTGAGCCGGGGCTGCTGGTGGGCGATGCGTCCAGAGCGCGCGATGTTCTGGGGTGGGAGCCCCGGGTAGGGTTTGATGAGCTGGTCGGGATTATGGTTCAAGCTGATTTGGTTGCATATGGGGCGGGGCAATGATCAAGGGGCTCATGGAGCGACAAAAATTGGCAAAAGTGTTTTGCAGGTTCGGGTTTGCCCGTGATTCTTTGATTTTGGTCTGTGTTAACGGATTGAGTGGGTTGTTGTTTCTGTTGGTGCATATGGTGGCTGGCCGGCTCCTCGAGGGGGAGATTTACGCATCTTTCACCTCCCTTCTGGGGCTTCTGTTTGTGCTAAATGTCGCTTCGGGTTCGATCCAGACGGCAGTGGCTCGTTACGCAGCCGAACATGCGCATGAAGAAAAGCATATGCTGTGGGCGGCATTGATTCGCCGAGTTAGCCTGTATATTACGACAGGAGGGGTCATTGTTTTTTTGATCTGGTGTTTGCTTTCTTCCCGGCTGACCGCATGGCTACATGCGCCTTCGGTGCTGAGTTTGATTCTATTGGGTGTTGTCGCATTACTTGGCCTCTATGCTCCGGTTCTCAATGGCGGGTTGCAGGGGGCAAGACGTTTTGGGTGGCTGGCGCTGGCCGGACTGGCTCCCGCAGCGGCTCGACTGGGCGGCGTGGTGCTGGCGGCTCTACTGTTCGGGAGTGTGAATGCATTGATCTGCGGGGTAATTTTCAGTGTTCTTGTTGGTGTGCTAGTTGCACTGATTCCTGTTTGGTCGTTGCTTAAAATCCGTCCGCAGGAACACTATGATTTACGTCCGGTTCTGCGCTACTTCCTTCCGGTGCTCGCGGGGCGCTTTGTGATCCAGAGTCTGATGAATGCGGACGTGATTTTATTCCCCCGGTTACTTTCCGGGGAGGACTTCGCAGTGTATGGAAAAGCGGCGATGCTGGCCAGAACGGTTCTTTTTCTTCCGCTCCCGATTGCGGTGGCGATGTTTCCCCGCGCCGTGGTTTCACGCAGCCGGGTTCTCCTGTTCGGCCCGCTTTTTTTTACCGGGAGTGTCTGCAGTGCTGCCGCGCTTTTTATTACTCTGTTCCCTGATGTGCCGATGAAGCTTATGTATGGTGTTGAAGGAAGCGCGTATGTTCAGATTCTCCAGCGATATGTCTGGGCGGTGATCCCGATCGCGCTGATCCAGATTGTCAGTCAGTACATCTGGGCTCGGCATCATCCGTTCTGGATACTCTCGATGCTTCCGTTACTGTGTCTCTACGTTTATGTTTTGTCGCAGACGTCGTCGGCGTTTCAGATTGTCTCTGCTCTGGGCTGGTTCTCCCTTTCGTCGCTGGCGGTGTTGTTCGTTTGTGTTCTATTTGGCCGCAGGCAGAGCTCCTGAGATTTTAGGTTTTTTAATGAATATTTTGATTTTTAACTGGCGCGACATGACACACCCCCAGGCAGGCGGGGCCGAAATCTATTTGCATGAACAGGCTCGGCTTTGGGTTGAGCAGGGGTATCGTGTTGCATGGATTTGCGGAGCATCTTCCGGGCATCCTGCGCGAGATGTCCGCGACGGCATCGAGATTTTACGTATGGGTGGAACCTATGGCGTATATCTTTGCGCATGGTGGCAGTATATCCGTCTGGGATGGAAGCCGGATGTGATTGTTGATGCGGAAAACGGAATCCCGTTTTTTACTCCGCTGTATACAAGGGTTCCGGTTGTTCTGCTGATCTTTCATGTGCATACCGATGTTTGGAAGCGCGAGTTCTCCGGATTGGCGGCCCGCGTTGGCAACTGGCTGGAGAGCTGGCTGATGCCGCGCGTCTATAGGAAAAATCAGATCGTCACCATTTCGAAAAGTTCAGAAAAAATGGTGCGGGAGTTATTTCCCTCGAACCCGCTGGAACTGGTCTACAGTGCGGTGGATGAAAATTATCACCCTGGGGTTAAATCGGACTCGCCTGAACTTTTGTATGTGGGACGACTGAAGCGCTATAAATACATTGATGTGATTTTACGGGCCATGGCTGAGCTGAAGGATTCTGATTGTATGTTGAACATTGTCGGTCAGGGAGATGATGAATCACGACTTCGAACATTATGTGATGAGCTAGGGCTCAATGGCCGGGTTTGTTTTCTCGGGTTTGTTTCTGAAGAGAAAAAAAAGGAACTACTGCAACGGGCCTGGATTTTCGTCAATCCGAGCAGTATGGAGGGCTGGGGAATAACCAATATCGAAGCGAATGCCTGCGGAACTCCCGTGTTGGGAGCGGATGTCCCTGGAATCCAGGAGTCGGTTTCCACGGGGAAGAGCGGATGGTTGATTCCGTGCGGGGATGTACACGCTTTAACGGACAACCTGCAGAGACTATTGCGGCACCCGGAAGAATTGGATGCATTGAGGGAGTCTAGTCTCCAGTGGGCAGATAAATTTTCATGGAAGGAATCCGCCGCGATATTTCTGGATGTGTTGAAAAAAGCAGTTTCAGCAAAGTCAGACCAACCGGGAAAATAATATGGATATAAAATTTTATCAGGAACGATATAAGCAAGGGGATCAGTACGGACGTGCTGAGTATAATCTGGACTCTTTTTTGAAAACGGGGTGTGTAAAGCAATGGTTGTCTCGAAAAGAGGCCCTGCGAGTGCTCGATGTGGGGTGTGGGTCTGGGCTGTTTCTACGGCAGATTTCCGCCTGTCTGGGCGGGTCGGATCGGATCAGTAAGCTTGCAGGTATTGATCTGGTTAATGTGTTGGATGAAGCGATTGCGCCAGATGTTGATTTTGGCTCTGCAGATTTGAACAAAGATACAGTTCCTCTGCCTGAGTCCAGTCACGACCTGATTTTCTGTAATCATTTGATTGAGCACCTTTTTGAAACGGAACATTTGATGGGTGAGCTACATCGGCTGGCCGCACCGGATAGTCTTGTGGTGATCAGTACTCCGAATTTGGCTTGGTGGGCGAATCCATTCTTTTTGTTTTTAGGCCTGCAGCCGATCGGTACAGAAGTCGGGTCAAAGACGATTACATACGGACTGGGCCCGTTGGGCAAGCGATTGAAGGGGTATGGGACTGCCGGGCATATCCGGGCGTTTACTCCTCGGGCATTGAGTGATATGGCGAAAGCGGTTGGGTTTGAGCCGATTGGTTGGTGGAGCCAGAACCGTTCGCGAATTTTACAGCTTCTTCCCCGGCGGGAGCGAAATATGGGTTTGATTTTGCAAAAGAAGAAGCTCGGCTGAGCCGTATAAACGATTGAGGAATTTGCGGTGAATATTTTGATCATGAATAATGGCTATCTGGCGCATTCGGTCAGTGGCGGGACGAACCATCTCTTCGGTTTGGCGGAGGGGTTTGCCGTGGAACACCAGGTTTCTTTTGTTGCACCTTCACTGGCCGCCGACCTGCTTCCCGAACAGACGAAGCACATTTGCTATCCGAGCTTCATCCCCCGATCTGTTGTAGAGACAATTTTGGTTTATCTGACGCGCATCGTAAAGGCGAGTCGACGGGTGCGGCGTGAGCCGGCTGAGATGGTGTTAACACTGTCGCTTCTGTTCGATGTTATACCCGCGTTTGTTCATCGAACTGTGTTTAAGTCGTCCGTCGGTATTTTTGTTTTTCATTTGATTCCCTTGAGGCGCGGCGGATCGTTTTCACAGAAACTTCAGTTTTTTAGCTCTTACGTTGCCCAGCGAATGGCTTTTTTCTTTTACAGGCGTGCCGATGTGATCTTCCCCGGCAACAGTCAGGTGAAACAACAGCTGATTGAACTGGGGATCTCTGAAGAGCGGATGGAAATGCAGTACCCGGCGGTAAATATAGACGGTGTGCGGCAGGCGGCTTCAATTCCCCGCTATGATGTGATTTTCATCGGCCGGATGGTTGCCCGAAAAGGGATTTATGATTTGGTCGATACCGTTCGGGATTTAGGTTTGCGGGTGGGGTTGATTGGAGAAGGCGAGGAGCGGCTCCCGTTGCAGGCGTATATCGCGGAGCGCGGCCTGAGTAGTCAGTTCGATGTTCTGGGGCATTTATCGATTCCGGAAGCCTACGGCCTGCTCAAAGGCAGTCGCTGCCTTGCATTCCCGAGTTATGAAGAAGGCTATGGAATCGCTATTGCAGAGGCGATTCTGGCCGGGAAGCCCGTGATTACTTATGAGCTTCCGCACTATCGGGAAGCTTTCGGGGACGGCCCCGTTTATGTTCCGGTTGGCGACAAAGAAAAGCTGCGCACAGCCTTTCAGGATCTGGTCGCCGGGCGGATCAATGAGTGCAAAATAAAAGGCGCTTATAAATCCGTAATCATTTTAGATAGTGCGGCAGCGGCGAAGCAGGTTTTTATAAAAATGACCGATGAGATTCATCGGAAAGGAAGAGAATGAGTTTGATTACAACGATTTTAGGAAAATTACAGGCCGGGTCGCTGGCCCCCCTGTGGCACCGTTTTGCTCCGTCGATTACGCTGTCCAGAAAGTTCAAAGGATTGCGTTTGTATTTTGATTCCAGAGACAACGCTGCCGCATTGGTTATCCCGGCACGTATGCTTGAGCAACGGGAATGGCCATTGCTGGAGCTTCCTAAATATGTAGATGGATCCGTGTGGGATATTGGTGCAAATATTGGATACCTGACGCTGGTGGCTGCAGGGCTTGGACGGGGGGTCATCGCGTTTGAAATGTCAGCCCGAGCATCGGAACTTCTGGAAAAAAGCCGCGATGCCAACGGGCTGCACTTTGACATTGTTCCGAGAGGCTTCGCCGTGGAAGAAAAAAGTTACCAGGCGCCCGACACATCACACCCGGGCAATCAAATCGAGTTTTCAGATGAGGGATCTGTGTGCACGATTACCTATGCCGAAGCGGAGGCCTCTTATGGAACTCCTGCATTGATCAAAATGGATATTGAGGGAATGGAGAAAGGGTTTTTTGAAAATCCGGAGTTTAAAAAATGGATCATCGAAAAGCAGATTGTTTTCGTTGTTGAGGTGCATACCGGCTTGTTGGGATGTACTCCCTGCTGGGAAGATGTTCCTCACGTTCAGCTCCCCTCTACACATTTTCTATATTGCTCCGACACAATCAGATTGAATCGTTTGCTGGAGCAGTTGGGTGTGGAGTTGCGGGTTTAGCGTTCAGACGAATTTCTCTTTAGTGTCGATGCTCCGAAAAGGAGCAACAGGGCCATTTGAATGCCCCAGCTTGCGATGGAGACCGTCAGGGCAATCTTCGGCGGTTGATATCTCAATACGACTTCATGGGTTCCCGCCGGTAACCGGACACTTTGTAAAATTCCGTCAGCGCGATAAACGGGCGTTTGCTTTCCATCAATTTCAGCAATCCATTGAGGATCAAATTTTTCGGCGATAATCAGGAAGCTTTCCGCAGTTGATTCAGTTTTTAAGCGAAGTTCCGCCGGGGTCTTACTCAGCACGTGAACTTTCCCCGTGATGTTCTCAGTCAATCGTATGGGTGCGACATTTGGACCGTCAATGTAATCGATCCACTCGTCCGATGAGTTTTCTTTAAGCGCATTCAATGCAGCGGCTTGTCCGGCAGCGCCCGGCGGCATCGGTTCAACAGCTCGGCTGATCCGGACGTGTGGAAATGCGTCGCGGTATTCCAACAGCACAAAATAGAAGTTATTAGCTGGCGGGGTGGTGATGACTTTCGGACGAATGATGCCGCTTGCCGACTGTGTGAACGTAAATAGAGTCTTTTGTGAAAATCCTGAAGGGAATTGCCTGTAAAGCTGGGCGGCGATTTGGGGCGTGCAGATAAAATAGCGCACGGCACCCATTTTCCACAGTGTGTCCGGACGGGTCTGAAGCTGATCAAGCAGCAGAGTGTAGTCGGCGGGCATATTTCGAACAGATACAGGGTCGAATAGGCTGAAGTTTTGCGCCCGAAGCCATGAGAGCCGGAAGTTGTTGAGCAGAGGATCCTGTGGCGGAATCACTTTAATCCGATTGTTCGGAGCCTCTTTTTTGAGCAGGTCGATCAGCTCATTTTTTTCAAGCAGATGCCGATATTGATACGGCATGACATAGGGTTTTGCGGCCTGCGACAGCTCGATGATGGATAGTAAAATCAGGATGCCTGAAACAATCGGAATCAGCTTTTTCTTTTTTTGTATCAGCAGCAGAGAGATGGCCGCGCCGGCGATGATCGCGCAGAACAGCGCGAGCAGCAGAGTGTGCAGGCTGTTGGCATATACGGGATCCACATCCGCTCCGAATCCTTCAGAATGTAGATGTTGAATGAATGGGGTTCTTTTTAAAAGATAGATGAGGTTGAAAAAGAGCAGTGTCGGGAGAAGTCCTGCCGCCACCCAAAGGCCTTTTGACCCGGATTTTTTTTGTGTTGGTTCGGACGGCTGAGCCCGATGCAGAAGAAAATCAAAAGAGGCGGCGATGGCCAGAATGATGAAAACATAAAAACCGCACATCCACTTTTCAGGATTCCGGATGGATCCCATCAGCGGCAGCTTAAAAAACAGTCTGTAGAGGAAAAAATATTTCCCCCAGCTCAGGGCCAGACAGAGAAGCGCCATCCCGTTCAATATATAAAATGGAATGCGCTTTTCCTGCGGTTCCCGCCGCGAAAAAACCCATCCGTAGAGCAGGAGAATAAACGGCACGGTTCCAAGGGCATAACCTGCCAATCTGAAATTCCGATAACCTTGATGATGATCTTCCCATCCGGCAGAGCGTCCCATGCGTCCCCAGTAGGGATTTGTTTCGGATCGGGATGACGCTCCGTGGAAGTCGCAGGCAATCAGCGACCAGGTTTCATTGGCCGGCAGGCTCCACTGAGTGGCCCATTCATAGGACTGTTCGTCGGCGGAAGGGGACTTTTCCGCCACGGGGCTGTTTGCTGAGGGTTTCACATAGAGTTCGAACATGTTCAAAACCGTCTGGTTCGCCATGAGGGCGCAGAAGGTGCCGTAGATCAGAAGCTTTCCGACCGTTTGGAGCGCAGCATTTCTACGAAATGCGGCTTTGGATGAAAAATGGTACAGAACAAAATACAGCGCACAGCAGAGTGCTGCCAGAATGCCGACGTCCGGAGAATCTGTAATAGCCATGCCGAGAAACCCGCCCGCAAGCATATAGGGGAGCCACTTGCCCGTTCGCTTTCCGTAATGAATCAGGCCGATGGATAGGAGCATCCAGCTCAGCAGCCAGGCGCGCGCCGTGAGGCCCGCCATGGGAAAGGTAACGGTCCACCCGCAGAGACCGGCAATGATCCCCGCGATAAATGAAGCGGGTTTTGATCGGGCGGAAAGGCGGCAGGCGGCATAGGCGGCCCATCCCGCGAAGATGATTGCGAGAAGGACTCCGACCCGCCGGTACTGGTGTGCTCCCAGTGTCCATTCAAGCAGGTTGACCGTATTAAAACTGGATGTTTTCATCCCCAGGCCAAGGAAAAACTGGTTGTTCCAGTGGTGCTGAAATGTGTCCGGAGGATGCGAGCCTTCGGCCAGTTGGGTCTCAATGGAGCCGTCATTGAAGGAGAATACGCTGTCACGTTCAGACAGAACCGGAAGGGAGATCATCGTGGCAGTAACCGCTAGAATGATCACCAACCAGACAGGGGTCATCTTCTTCAGCAAAGGGAGGATGGGATTCATCATGCTTTCTCACAGATTGCGATCAGGTGATGAGCCATGCGCGGAACCTTGCGCGCAATCCATCGGCTGACGGGATCCTTGAGCGGAAAAATTTCGTCGCCAGCGATACGGAGCACATTGAAACCGTTTTCTCGCAGTGCCTTTTTGAGAACCCGCACGGTGAAATCGTTAACATGCACGTGGCCGTAACGGGCTGAGTTGACCGGCGGGATATCTGCCAGATAGAGCAGGGGCGTCAGGAGTTGATAAATATTTGGAACCGAGACAATAAACCGTCCGGAAGGTTTCAGCGTCCGGTGGATTTCACGCAGCGTTTCCGCAGGGCGGTTCAGGTGCTCAATCACTTCCAGGCAGAAAATATAGTCGAAAGAGTCCGGGTCGCAGGGGAGAGGTTCCGTATCCAGGTCAATGCAGGAGGCCTCAATGCCTCTCGCCGAAAGTTGACGGGCTGCGGTTTCAGAAATATCGACCGCAACCTTTTTGCAGTCAGGCGGAATTCGGTCCAAAAGTGCCCCTCTGCCAGCTCCGATATCCAGCACTCGGCAGTCCACTGGGAAAGATGAATCCTTCAGTAGTAAAAAGACGGTATCGTGCAGGTGACAGGGGTTTACAGCGGAATTCTCCACATACTCCGCTTCAAAATGTTCTTTCTGAATGTTTTTCATTTTTCTTGTCTCAACGAAATGACACCTTTGTATCTGTTTTTACAGGAGCGATTAGTAATGAAGCATGGAGCGAAAGTATCTTTTATCATTCCGGTGTTCAATGAGGAACATCATCTTCCCGGATGCCTTAACAGCATTTCTGCGCAGACCTATCCGCATGACCGGATCGAGGTCGTTGTTGCTGATGGCGGTTCGGCGGATCGCACTCTTGAACTGGCTGAAAAGTGGGCTTCAGAGCAGTCGATTTTGATGAAGCGCGTTGATAATCCGCGGCGGATTGCCGAGTTCGGCAAGGCCGAGGCTTTAAAGGTGTCGGATGGCGACTTTATTGTGCTGCTTGATGCCGACAATCGTTTATGCGATCCGGACTGGCTGAGCAAGGCCCTGCGGGCCTTTGACCTGTTCCCCGATATGTTCGGTTTCGAGTCATGCTATTTGCCGGTTCCCAACGGCACGGCACTGAATCATTATCTGACGGTCTGCCTGCACATCAGCGATCCGCTGGCGTGGGGGGCGGCAACACACCCGGTTGAGATCGAGCTCAAAGAAGATTGCGGAATGCGCTACAGGAAGTATCGCATTCCGCCGGGCTATCCTTGCGGGGCGAACGGCTTCGTTTATCGTCGATCCGTCATTGAGCCGTACATCGGCCTCGAAACCTTCGAGGAGGCCGTTGTTCCCATGGATATTGCGGTGCGCTCCGATGCCTTTATTGCCGCGGCGGATGGGGTCGGGGTGCAGCATTACTACGTTGGATCCATTCGGGATTTTCTGCGAAAACGGGCGAAGATCGCACTGAAATCTCATACACGTCAGCAGGAGCGGAAAACGTGGATTGCCTATACGGGTGGACGAATGATTTGGGCGGGACTTCTTCAAATCACATTTGTTTGGCCGTTCATCTATTCGCTGTGGAAGACCTTCAAGACCAAAGACCGGTGCTGGCTTCTTCACGCGCCCGTCTGTTTTCTGACCAGCACCGTCTACTTCCTTCACTGGGTACGGATTAAACTGCGGAAGGAAAAGGCATGGTAACGGTCTGGTTTAAGCGTGTCTGTTTCGGGATTGCGGTATGCGGTCTGCTGTGGGGATGCGGGCACAGGACGGAGCCGGGAGTTCCTTATGCCGTACTACTCAAACAACTGAGTGATCCGGATTGGATGGCAACACTTTCCGGACCCGACACGATTGTGGCGACGACCTTTGATCGCACCGGAGGCAACGATGACTTTGGATACTATTTGCGCAAAGAGGGCGATGGGTTGGTCATTGCCGACATCCAGCAACCGGGAGTGCTGACGCGCTTCTGGACCACCGGCATCCGGGATCATCAGCGGTTTCAATTTTTCTTTGATGGCGAGAAAACACCTCGTATCGATACGACCCTTGCTGAGATGAAGACCGGAATCAGTCCGTTTGCGCCACCGCTCGCCCGCTACGAACAATCCTGTTTTTGGTCTTTTGCTCCGCTGCCGTTTTACAAAAGTTTAAAAATCGTTACAGAGGACAACGACTTCTCGAGCCGAAAGCGCAAATTGTACTATCAATACAACTGGCTGCCCTTACACGAGGCTCCGGCCAGCTGGCCGCGCAGGCCGGATGTGGAAACCCTGGCCGCGCTGGATGAGTTCGCCGCCGAATTTGAGCGCACAGAACCTTCCGGTGATAACCTGTCGACGCAATCTTTCGCCGCAGAAATCCCGGCCGGTTCAGAAACCGTGATTACCGAGCTGTCCGGCCCCTCCATCATTCGGCAGCTCGCGCTCACCCCCGCATCGCTCACGCCGGAGCAACTCCGCAACGTTGTTCTTAAAATGTATTGGGACGGTTCCAGTGCGCCAAGCGTCTGCGTACCGCTCGGGGACTTCTTTGGCAGTGTATGGAATCGTACGCACTATCAGTCGCGATTTTTCGAACTAAAAGAAAACACCTTTTCCTGCCGCTTCCCGATGCCGTTCGAAACGTCGGCCCGCATCGCTATTGCCAATGAAAGCGAAGAGCCTTTGCGGCTGCAGGCGGAGGTGAAGGTTTCCAACGATTGGAAGAATGATTTGGGCTATTTTCACGCGGTGTGGAACCAATCCGGCCCGAATCCCGGCACGCCGCACTCGATTTTGAGAACCGCCGGTCACGGAAAATATGTGGGGTGCATACTCAGTGCCACCAGTTTTGATCGAAGCTGGTGGTTGTTGGAGAGCGACGAATACATGATTCGTGACGGAGAACCCAAGCCCTGCTGGCACGGAACTGGTCTCGAGGACTACTTTAACTCCGGCTGGTATTATAAAAATGTGATCGCCCGCCCGCTTCATGGCCTGGTGTTCAAAGCGCCGTACCGCACCGTGCAATACCGCCTGCACGATCTGGATGCCGTTCACTTTGATGAAAAAATGGCCGTCATGATTGAGCGCGGTCCCGGCAATGCGTCGCATGGCACCTTTGAAAGCACCGCGTTTTATTACCTGGATGAACCGTCCGCTGTCACGCTGGCCGCCGATCGGACTCCGCCCGTCGATCCCTTTGCCAAATACACCTTAATGAGCGAACTCGCTAACTTTGAACGTCTCAACGACTATCTCGGAGCCAGTGAGGCCATTGATCAATGGCTGCATGTTTACGGAAAACCGCCAGACGAGCCCGTTCTCCGTCTGCGGCAGATTGCCTATATTGAGCGGCTCGAAGGGTTTGAGAAGGCCAAGCCTCTTTACGAACAGTTTATTGAGCAGACCGAAAGTGCGGTTGCGAAACAATATGCAGAACAGCTCCTTTGGTTCCACGAAAGTCCGGATCACGCATTGTTGACGTTTTATACAAAAAATCCGGCGCGACTTTCTTTGGATGGAAAACCCATGCTCATGGGCGGCAATCCGCAACATCTGTCGGTAAAACAGGTTGTGCTGGAGCCCGGACGGCACGAATTAACTCTGGAGACGCAGCAGAGCGGGTATCCCGACTGGGTACAGGCCTGTCTGCGCACACACAACGGGCTGATCTCCACAGACTCCACCTGGGAATTCACCTTTGACAATACGCAGTGGTACTTCGTGAACGATGTGCAAATGGAAGGGCCGCCCTCTGCGCCCCAGGTGGCCATGGTTGCGCATCCCTTTGTCGACATGCAGTCAAAAGCACTGGCGATCTGGGTTTCCGAAGCATGGCCTCCGACCGCGGCGAGCGTACTTTTCCGCAAGGAATTTGTCAGCCCGTAACGCGGCGATTGCGGCAGATCGCCTCGCCGTGTTTTTTTTCCAATGGATTCGGCAAGCTCACCACAGGTGTTTGGAAAACTTGAACCTGAAGGTAAGCCGACGGCGTCATAAATTCCAATGGAACTCACAGGTATTTGCCTCTCCCTTCGGTCGTTGCCCCGCATTCGCAGGGCCTCTCTCGCTCCGCTCGGGTGGAAATTACTCTGTCAGCGGCTTGAGTAGCAGGGTGTGGATGCGCCGCGCCGTGGCGTTGTGGACGACGATCTCGAGGCCGGCGGTTGAAAGTTTCTGCCCCGCTTTGGGGATGGTGCCGAGTTCAGACAGCACAAATCCGCCGATGGAGTCGTATTCGTCGCTTTTGGGAATGGTCAGATTCAGCTCTTCGTTGAGGTCGTCGACCGCCAGGCTGGCGTTAACGAGGATCGACCCGTCGGGGCGTTTCTGAATCTCTTTTTCAGCAAGGTCGTACTCGTCACGGATTTCTCCGATGAGTTCTTCGATGATGTCTTCCATGCAGACGATACCGGCGGTGCCGCCGTATTCATCGACGACAACGGCCATCTGGAAGTTCTGCACCTGCATCTGTTTGAGCAGGTCGTTGATGGGCATGGTTTCGGGAACGATGCTCATCTTTTTGGTGATATCGGCGACGGAGCAGTCTTTCTGATCCTGCGCAACGAGGCGTAGCAGGTCTTTGACGTGGATGACACCGCGGACGTTGTCGATGGTTTCATTGTAGACGGGAAAGCGGGAGTGGCGGGAGTGTTTCACTTTATCAATACACTCATCGATGGTGGCATCGTCTTTGAGGCCTTCGATGTCGACGCGTGGGGTCATGATCTCACGCACAACGGTTTCGCCGAATTCAAAGACACTGCGGATAATGTCGCGCTCCTCTTTTTCAAGCTCATCGGTATGGCTTTGATCGACCAGGGTCATAATTTCATCTTCGGCGGAGGGGCGGTCGTCGCCGTCGGATGAGGAAAGAGCCCGCGCGAGTAGTCCGCGTTCCATGGCGTAGACCGGCCAGACGAGCGGGAGCAGCAGGCGAGTGCTGCCGGCAACCAGAGGCAGGAAGGTGAGGGAGAGGCGGTCGGCGTAGCTTTCGGCTAGCACGAAGGGGATGACGCGGATGAAGACCATATAGAGCAGCGTCATCGTCAGCAACAGGGCGATCCATTGGATCGGGTTGTTCAGCGTAAAGGTGGTCAGGCCGAATCCAACAGCGGTGATTTCGAATAGCGTCAGGCAGAAGCGCAGGGTGGTGCGCAACAGATTCCAGCGCGGCGCCCAGTGCTCCAGCCGCACTTTTGCTTCCGGCCGTTTTTCGATCAGGCGGGCAATGCCGGCGTTGCCGGTTTCGCGGAAGGCGGCGAAGAGGATGGACCAGAAGCCGCCGAGGAGCAGGGCGAGAAGGCTGTAGAACAGGTGGTTTGTATTCATCTAGTTCAATATCAGATTTTTTATTTCCGATTGCAATGCCTCAAGCCACCGCTTTTCAGTTCGCCGCATGGCGGCGTGCTTCTGCGGGGTGTCGTCTTCTGCGCCGGAAAGGTGGTCAAAGCCGTGGGCGATGTAGAGCGCGAGCTCCGCATCCGCCCCGTCATGCGCCGGGCCTTCGCGCAGCGCGCATTCCACATTTACAAGCAGGTCGCCGGTGGCGCCGTCCTCCTCGCCGGGAACGGGGTCGTAGCGGAAGCTGATGACATCGGTTGGCCGGGTTTTGCCAAAAAACTCGCGGTTGGGCTGTGTAATTCCCGCATCGTCCATGAGGACAACCGAGACCTCGCCCCAGTCGGTTTGCGGATCGGTCTGCGCAAGACAGTCAGCCAACTCGTTAACCAGTTTGCTTATGGCTGACAGGTTTAGAGAAATGGCGCTCTGATTATTTAAAACAAAGGTGTTCATCGTTTTAATGACGAAGATCGAAATACCCAAATACCCAAAAGAGACCCAAATGACGAAATACCGAAATCCATAATCCGATTCGTCATTAGGTGTTTTGTACCTCGTCATTCTTTCTTTTATGGGGTGCTTTGGTGTTCGAGCTTTCTTTTCCGGTTTCCTCTTTGGGGTAGGCCACACGGCCGTGGAGCATGTTGGTGAGCGAGAAGACGAACGACTGCTTGATCGTGCTGAGCTCGGCCAGTGTCAGGTTGCATTCATCGAGCTGGCCGTCACGCAGGCGGGAATCGAAAATATCCGAGATCAGGTTGGCAATGCGTACCGGCGTCGGCTTGTCGAGCGAGCGCGAAGCGGCTTCGCAGGAGTCGGCGAGCATCAGAATGGCCATCTCGCGGTTTTGCGGGCGCGGGCCCTCGTAGCGGAAATCTTCGTCGTTAACCGGATTCTGAGTGCTGTTCGCGGCGGTGTTTTCTTTCTGCTGTTGGGTTTTGGCGCGGTGGTAGAACACGGAGACCAGGCTGGTGCCTTGGTGTTGTTCGATCCCGTCGATGATGACCTGCGGCAGTTTATATTTTTTCGCCAGCGTCACGCCTTCTTTGATGTGCGAAACAATCACCAGCGTGCTCATGCTCGGTGCCAGATCGTCGTGCGGATTTTCGGTAAATTGAATGTTTTCGCTGAAGAAGCCGGGTTTAACCAGCTTGCCGACATCGTGGAAGTAGGCGCAGACACGCAACTGCAACCCGTTGGCGCCGATCGCCTCGGCGGCGTTCTGGGCAAGGCTGGCCATCATAAGTGAGTGGTGGTAGGTCCCGGGCGCGTTGATGGCAAGACTCTGAAGCAGCGGGTGGCTGAGGTCGGACAGCTCCAGCAACTTGATGTCGGTGGTGATATTGAACAGGTGCTCAAACACCGGGATCAGAAGCAGTGCCAGCAACGCACTGAGAAGCCCGGTGACCAGCGCCGTGCCGAGTTGTGGCAGCAGCACCCACCATGACGGCTGGTTGAGTACCGCCAGAACCAGTGTAAAAAAGATTTTAACCGCGCCGACCCACAGCCCGGCTTTGAACAGTTTGCTGCGGCGTTTAACATCCCGGGTGGTGTAGACCGCCGTGACCGTGATCAACAGGCCGAGCACCAGCACCTCAAAGCTATTGCCCAGCAGGGTGGCCATGGCGAAACTGCTCCAGAACCCGACCAGCACACCCGCAAATCCCCCAGCCAGAACCGAGGCCAGGATTGGTGCAATGGCCAGCGGGACGGCGTAATCGATCACGGCGGGCGGGAGAACCTGCAGGTTGACGGAGAGGTAGAGCAATGTTTTCCCCAGAAGCAGCGGCAGGATGGAAAGCGTGAGCAACAGCAGAACCAGTTTGCGGTTGCGGAGTAGGTGGGGGTTGACGATGCCGCCGATCGCCGCCGTCAGGCCGATGCCAAGCAGCAAGAGCAGACCGCTGGCGACCAGACGCTGAATCCGTTCAGTGGGGGTTTCAAGTTCACCGAGCCGCTTCTCGTGGGCGGTGAGCCAGACTAGCGTTTGACTGGTTACCGGATAGCCGCTGCGGATCAGAACGGATCCTTTGGAAACCGTTTCAATAACCGGGTCGATCAGCTCGGTGGCCTGCTTTTTACGCCTCGTGGTTTCGGCGGCATCGTATATGACATTGGCATGGAGCCACGGCGTGATCAGAGTGCGGATTACCTTTTCGTCGCGTTGATCGCGCGGAAGCTGCTCGGAAATGTTGCTGACCGCTTTTTGCAACACATCAGACTGCAGGGAAAAGCTTTCCAGAGAACGAATCGTTTCGGTGGCTCCGCCCCGTATGGCGACGTTGCCGTCTTTGGCGATTCCGTTGAACCGGCCGCTCCGCTCCGTTTCGGTGATGATCCCGTTTTCAATCGGATCGGTCAGCGCACTGAGGATGACGGCCCGCAGGTCGGGCTCTTCCTGGGGGACGATGCGCAGCAGTTCTTCCGGGGTCAGGGAGATGGATAACTGGTCGAGGCGGTCTACAATCAGGTCGCGAATGAGCGCGTGGCGTTCGGGATCGGCAGTGGTGAGCAGGGTGTGCAACCGCGGCAGCAGCTTGTCGAACGCCTGCTCGGCGCTGTCGAGGCCGTCGCGGTCGATGGTGAATACCGGCAGAATCCGTTCCGCCCGCTCGCGTTGTCTGATTTCGGTGGCGGAAATGGTTTCGGCGCTAAAATCGACGGAGGCGACGATGGTATCCGGCGCCTGCTGACCCAGAACCAGTCTCTGCGGGCGGATGAGGCGGCCACTGTAGAACAGCACGACCACGGCCAGCCACACCAGAATCGTGACCAGCAGATTAAAGACCGGAAGCTTCGGCCGCTTTTTGCGGGCGGTCACATCTTTGGTCGCGGCGACGCGATTCTTCACTTTTTTCACAGGTTGTTTACGTTTCAAAGGCAGCCTCTTTCTTGCGGGATTTATGCCCGGTGGCGGCGGTATGCGCGAATGATTTCCTGAACCAGCGGGTGGCGGATTACGTCATCGTCGGTCAGTTCCACAAAGGCGAGATCGTCGATGTGCTGCAAGATGGCCTCGGCTTCGAGCAGACCGGAGTTCTTGCGGTCCGGCAGATCGATCTGGGTGGGATCGCCGGTAATGACCGCCTTGGCGTCAAATCCGAGGCGAGTCAACAGCATCATCATCTGCTTGGTGGTGGTGTTTTGCGCTTCATCAAGAATCACAAAGGCATGGTTGAGGGTGCGCCCGCGCATGTAGGCCAACGGGGCAACCTCGATGACGCCGCGCTCCATCAGCTTTTCAATATCTGCGGCGGGCAGCATATCGTTCAGCGCATCGTACAGCGGCCGCAGATAGGGATCGATTTTCTGCTGCAGATCGCCGGGCAGGAAGCCGAGCGCCTCGCCCGCCTCGATGGCCGGGCGGGTGAGAATGATCTGGCTGACCTCATCATTCAGCAGCGCGGAGATGGCGGTGGCCATTGCCAGATAGGTTTTGCCCGTTCCGGCCGGACCGAGCCCGAACGTAACCGCGTGGTTGCGGATGGCATCGAGATAAATCTGTTGGCCGAGTGTGCGCGGGAAAACCGGATCCTTGCGCGGGCTCACATCGATTCGCATGGAAGCGAATGTTCTGAGAACCTCCTCGCGGCCGTCGATAAACGCCTTCAGCGCATGGTCGATCAGCGCGCTGTTCAGCGGCACACTCCGCTCGCGGGCGGTGCGCAGCTCCTGGAAAAAACGCACTGCATCATCGGCACCTGACCCATCAATTGTGAGCCACGTATCCCGTGCCGTCAGCGATACGTTGAACAGCCGCTCTATCTCTGCAAGCGTTTTTGCAGGGAGGTCGGTCAGGTCGGACGCCTCGCGGGCGTTGTCAAAATGAAGTGTAAATTCACTCATATAAAGATGAAACCTACGCTTTTTCAGGGCTTCAGGTCAATCGCGACCTGCTTCAGAATCAGACCCAGATCTTCGGCGGGGACGGCGGAAAAATGGATGCCCTGCGGGTGGAGCAGTATGTTCGGACCGGTTCCGCACAGACCCATGCAGCCGGTGGTCGAAACGCGCACTTTGCCTTTCCAGCCGCGATCTTTGATCTCCTGTTTCAGAATGGCTTTCAACTCGCCGCCGCCGAGCGCGCCGCAACCGGGTTTATCCGGCCGGTTCTCACGCACATTGGAGCAGACAAAAACATGGCAGAGATAGGGGGTGGGTTGTTTTTGCATAATCAGTTCCTTCATTTTTACATCGACTGTTTATCACAATCCGCCCTGCAATCCAGTCCCGATGGAGTAGTGGAGTGCGGGAGTGCTGTTTTTGATTCAAACCTCCAATACTCCGTTACTCCAGTTCTCCCGCTCCAACAGAAGCTTCTTCCACGGCAGACCGGAGCCGAAACCACCGAGGCCGTTTTTGGCGGTCACGCGGTGGCAGGGGATAAACAGCGGCAGCGGATTGGCGCCGCAGGCCGACCCGACCGCACGCACCGCGCTGGGCCGCCCGATGGCCGCGGCGATCTCGCCGTAGGTTCGCGTCTGCCCGCGCGGGATTTTCTGCAGCTCGTTCCAGACCGCTTTTTGAAAATCGGTTCCCTCGGAAGTTCCAAACCTTGGAAAGCAACTGCGTTGAGGCGCAGATTTTTTTCCAATGCTTGGACACGAAGTGAGGCTGGCGCGAAGCGACGGCAGCGAAGCGGCAAAAAATGGGTTGATCAATTCTGCACCTGGCGTTTCTTTGATCTTAAACGGCTTGCGCGGGGTGGTTTTAAGAAACGGCAGAGCGCATTCAATCACTTTGCCGCCAGCAAGTGTCAGTGTGATTGGACCCCAGGTAGTTTGAATTTGAACCGTTTTCATAACGGCCTGAATTGTACCAAAGAAGGGCTGTGTATTTAATCGCGAATTTATACGAACAAAAAAAACCGGCCGCGGGTGTAAACGCCGGTTGAAAAGTGCAGCGGGCGGCGGGGCGGTCGAAAAGTGTAACA